>JAITEG010000004.1 GCA_031282145.1 Spirochaetaceae bacterium | reverse complement strand
GGGGAGTTTTACCGCGCCGGACGGGCGGGTTCTGGCGGTGGATGATAACCGGGAAAATCTTTTGGTGATAGAATCCCTGTTGCGGCGGACTATGCTTCAAGTTGATACGGTCCAAAGCGGGGCGGAGTGTCTTGAGGCGGTAACAAAAAAGGACTATCACGTCATTCTTATGGATTATATGATGAGCGGTCTTGACGGCATAGAAACGTTCCGCCGCCTGCGGGAAAGGGGCTTTGCCATGCCGGTCATCGCCCTTACCGCGGACGCGAGCGCGGAGCAAAAGTTTTTACGGGAAGGTTTCGCCGCGTGCCTCTGCAAGCCGGTACACTGGCAGGAACTGGAAACAGCCCTTCGCACTGTTCTTCCTGATGCACTATCCCTGCCGATCCAAAACACTTCGTATGTTGGTCATATATAGCGGGACGCCGTCCGGAGCGCCCAGGCGGCGGCGCTTTCCGTATATGGGGTGATACTGGAACAGGGGCTCCGGTATCTTTCGGGAGATATGGCCCAATACAAACGGATGGCGGAAATCTTCATCAAAAATTGCCGGGCCAACCGGGACGCGGCGCGGGATATGGCGGAGCGGCATGAATGGGAGGCCCTTAAATTCAGTTTTCATTCACTCAAAAGCCAGGCCCTGAGCATGGGGGCGCGGAATCTTTCCGCCGACGCGGCGCGGCAGGAGGGACCGGCGCCTTTGGCGCAGGAGCCGTTTTAAGGACAAGTCATCTGGTCCCCCTTGTACCTTTTGTCAGAGGGGGCTATACCGATGGTGGAGAGGCAACCGTTCAAATATTGCCGGACCTATGTTCTGATAAAATCGGATTCACCGTTCATTTTCACCGGAATATGCACCACCACATCAACAGGGCTCAACATCATTTGTCAGCGGGACGACACTGTTTATGAAACCGCTCAATCAGTCTTGGACGAGGAATACGAAACTATTCCTTTGACACGCCTCACCCTATTTGAAAGCTGGAATTATGTTTTGAATCAACATATAATCTCGTAAGTTATTATTTAACAATTCATTAAAGGCCTGAAAAACTACAGGAGCCCCAGCATGTCTATGACTGGGACATGCTTTTGCATGAAGGACCGGTACGAATCAAATGTTCTGTCGGACGGGCGAGGATACCGTCAATAGCAATGGCTGCCGCGCCTAATAGGACCAAATCTTCCGCGGGATCCATAAGGATAATTTTCGGCTTGTTATAATAGCTGGAGAGCTTTGTGTCTAATATATGGTTAATACCCTTCATCAGTGTTTGTCCACCGTGGGTTATTATATCACTGATGACAACAATGTCAGGATCAAAAATAGGTATTAACGATACAAGCCCATACCCTAAATACTGACCGGCCTCGTGAATCAAATAAACTGCAAGCTCATCCCCGGATTGAAGGGCCTCAAAAATAGCTCTAATGGTAATATGTTCGGCATTTGAAAGCGTACTTTTAGGGAATTTGGCCAAAAGTTCCCCCGCCCTGGTTTCCAGCGCGATGGAACGGCAATAAGCGTCTAAGCAGCCACGGGCCCCGCAGACGCATTTTTTCCCCTTGTAATCAATAATAATATGCCCCAATTCGGTAGAAAGGCCATGACATCCAGAAAAAATCTGTCCGTTGGAAACAACTCCTCCACCAACGCCTTCACTGACAAGAAGGTGCAGAAGGGTTTGCCTGGTATTACAGTTTGTTTTAAACCACCAATAGGCCAAAGCTCCGGCGGCCGCATCATGTTCGAAAAAAATAGGCAGAGGCACCTTTTTACACAAGGCCTCCTTAATAGGATAGAACCGATCGGCAAGTTCCGTATGCAGCAGGAGTGTTCCGGTATCACGATGAAAAGGACCGGGGAGGGCTACACCCGCGGCAATAACATCGGGACACTTGGATTGAAGCTCCCTGATGTTATCGGCCATTTTTTCTATTACACCGGCGATGTTTTTTGCGGTAAGATACTCGGTAGTATAATTTATTACTTTTTCATACCGGTTTCCCTGGAGATCAAACAAACAGGTCTTTAAGCCCTGCCAGGACAGCTTCATGCCAATAATACGGTACTTTGTGTAATTAAAGGACAATCCAATGGAACGGCGGCCCTTTAGCCCTTCGGTAAACCCGGTTTCCTGTATCACTTCCGCATTTATGAGGGACCGAACTATTTTCGTAATAGATGCCTGTTTTAGCCCTATGGTCTTTGCAATCTCCACCCGGGAACAGCCGTTGTTTTGTACCAAGTATCTGAGAATCTGCGCACGGTTACCATCTAAAAGGTCATCTAAATTTTTACCGATTTTTGCCATGAATAGGGTATATTGTAAAGAAGGCAGCAAAAAAAATCAATGAAGGCCCCGGGGGCCTCCCCGGGTTCATTGTCCATCCCATGGAAAAGGCCCATCCGCCCCTCCGGCGGGGCTCAGCCGATCCCCCAAAGCTTCCTCAGCCTAAATTTCTACGATATTTCCCGATTTTTTTCTTGACATGATATATATTACATGATAGAATTAATAAATTGATAGCGTTAATTGATTTGAGGTTATAAGTTGTCTGATTTAGTTGTCCTCGGTGACTTAATGATTGATTTTACCTGTGTGGGAAAAAACGAGGCCGGAATTCTGCTTTTTGAGCGTAATCCAGGAGGTGCCCCGATAAACGTTGCTTCCCAGCTGGTAAACCTGGGCGGCAGCGCGGGGGTGATCTGTACCGTGGGAAAAGATGAACATGGTGAATATCTCCGCGATCTGGTACGGGACATGGGGATTGATATTACAAATTTGAGGTTCAGTGACACCATGGGAACACGTTGCCTTTTTGTTTATTTTAAAGATGGAAATGACCGGTATTTCACTGATTATAAATCTCCGCGATCGGATCTTGAGATATATACGGGTGATTTGGATATTAATCAGATAAAAAACAGCAAAGTTTTTTTGTATACATCACTTTCCACTATCAAAGATAAGCCGATTTATGAATCAACCAAATTTCTATTAGAGGCCGCAAAAAGCAACGGTGTTAAAATCGCCTATGATCCAAATTTCCGTTTTCCCTATAAAAACCCGGAGCAAAAGCAAATGGTTATCAGTGCCATCCGAGGGGCGCATATTTTAAAACTGACCATTGAAGAGCTCGATTATTTTCTTGGTACTGCCGATATTTTCCGGGCCACGGAGGAATTACTTGCAGGAAATGCGGAAATTATCGCGGTTACCATGGGTAAAAATGGGTGCTTTCTTAGAAATAAAAACGCCTTTGTATATCAGCCGGCCTACGATGTGGAGGTTCTGGATACTACGGGAGCGGGCGATTCATTTATGGGAGCCTTGATTTATAAATTAACCAGGGGAAACCTTTGTGTTTCCGAACTCGGTGAATCGGCGCTTAACCATACGGCCGAATTTTGCAATGCCTGCGCATCTGTTTCTACTACCCGGCGGGGTTCCTTGCTGGTTATGCCTACCTATGAACAAGCGCTGCTGGCCATGAAAAAAACGGCAAAACTAGACATAAAAAAACCATCTTGGATCATACCTGGCATGCGGAGTAATTAGTTATGCAAAACATATTGAGAATGGAGAATGTCACAAAATCATTTCCGGGCGTCAGGGCGTTAGACAATGTCCGTTTTGAACTCAATAAGGGCGAAGTACATGCCCTGGCAGGGGAAAACGGGGCCGGTAAATCCACGTTTATGAAAATATTGACCGGCATATACAAATTGGATGAAGGCGCTATATTTTATAAGGGAAAACCATTTATTCCCCTTGGGCCAAAACACGCTCAGGATATGGGCATCAGCATTATTCACCAGGAACTAAACCTTTTACCGGATCTCACTGTAGCGGATAATATTTATGTCGCGCGAGAACCCAGAAGCCGTTTTAAGGGTATTATTGATGATAAAAAAATGACTTTATACGCACGGGAATTATTAAAAAATTTAGGATTATCCATAGACGCCCGTGTATTTGTCAAAGATCTGAGCATTGCTGAACAGCAGATGGTAGAGATTGCGAAGGCCCTGGCTGTTCATTCGGAAGTATTAGTATTAGACGAACCAACCTCGGCTCTTTCCATAACCGAAGCAGAAACTTTGTTTAATATTATCCGCAGGTTACGATCCGAAGGCGTTGGCATTATATATATATCCCACCGATTAGAAGAATTTGAAGAAATTGTTGATAGGGTTACGGTTCTTCGTGACGGTAAATATATTTCTACCCATAATTGGAAACAGTTTTCTCTGCCCTTTCTAATCAAGGACATGGTTGGAAGAGATATGACCGAGGAATATCCGAAACGAAACTGTATTATAGGCGATGTTTTTTTCGAAGTAAAAAATCTTACCAGAAGAAATTCGGTAAAAACAGTATTAGATAATATATCACTAAATTTGAGGAGAGGAGAAGTTTTAGGATTGGCTGGATTAATGGGAGCCGGCAGAACGGAATTGGCCAGATCCATAATAGCCGCCGAACAACCGGCCGGTGGAACCATTGTATTAAATGGGAAAAAGCTGAAAATAAAATCTCCCAGTGATGCTATAGAAAATGGGATTACCTATCTGCCGGAGGATAGAAAAGGGTCGGGGCTTTTTTTAGATCAAAATGTGGAATTTAATATAACGGTGGCAAATCTTAATTCTATTTCCAGGGCCGGGATATTAAACAATAGAAAGGGAGAACTTATTTCCAGCAATAAAGTAGCTCAGCTGCGCATAAAGACCCCAAACCTAAAGCAAAACATTCGCCACCTTTCCGGGGGCAACCAGCAAAAGGTTTTAGTCGGAAGATGGTTATGCCGTGATTTTGCGGTTGTTATTTTTGATGAGCCAACCCGCGGCATTGACGTTGGCGCCAAATATGAGGTCTACAATTTAATAAATCAGATCGTTCAGCAAGGAGCCGGTGTTATTATGATATCCTCAGAAATGTCTGAAATAATCGGGATGAGTGACAGAATATTTGTAATGTGCGAAGGAAAAATAACCGGGGAATTAGATGTAAATGACGCAACCCAAGAGAAAATACTTGAATTGGCATCCGGTACAATTAAAAGATTTGCAGGGGAGAATTAATATGCGGCTTACATCGTTTATAAAAAATAAATTATCACACGGTGATTTTGCTCAGATCATATCATGTATAATCGCCCTTTTTATTCTTTTCCTTTTTTTCTCCATTGTTTCTCCCTTCTTTTTATCTGCCAATAATCTTTTTACCATGATGATGCAGACTACCACGACCATGATTATCGGCATAGGGACAACTTTTGTTATTGTAGCCGGTGCTATTGATCTTTCCGTGGGGCCCGTGTTAGCGATGTGCAGCGTAATTGTCGCCAGTATGCTGGCAAATAATTTCCCCATTTGGTTTTGTTGCGTAACGGGAATTGTTTTTGGCCTGATATTGGGTTTTATTAATGGCATTCTGGTTACTAAAATGAGACTTCCTCCTTTTGTGGCAACCATAGGTTCCCAGATGGCGATTCGTGGATTGGCGCTGGTAATAACTGATTCCCGCGCCGTTTATATCAGTAAACGCCCGGAATTTCGCATTCTCGCGCAGGGCAGGTTATTTAACCTGGTACAATATCCTATTCTTGCGGTTGTTGTATTAGCGGTCGGATCGGCCTTTATATTGCGAAAAACCGTGGTAGGACGGCATATTTACGCCATTGGCAGCAATGAGGAGGCCGCTAGGCTTTCCGGTCTCCACACCCATCGGATTCGCATTTTTACCTATGTATTTTGTGCCGCCATGGCCTCTATAGCCGGAATCCTTGTTACCTCCCGGGTCAATTCGGGACAACCCAGTATTGGCGTTATGTATGAAGCAGATGCCATTGCCGCCTGCGTCATTGGAGGAGCCTCAATGAGCGGCGGTCATGGCGGTATCATTGGAACTATTCTTGGCGCCTTGATTATCGGTACCCTTTCGAATGGCTTAAATTTGATAAATATATCTACAAACTGGCAAACAGTCGCAACCGGAATTGTACTTATTATTGCGGTATTTCTTGATATTTTACGTCAAAAGCGGCGTAAGGCCGTATAGTTCAAGATTAAAACAATGTCATGCGTTGTTTTGATAGATATTTGATACCATATGGAGGAATTAAGATGAAGACAAATTACCGGTATGTATCTTTCGTTTCGTGCGCGGTATTGGCGCTGATCATGCTGGCCGCCTGTGGCAGATCCGCCGCTAAAAGAACAGACGGCCCTTTAGCAAGAGCCGATATGAACGTTGCTCTCTTTACCATGTCCGCATCGGGGGAATTCTGGAGCACCGTAATGAATGGCGCCGGCGAGGCCGGCAGGGAATTCGGCGTCAAATACACCATTAACGGACCCGCCACGGAGAGTTCATTTGAACAGCAAATAAAAATGACGGAAGACGCCATTACCAAGGGGGCTAATGCTATTTGTATTGCCGTATGTGACGCCGATGCCCTTGTTCCAACCCTGGAAAGCGCGGCAGCCAAGGGAATTAAGATCGTTTTGTTTAATACTACCAGCAGTTATGAAGGTGAAACTTTTATCGCGACCGATAATTTTATTGCCGGCCAAATGGCAGGAAAAGTACTCTCGGAGGTACTTAACCATACAGGCAAATATGCCTGCCTGGGATCTGCCGAAACCGTTGAGTCAAATCGTGCCAGGTGCGATGGTGTTAATGACTACATCGGCAAAAATACTTCAACCATGGAACTTGTAGATGTCCGGTATTGCGCGAATGATCTACAACGGGGCATGGCGATTGTAAACGATTGGATTACCTCCACTCCTGATATTGCCGGCATATTCTCTAACAATGACGTAACTACCACCGCGGTTGCCAATGTGTTACGGGAACGCGGTCTTATTGGAAAAATCGCCCATGTGGGATTTGACGCAACAGAGACCAACGTTGTTTACCTTGAAGAAAACATCACCAACGCCATCATTACCCAGGATGCGTATGACATTGGCTACCAGAGCATTAAAGCCGCCGTAACACTGCTGGAAGGCGGTACGGTTGAAAAAAATATAGCCACCAATGTGGCGGTAGTAACTAAAAACAATCTCAACGATCCGGACATTCGTAAAATTCTGAATTTTTAGGCCGTCTTCTCCGCCGCCGGGCTCGCAAACGAAGCCGGCGGCGGGGAGAGCCATTTTGAAAAAGAGGAGAGGTTTCTATGGAAAGGGCAGGGCAATTTGAATTGGCCGCTGATAGAATTGAACAGGCGGCAATCCCTAAATATACACTTAATAATAATACTGTTATGCCTTGTATTGGCTATGGTACATTTGGATCGGATCATGTAACGCCAAAGGATGTCGCGGAGAGTGTAAAAACAGCTGTATCCCTGGGCTATCGTCAGTTAGACTGCGCAAGAGCATATGGAAACGAAAAAGAAATAGGCGCCGCCATTAATGAGATTTTGGCTTCCCGCCTTATCAAACGGGAAGAACTTCATATAACTTCAAAAATTTGGAATGATCGCCATAAAGAGGGAGAGGTATTAATAAGCTGCGCCGAAACATTGCGTGATTTAAAGCTTAACTATTTGGATCTCTACCTTATACACTGGCCGTTTCCAAATCATCACGGCCCCGGATGTGATGATAACGAGAGAGATCCAAACGCAAAACCATTTAATGCTGATCGTTATTTGATGGTATGGCATCAAATGGAACGCCTGGTTGATTTGGGATTAGTAAAATCTATTGGCGTTTCTAATATGACAATACCTAAACTTGATTCCGTATGGCCCCATATGCGCATTAAGCCGGCGGTTAATGAAGTTGAATTACATCCGCATCTCCAGCAGACCGGTTTGCTTGCTTATATGAAAGAGAAAAATATCCTGGCTATTGCCCATACGCCGCTTGGAAGTCCAAATCGTCCTGACCGCGATAGAACAGACGATGACACAAATATTCTTGATGATCCGGCGATAAGTAAAATCGCAAAGGCGCATAACATTCATCCCGTAACAGTTTGTATCAAGTGGGCCGTCCAGCGGGGAACCCTCCCGGTACCGTTTTCTACCTCAAGAAGTCATATGCTTAGTAATTTACGCTGCTGTACTGAATACCCGCTTGCCGACACGGAAATGAACGATATCAATAGCATCACCACGACTAACCGCTTTATAAAAGGGACAGTTCTTTTATGGGAGGGCGCTCCAAGCTGGCGTTGTCTGTGGGACCTTAACGGGGAAATAGACACCGGCGGATGGCGTGAATGAATAGAGTTGTTCAAAAACCTCAGTTTTTGAACAACTTCCGCTTGAAAACAGCAAAATGATCCGCATTTTGCGAGACTTGTTCGATAACCCGAACCCGATAGGGTTCAGTAAAATAGGTTGTCGAACAAGTCCAATAACTTATGGGGAGTAAGAATATGGAATTACAGCTCGCATTGGACATGATTAGCTTTGAAAAGGGTCTGGCAATAGCGCGGGATTTAAAAGATCTTATTGATGTTCTTGAATTAGGCACCCCTTTTTCTTTTGTTAATCCAATCAGCGTCATTAGGCATTTTAAGGATAACCTTCCGGGGGTAAAAATCCTATCGGACTTTAAAATTATGGATGGCGGTTATATCATGTCAAAGTTGGCCTTTGACGCCGGAGCGGATATTGTAACAGTTTCAGGCAGGACCTGGGATATTACAATACAGGAAGCCATCACCGCCGCTAAAGAACGAGGCAAATTGATCCATGTGGATATGATGGGAGTTCCGGACGATCAACTGGAAAATAGATGCGGAAAACTGGATTCATTTCAGCCCGCCTATATTGGTATCCACCGCGCTGTTTCCATAAAAGAGTCAAGCCCCGAGTGCTCCCTGCGCCTTGCAAGAAACATGGTAAAAAATGCCAAGCTTGCAGTGGCAGGAGGCATTAATTGTGAGACCTTAAGGCGGATAATGCCTTTCAAGCCGGATCTGGTCATTGTTGGAACAGCCATAACTTCAGCGGGAGATCCCCGCGGGGCGGCGCTGGAAATACGGGATATCATGGAGGGGTGATGGACGCTGTTGAATTCGCTCTTGCCGAAATTGAAGCAATAAAAGGTATAATTGCAAAAATCGATCCGGCCCAATTAGAGAAATTCGCCGGTGAGATAACAGGCGCAAAACACATATTTATAGGCGGTACAGGACGCAGCCTGCTTTTCATGAAGGGTTTTGCGATGCGTTTGATGCAGACAAATCATAAAACATGCCTAGTCGGTGATGCTTGTACCCCAAGCGTGCGGCCTGGGGATTTGCTTATTGTTGCTTCAGGAAGAGGCACCACCGCGGTGACTTTGGAACTGGTACGTAAAGCAAAATTACAAGGCGCCAGAACAGCAGTCATCACCATGAATCCCGATGCGCCGATTCCAAAAGAATGTCATTGTGTTGTAGCGGTATCAAAATTTTCACCTCCGGCGAAATCGGATCGTCCGGAGATGGTATTTATCAAAGAAAATCTATCCGGTAATTTGGTTGAGGCGGCAATCGTTTTGATTACAGACGGTGTGGTAGCGAATATTATGAAACAAAACGGTATAACAGGAGAAACTGTGGCTTATAATCATGCAAACCTGGAATAAGGCGCGGAGTTTAGCCTTATCGGATATTTTCTTTTAAAACCGAAAATGGGCGTCCGCGCAGCAAGCTGCGCAAACATAGTTCGTCACGGGTATTAACCGGGGTCTCTATTGACCGCCCGGAGGGCCCCTGTTGCGCCTATGGATTTTTTGCATAAATATGCAAAAAATCCCGATTAACGGGCGTGCATTCGGAGTTTGTAAAAGAAACCGGCTTACGCTTCCCTCAGGAACGCGATATACCCCTTATAGGTGGTATAGAGGTCTATCTTGCTGATCACCTCAAAGGGGGAATGCATGGAAAGCACCGGGATGCCGCAGTCCAGGACTTCAACCCCCAGGTTGGCCACATGCTGGGCGATGGTTCCGCCCCCGCCCTTGTCAACCTTGCCGAGATCGCCGTATTGCCACTGGATATTATTTTTATTGAGGAGTCCCTGTACTTTTTGGCAGAATTCGGCGTTGGCCTCGCTGCCGCCGAATTTTCCGCCCCGGCCGGTATATTTGGAAAGCACGATGCCTTTGCCGAAGTAAGAGGCGGTTTTTTTGTCGTACACGGAATCAAAATTCGGATCATAGGCGGCGTTGACATCCGCCGAAAGCATGGAAGAATTACTCAAGGCCCGGCGCGGAAGGATTTCCGAATAGTCCTTCCTGGTCTTTGCGCAGAGATAGGCGATAAAATTTTCAAAAAGCCGGGATTGGGCGCCGGTATTCCCCATGGACCCGATCTCTTCCTTGTCGGTGAGGATACAGATCACGGTTTTTTCCGGAACTTTGTTGGCCGAAGTCAGATCCAGCGCGGCCAGGAGGGCCGCGTAGGCGCAGCAGCGGTCGTCATGGCCATAGGCGCCGATCATGCTCCGGTCGATGCCGATGTCCCGGGCCTTATGGGCGGGGACAAATTCAAATTCAGCCCCGGCAAAATCCTCTTCCACCATGCCGTATTTTTCATGCAGTAAATTAAGCAGGTAAAGCTTAACCCGCTCCTTCACCTTGGGGTCCGCGTAGGGCCGGGACCCCGCCAGGATATCCAGTTCCTCGCCGTCAATGAATTCCGACGCCTTTTTCTGCATCTGATCCCGGGCCAGGTGGGGTAAAAGATCGGTGATCGTAAAAACCGGGTCCTCCGGATCCTCGCCGATGCAGATGTCCCGCCGTTTGCCGTCCTTCCCGATAAGTACCCCATGCATGGCCAGGGGTATGGTGGTCCACTGGTAATGTTTTATCCCCCCGTAATAATGGCTGTCGAAGAGGACAAAACCGGTATCCTCATAAAGGGGGTTGGTCTTAAGATCGATCCGGGGTGAATCCACATGGGCGCCCAGGATGTTGACTCCCTCGCCCACGGGTTTATCGCCGATTACCGCGAATACCAGGGATTTCCCCCGGATATTCTGATAAACCTTCGCCCCGGGTTTCAGAAGCCCCGAGGCCCCGGATTTATCCAGGAGAGTTTCGATATCGGTAAATCCCCTCTTTTTCAAAAGCTCCAAGGCCTGGCGGACAAATTCCCGTTCGGTTTTCCCCCGATCCAGAAAACTCTTGTACCCTTCGGCGAATTCCTCCACCGCCTTAAGATCCCCGGCCCCGGCGGTGTCCCAACAGTTTTTCAGATCAAAAAAAAGCTTTTCCGCCAGGAGCTGCCCCCCGGTTTTTGCCTCCTCGCTTTTTTTCCGTCCGCCGGTTTTTGTTTCTTCAGTTTTTTTCCGCATAGATGTACTCCAAAACCAGCCTAGTGTAAATTGGGGTAAATTGCAATGGACCTTTTGCCGCGGGCCAGACACCGCGCGGCCTTGGCCTTTACCGGGGCCTGTGCTAAACTTAAACCGATATGGAAATTCGAGATCGTTATGCCCCGTCCCCCACGGGGCTGCAGCACATCGGGGGAATCCGGACCGCCCTGTTTAACTACCTCTTTGCCCGGTCCCGGGGGGGTAAATTCATCCTCCGCCTGGAAGATACGGATCGTACCCGGTTTGATCCGTCCTATGTTCAGAACCTCTACGATACCTTCGCCTGGCTGGGTTTACACTGGGATGAGGGACCCGACGCGGGAGGTCCCGCGGGACCCTATATCCAGTCGGAACGTTTTGAGCTTTATAAAAAATACGCGGCCGGCCTGGTTGAGGCGGGCAAGGCCTATTACTGTTTCTGTTCCCCCCAACGGCTTGAGGCGGTGCGGAAGGAACGGGAGGCGGCCCATGCCAGTGAAACCGGCTACGACCGGCACTGCCGGGACCTTCCTCCCGCCGAGGCGGCCCGCCGGGCGGAAGCCGGGGAGGCCCATACCATACGCCTCAAAATCCCCCTGGGGGGGGACCTGCCGGTTACCCGGTTCCGGGACCAGCTTTTGGGGGATATCGAATGGAAAAACAGCGATATAAACCCCGATCCGGTGCTGCTTAAGTCCGACGGTTTTCCCACCTACCACCTGGCCAATGTGGTGGACGATCACCTCATGGGGATAAGCCATGTACTCAGGGCCCAGGAATGGCTTCCCTCCACCCCCCTCCATGTGATTATGTATCAGGCTTTCGGCTGGGAGTACCCCGAGTACTGCCATCTTCCCATGGTAATGGGCCAGGACGGAAAAAAACTCTCCAAACGCCACGGCGCCACCAGTATCGACGAATTCCGCCGCCAAGGGTACCTGCCGGAGGCGCTGATCAACTATGTGGCCCTCCTGGGCTGCTCCTACGAGGAGGGGGGAGATTTCCAGGGCGAAGCCGGCCTGCCGTCAAGGAAGACCGGTATCTATACCCTGGAAGAGCTGGAGCGGCGGTTCAGCCTGGACAAACTCAACAAAGCCCCGGCCATTTTCGACTATAAAAAACTTGAATGGTACAACGGCCACTACATACGGATGAAAAGCGATCAGGAACTTGCCGCCCTGGCCCTCCCCTGGGCGGCGGGTCTTTTCGGAAAAAGCGGGAATTTACCCTCCCGGGATGAGGGTTTGTCAGCTCAAAACGGGGGTTTACCCTCCCAAGGTGAAGGTAAACCCTCACCGGAACAGTGGCGGGCCTTTATTGCCGCCATGCCCCTTATCAAGGAACGGGTTTCCTTTCTTCAGGAGATTCCGGCAAAGCTGGAGTACCTCTTTTCCGAACCCCCGCTTCCCCAGGCGGAGGAATTCATCCCCAAAAAATCGGATCTGCGGGAGACCATAAGGCTGTTACGTCTGGGCAGGAGCCTCCTGGAACCCATGGCCGGGGCAAATGACCAGGAGGCCGAAGCTCTGGCAAAGGCCGAGGCTGAGCGGAGGGAGGTAAAACTGGGGGATCTCCTGATGCCCCTGCGGGTAGCCGTTACGGGAAGCCGGGTAAGCCCCCCCCTCTTCGGTTCGGTCCGTATCCTGGGGGCGGTCCGCTGCCTGGAACGGGCCGACCGGGCCCTGGCGGTTCTGGAAGGGGCGGCGGGAAATTCCGGCCCTTCGTTGGCTGAACGGGATGCCCAGTGAAGGTCCGGGTTATCGAACTGCCCCTGGATTTTGGGGCAAACCGCCGGGGCAGCGACATGGGCCCTTCGGCCATACGCCTGGCGGGGCTCAAGGACGCCTTGGCCGGTATAGGCCATGGGTGCGAGGAAAGTTTTCCCGGTATTCCGGTCCCCGCCCAGGAGTTCGTGGATGAGGGGGACGGATCGGCCAAATTCCTCGACCCCATCGCCAAGGCCTGCGGGGAATTGGCAAACCGGGTGGAGGCGGCCATAGACGACGGGGTCTTCCCCCTCATCCTTGGGGGGGATCATTCCATCGCCATTGGAAGCCTTTCGGGTCTCGGGGCGGCCTATAAAAAAAGGGAACAATCCTGGGGGGTTCTCTGGGTAGACGCCCATGGGGACTTCAATACCCCCCAGACCACCCCCTCGGGGAATATCCACGGCATGTCCCTGGCCATAGCCTGCGGATACGGCAGAAAAGAGCTGACCGGCCTTCACGGGGACTTTAGGAAACTCGACCCCGGGAATACGGTCCTCCTGGGAACCCGGTCCCTGGACCGGCTGGAAAAGGACCTGATGCGGGAAGCGGGGATCCTGGTCTTCACCATGACCGATGTGGATCGCCTGGGAATAGCCGAAACCACCAAACGGATCATCGGGTTTTTCGAAGAACGGGTGGAGGCCCTCCATGTAAGCGTGGACATGGACGCCATGGACCCCATGATCGCCCCCGGCGTGGGTATCCCCCTGACGGGGGGCTTTTCCTACCGGGAGGTGCTCCTCCTGGCGGAAGAGCTGGGCGCCTCAAAGCTGCTGCGGTCCGCCGAAATCGTGGAGGTTAACCCTGTTCTGGATGTACGGAACCAGACCGCCGCCATGGCGGTGGAAATTATCCGCCGCCTCCTGGGGGGAACCATATTTTAAGGGCCGTTGTACCTTTGCCCCAATGATTCCAGCGGTTCATTCCGTCCGCGGGTTAAACACCTCGCCCTGAAGGGCGGGGAGAGTCATTGGTCCAGACATTCCCGTATTCCCTCAAAAACGGGGCCGAGATCATCAAAACGCAGAACCGCGTACCGGTCCAGGGGGGTTTCCATATTATTCACGATAACAATTTTTCCCCCCGACCGTAACGTATGGTTCGGCAGACCCGCGGCGGGAAAAACCGTCAGACTCGTCCCTAAAACCAGCATCAGATCGGCCTTCCGGGCCTCTTCCTCCGCCGCTTTAAGGGCCCGGTAGGGAAGGTTCTCCCCAAAAAAGGTAATCGCCGGCTTGAGGACGGCGCCGCACCGGGAACACCGGGGCAAACCGCCGGCCTTGACAGCGGCGGCGGCCCTGTCAAAATCCATCATATCACCGGGAAGGGGAGAATCCGAGGCCCCGGCGGCATGTTCCTCCACCTCCCCGGGATCCGAACAGCGGAGGCAGTAATGGACCACCGGGGAACCGTGAACTTCTATTACCCGCCGGCTTCCCCCCTTTTGATGGAGCAGATCGATATTTTGGGTAATCACCGCCTTGAGCAGTCCCCTTTTTTCCAGTTCCCCCAGGGTGGTATGCACCACCGAGGGTTCCTTTTCATCGATATTGTAGATGAAGGACCCCGCGGCCTTATAGTAAAACGACGGATCCTGGAAAAAATAATCAATGTCAAATATTTTTTCCGCGTCCATTTCCTTATAAAGGCCGTTTTTTCCCCGGAAGTCCCGAATTCCCGAAAGGGTGCTTACCCCGGCGCCGGTGAGGGCCACACAATGACGGGCCTGTGAGATTAGGGCAAAAAGTTCTTTCATATGGGTTTTCCTATTTTAGCCAGACAATTTTCCAAATAAAAAATCGAAGCCCCGTCCCCGGGCAGGATCTCCAGGACCTTCTGAAAATTAAAGAGGGCTTCGGAAAAACGCTTCTGATAATAGTTAAGCATGCCCTGTTCAAAATAGGTATTGGCTTTCATCTTCCGTTCCATGAATTCGGGATTTATCCCGTCAAAGATCTCAAATACCGATACCGGATCCGCCTTTCCCTTGACCCGGACTTTACCGATGAACCGGTACATATAGGAACCGGGATCTTCCAGTTTCTTAAAGGTCTCCTCGCTGATAGCCATGGAAACGTTAAACACCTTGGTGATGCTTTCAAGGCGGCTTGCCAGGTTCACCGCGTCGGAGATCACCGTGTTCTGCATACGGCCCTCCACCCCGACTACCCCCAGCATCAGGGTACCCGTGTGCAGTCCTATCCCCATGGAAAGGGGACGGTACCCGCAGCTTGCCCGGTGAAAATTGTACTCCAGCAGTTTTTTCTGAATGGCAATGGCGGTACGTACCGCCATATCCGCCCCCTTCTCCTGGGGGAAAAGGGCCATGATGGCGTCCCCTATGTATTTATCCACAAAGCCGCCGTTGGCGGTAATCTCCGGAACTATCCGGGCCAGATAGGAATTGATGAACTTAAAACTGTCCTCGGGGCTCAGGTTTTCAGAAAGATCCGTGAACTGCCGGATATCCGAAAAAAAGATGGTCATCTCCTGCTTGATATGATCCCCCAGCTGCAGATCCATCACCGTGCTTTTGTTTAAGATGGAAAGGAATTCCTGGGGGATAAAGGGGGTTATGGCCTGAGAAACCTCGTGGTGGTTACTTTCCGGCAGTACCGTATCCACCACCTCATGGGCGTGAAAGATGTACGCCGGCCCGTTAAGCAGGTGATTTCCGGCTAAAAAAAACACCATCACCCCCGTGGCCCACAGGAGGATCTGCGGCAAAGGAAAGGAAATGACAAAGGCGAGGCCCATAAAAGCGCCAATCCCCCCCAGGAGGACATAGGCAGCGTACCTTTGTTTCCGGCGCCGCGCTTTAAGGATACAAAAGGCGCTCCCCGGAAGGAGCAGGAAAGAAAAAAAACCTATGGCCTGGGCGCCCGAAACCAATCCCCATATGGGAAAAAGGATACAAAACGTGGCCCAGGACAAGAGGAAAAAAAGCCTTTCCCGTTTCACCTCCCCATGGTATGCCAGAAATACGGTATAGGCGGCGGCGGTTTCAAAGGCGGTCAGTCCCAGGAACTGAACCTTTGAGCCCAGCATCCGAACCGCCGGTGAGGGGACCATGGGGAGACAGAAACCCAGGGCAATAGTTATGGCGGAAAGGGATACCGCCATCCAGGCCGATTCATGGAGGGTATACACCCGTTTAGGGAAAAAAAGACGAAAAAAGGCTACACAGGCGGACAACAAGAGAATCGCCGCGGTAAACCCGATAAAAAATAATCCCAGTGTCCTCGGATAATTCTCCACTAAAGGATTTACGCCCCTTATCCAGGACAACACATACCCGTCTTCTTTATACATTTATTTTATAATACTCCAAAACAGAAAAAGAAGAAAGGCAAAAAATTAACCGGTGGTGATCTACGGGCCCGACTTGTTCGGGACGGTTTTTTACGGACAATGAACCACAACGGCGAAAAAGTCGAAGAACGAAGGCGAAAAACAAGGACCCTTGAGTATTCCATTCCTTTTTCGGCTTCCGCGCCTTCGCGGTTAGTTTCTTTTAAATATGGTTTTAGTATAAACAAACTGCTAGGCGCCCCGGAAAACTTGTTCAAGCCCCAGGTATACCCAGGGGATAAAGATAGCGGGGATGAGGTTCGCCACCCGTATCTCCTTGACGCCGAGGAAGTTGAAGCCGATGGCCGCCACCAAAAGGCTTCCCACGGCGGACATCTCCCGGATGATCCCGGGGGTAAGGATATCCTTTATCGCCATGGAAGCCAGGGTTATGCCTCCCTGGTAGATCAGCACCGGAAGGGCGGAAAAAACCACCCCGATGCCCATGGAAGCGCCGAAAACTATGGATATGGAACCGTCCAGGATGGATTTGGCAAAGAGGGTTTCATGGTTCCCCAAAAGTCCGCTCTGCAGGGACCCCACGATGGACATGGAACCGGTACAGAAGAGGATACTGGCGGAAACAAAGCCCCGGGAGAACGTTCCTCCGGACATGCCCAGTTTTTTTTCGGCCCAGCCGCCGAACCAGTTCATGCGCCCGTGGATATCCAGAAGCTCTCCCGCCAGGGCGCCTCCCACCATACTCATGATCAGGAGGAGGACCCGTTCATTGTCCAGGCCCCCCTTGATCCCCACGTATATGATGGAGAGGCCGATGGCTTTTTTCAGGATATCCTCAAACCGCTCCGGTATACCCCGGACGAGAAAACGCCCCGCCAGGGCGCAGACCACTATCACCGCCGCGTTTACCAAAGGCCCCAGCATCTCATTCCCCGCCTTTTACGATCCGCCGCCGATCCGCCCGCCTGACCTTAGGGAAGAACATTTCCCGCCGCCAGGTAGATCTCGTACCACTCTTCCCTGGTTAAATTGATCTCCGCGGCCTTAACACAGTCCTCAAGGCGCGCGGGGTTCATGGTCCCGGTTACGGGCTGCATCTTCGCCGGATGCCGGAGAAGCCACGCCATGGCGATGGTGGTATTGGAAACGGCGTATTTTTTGGCGATTTCGTCGATTTTCGCGTTAAGGACGGGGAATTTATCACTGCCCAAAAATACCCCCTCAAAAAAGCCGTACTGGAAGGGAGACCAGGGTTGGATGGTGATGCTGTTGAGACGGCAGAAATCCAGGACGCTCCCGTCCCGGTTCAGGGCCTTATCGTCCTCCATATTTACATGGAGAGCCTGGGATATCATGGAGGCGTGGACTATGCTCAACTGGAGCTGATTCGCCACGATGGGCTGCCTGAGGTATTTCCGCAGCAGCTCTATCTGCATGGGGTTCTGGTTCGACACCCCGAAATTACGGACCTTGCCCTGGGCATGCAGGATCCCGAAAGCCTCGGCCACTTCCTCGGGTTCCACCAGGAGGTCCGGACGGTGGAGGAGCAGTACGTCAAGATAATCCGTCCTGAGACGCTTTAATATGCCGTCGGTGGAGGCAAGAATGTGTTCCTTGGAAAAATCAAAGGCGATCCCCTTACGGATTCCGCATTTAGACTGGAGGATAAGCTTTTCCCGCACCGTGTTGTTCATGCCCACGGCACCGGCAAAGATCTCCTCACACTCCCCGTCACCGTAAACATTGGCGTGATCGAAAAAATTGGCCCCCAGATCCAGGGCGGCCTTCACAAACCGCTCCGCCTCGGCTTTCCCGATGGTGTTGATCCGCATACAGCCCACGGCGATTACCGGAACCGTTAATCCTGAACCACCCAGTTGAATTGACCTCATGTTACCCCCTGATAAAAGTTTTATCGGTATACCAGGATCTAAAAGCCAAGGGGGCATTTAGTCAAGGGTATTTTACGAAAACTCCCGGGCGGGCCGCCGTAATACGCCGCGTAAAAACGAACCATAGCCGCTTGACTCTTTTTTAACAAATCGGTATTATAAATAGTACGACGCAGGGTAGAGCAGATGGCAGCTCGTCGGGCTCATAACCCGGAGGTCACAGGTTCGAGTCCTGTCCCTGCTAACGGCTTGTAATTCTTTATAATATAAGGAGTTACAAGCCTTTTTTGTTTTTTGCCTACGTTTTACCTACGATTGGTGATTGGTTTTAGAGCCCCTTCCCCCAGGGCTCTGGGGCGAGGGCTGATACCGGCCCTCCGGCCAAGCGTTCCCCAGGGAGGCGGCCCCAGGCCAGCCCCGGACACTCCACGCACTCCACGGTGTTTTCAGGGTACCGGTGGAGGATCCTCCGGGGCATGGCGGCCCGGTTCCGGGGCACGGACCAGAGCTGACCATGTCGCCGGGTTATGTGTAAAAACTTCCAGGACGCACGTAGAGGGGGCTATAACGGTTTTACCTTGGCCGGATCAATGTGCAAGTTTGCA
>JAITEG010000225.1 GCA_031282145.1 Spirochaetaceae bacterium | reverse complement strand
ATTATGTTTTCGGGCGGTACCTTGGCCAGGATATTGTGTATCGTGGCAAACACAAAACCGCCGTCCGGGGAGAATATCTCAAGCCGTTGCCGCACCTGTTCGCGTACTTCCTCCGGCGTTCCCCGGGGCAGGGTTTTCTGTATTATTCACCATAACTAATTCTTCTTGTTTCCTATGGCCACAATAAAGCGCTGAAGTAGTATAAATACCAATAGCAAAATTCCTACGGTGATTTTGGTCCACCAAGAATTGATTCTGCCATTAAACATGATTAGGGACTGAATAATTGCCAAAGTGAGGACGCCGAATACCGTACCTGCTATATAACCTGTACCACCGATGAGCAGGGTACCGCCGATGACCACCGCCGCGATCACGTCCATTTCCATACCCAGGCTGTGAAGGCCATAACCCGAAAGCATATACAGGCTAAAAACAACCCCGGCAACAGCGGAACAAAAACCGTTAACCGTGTAAACCAAAATCTTGGTTCTCCTAATGGGGATGCCCAAAAGCAGTGCGGATTGTTCGTTCCCCCCGATGGCGTAGATATTCCTACCGAATTTGGTATGCAGAGAAATGTATATTCCAACCAGCACTATTACTACCGCTATGATCACATTGGCTGAGATGAACCCGGCTCCACCGAAACGGAGCTTCCAGAGGGCCAGCTTGTGGAGGACCTCGTTCTTTATGGAAATGGACTGTACGCTGATAACGTAACAGGCGCCTCGGGCGAAAAACATCCCGGCCAGAGTAGCGATAAAGGGAGGCACCTTCCAGTAAGCGATTATGAGGCCCATGAGAAAGCCGATAACACAGCCGGTAATAAGGGCGATGAGTATGGCGACCCAGGGAGAGACGCCAGCGAATTCAGTGAGAGAGGAGATGATCATCGTAGTGAGAGCGAGAACCGAGCCGACAGAAAGATCGATGTCACCCGAAAGAATCACTAGGGACATACCGGTTGCGGAAACCAGGAGAAAAGCCTTGTCTATAAAAAGGTTGAAGAAAGTCTGAAGGGAAAAGAACCCCCGGTACAAGACGGAACCGGCCACAAAGGCGATAAAAAAAAGCGCCACAGCTGCGATAACGGAAAGATATTTTGAAGTTAATCCTGTTAATTTGAAATTACCTGTACTCATGCCCCGACCCTCCCCGAAATTCTGCCGAAAAATTCACTGACTACATTGGATTGGATAAAGCAGACCAGAACCACAACAAGCGACTTGACCAGGAGGGATACTTCGGGCGGCACCCCAAAGGCGTATATGGTCGTAGTCAAGGTTTGTATCAGAAGGGCCCCGATAAGGCTTCCGGCAAGGTTGAATTTGCCGCCGCTCATGCTGGTGCCGCCGATAACCGCCGCAAGGATAGCGTCCAGTTCCGTGTTAAGTCCCGCGTTGTTGGCGTCGGCGGACTTAACGTTGGAGCAGATGATCAGTCCCGCGACTCCTGCGCAGAAGGCGCAGAAGATAAAACTAAAGAGTTTTACCGCTTTTTCGTTGATCCCCGCATACCAGCTCGCATCGGCGTTACCCCCGACGGAGGCGATAAAAAGCCCAAGGGACGTTTTTTTGGTAAAAAGCTGGGCAAGGATGTACACAAAGATAACGATAAATATTGCGAAGGGCAGGCCTAAAAACCAACCACCTCCCACATAAAAAAAAGGCCGGTAGTAGATCGTGATGATCTGCCCGTCGGTAATAAGCTGGGCTATGCCCCTGCCCGCGACCATGAGGACAAGTGTCGCAACAATCGGTTGTATCCTTCCATAGGCCACAAGTATGCCATTCCAGAGACCGAAGCCCATAGCCACTGCCAGGGCAATGACAATGGCCAGGACCATGGGGGTATCGGAAACATAGCTCTGCACCCCGTCCACAATGACAAGCTGGCCTCCTATCAGCTTCGAAACCATAGCGGCGGTAATGGCGATCACCGCACCCACCGAAAGGTCCGCTCCGCCGGTAGAGGCTATTACCAGAGTCATCCCCATGGAAAGGAGCATTACCGGTGCGCCCCGGTTTATGATGTCAATGATAGTCCCAAAGAGGTGCCCGTCCCGAATGGTAATGGCGAAAAAATTCTTGGTAAAGAAAAAGTTGAAGACAAGCAACAGGACCAGCACTACCAGAGCGCCAAAAACCTTGCCCCGTACAATAGTTTGAAGGTCGAATTTATTCTCGGCCATGATTTTACACCTCCAAAGCCGCAGCACCAGGTTCCGCCGCTATGGTCTTGAGGATTTTTTCCTCATCCAGGTCTTCCCCGGATATTTCGGCGATTTTCTTCCGGTCCCGCATAATCGCTATCCGATCCGAACAGCGGATAACCTCTTCCAGTTCCGACGAAATAAACACCAGGGCCATTCCCTGGTCGCAAAGCCGCATAGCGAGGTTCATGATCTCCGCCTTGGCGTGAACATCGATACCGCGAGTCGGCTCGTCCAGGATGAGGAGGGACGGTTCCGTTACAAGCCAACGGGCCAGAATAACCTTTTGCTGATTGCCCCCCGACAGGGAACTCACCGGCACATCCGGTCCCGGGGTGGAGATGCCGAGTTTTTTTATATAATCAACGGCGATCTCCTCCTGTTTTTTCAGGGGAATGAATTTGAACATCCCCTGCTTTGCCTGAAGCGCCAGAATGATATTTTCCCGCACCGTAAGATCGTGGATAAGGCCGTTCTTTTTCCGGTCTTCCGGACAAAAGGCGATAAATTCGCCGATGGCATCGTGGGGGTTTTTAAAGGTTTTCCTGTTGTTCCGTAGGAGGAGTTCCCCACTGTCCGCCTCTTCAATGCCGAACAAAAGATTCGCCACTTCGGTGCGCCCGGAACCAAGCAGGCCGGCAAACCCCAGGGCTTCCCCCTTTCTGATCACAAGGTTAAAGGGAAAAACGGTCCGCTTCCTACCCAGGCCCTTCGCCTCTACAAGCACCTCGTTTTGTGTTTTACCAGCGCCACTCTTACTCCGTTTTTCCAGCGTTGAAAAATCCTTTCCTACCATCTTGGAAACCAATTCCAGTTTGGGAAGGGAGGCCAACTCATATTCCCCTATCAGTTTGCCGTTTCGAAGAACGGTAACCTTGTCGCACAATTCATAGACCTGATCGAGAAAGTGAGTGATAAAGATCACCGGGATGCCTTCGGACTTAAGTTTTCTTACTGTGGTAAAAAGCTGCTCAACTTCGGGCCGGTCAAGACTGGAAGTCGGCTCGTCCAGGATAAGCAGCCGGGAATTCATGTCTACCGCCCGGGCTATGGCAATCATCTGTTTCACCGCTACCGAATAGCTTCCCAGAAGGCGACTTACATCAATATTGATATTGAATTTTTTCAGGGCTTCCTCCGCCCCGGTTTTTATCGCTTTCCAGTTTATTTTTCCAAAACGGGTCTGTTGTCTCCCCGCGTATATATTCTCCGCGACGCTTAAATTGTCGCAGAGGTTGATCTCCTGATATACCGAATTAATTCCATACTGCCGCGCTTCCAGGGGGTTTTGGGGGTTGATTTCTTTTCCGTCAAGGAGGATAGTTCCCCCCCCTTTTTTGTATACCCCGGTCAATACTTTAATTAAGGTCGATTTCCCCGCCCCATTCTCCCCCATAATGGAGTGAATCTCGTTTTTCCTCAGGGTAAAATCCACATTGTCCAGGGCATGAACCCCGGGAAACTGAATGTCTATGCCCGACATCCGCAGGATTACGTCATTATCTGTACTTGTTTCCATGAATACCCCTTCTTCCCAAAAATTCATATATCAAAGTATATCATGTTTTTGAGTTAAAAAGAAAACATAACCCGGATTCGAAATCTGGGCGTATCCGGTCTGACCACTGCGTGGCCGTACCCCGCTTCAACAACGGCTTCGCCATACTTTCGAAGTGGTCAGGTCGGACCGGGCTGTTCGCTCTAATCCCGCAAGTCCGCCTACAGCAGGCGAGATTAGAGCTATATCCCTTACGCTAGAAAACTAATACTGCCGGGAAGGATAAGCCGCGGCTGCGTTGGTCTGATCGTACTGACCTTCTTCGGAAGCGATCCATTTTTCAACCCGCTCGCCTTTGAGAATCCTTACCGCCGCATCCATAATCTGAGGACCAAGGAGGGGGTTGCATTCAATGGAAGCGTTCAATTTGCCGGCTATCATGGCCTCAAAGGCGCCCTTTACCGCATCAAACGATACGATGATGATATCTGTTCCAGGCTTGCGGCCGTATTCTTCAATGGCCTGGATAGCGCCGATAGCCATATCGTCATTGTGGGCAAAGAGCACGTCAATAATATCGCCATCGGATTTCAGGAAAGCTTCCATAACTTGCTTGCCCTCGGATCGGGTAAAGTTGCCGGTCTGAGATTTGATAACCTTGTAGTTGGGATATTGGGCCAGGATTTCCATAATACCGCTCTGCCGGTCTGTCGCGGCGGCGGAACCCACGGTGCCCTGGAGTTCCACAACATTGACGGGGTTCTTGCTGCCCCGGCCGATTTTGTTCATGTATTCCACCAGCCACCTGCCGGCCTTGCGGCCTTCTTCTTTAATATCCGAACCAATGTAAGTATTGTAGAGGGTGTTGGGGGCGTCAACGGTCCGGTCTACGCAGATAGTGGGGATTCCCGCATCCTTGCATTCCTGGAGTATCGCTTCCCAGCCAGTGGAAACTACCGGGGTAAAGGCAATAACATCTACCTTCTGCTGAATAAAGGATCGGATCGCCTGCAGTTGGTTTTCCTGCTTCTGCTGGGCATCGGAGAAGCGCAGATCGATGTTCCAGTCCGTTGCGGCGGCTTTTACCGAATTGGTACAGGCGGTACGCCATTCAGATTCCGCACCGATCTGGGAATAACCCATCACAATCTTGCGATCCATACCCCTGGTTACACCGCCCGATGACTGCTGACTGCTGCCTCCGGCAAAAGCCGATCCGACTGTCATGGCGATCAGCATGATCGCCATCAAAGAAAAAATAACTCTTTTTTTCATCTCTTTCCTCCAAAATAATTTTTATGCCTGTCAACGACAGGCAATCAACAATCTTGCGGTATGCCGCAAAGTTGTTGTTCTCGCAAGGACAGGGTATCAAACCCTAAGTACATTGGAAAAACCGCTCTTGATCCTGAAACGCTTCCATCATCGCCAGAATGTTTTCCGCCGGTATGTCGGAGGGCAGGGCGTGTGTCGGAGCCATGATGAACCCGCCTCTTGGGCGCAGAATGTTACCGACCCGCACGATTTCTTCCTGTACCTGCTTCGGCGTAAATGTAGGCAGAACCTGTTGGGTGGACACGCCGCCCCAGAAACTCAGACGGTCTCCATACTTCCGCTTGACTTCGGCAATGTCGTATATTTCCGGCTGAAAGGTCTGGTAGCAGTCAAGCCCTATCTCGATAAGTTCAGGCAGGATTTCGTTACAGTCCCCACAGGAATGCTGGATGACGATCTTTTCCCCGGACTTAACCCGGGCGTAGAGCCGGGCCATGCGGGGTTTTATGAAACGCCGCCAATGGGTCAACCCCATAATCAAGCCCCGCTGCTGCCCCCAGTCGTCGCCGAAGTAGACACCATCCAGATCATATTCCAGGGCAACGTCAACCAGCCGGATAAAGAAATCGCAGATCCGGTCAAAAAGCCCTTCGAGTTCTTCGGGACTGGTTACCATTGTCGTCAGGACATTTTCCATGCCCATAAGACTCCAGGCCCGCTCGAACATACAAAAACCAAAACCCATAAAGGTAAAGCGATCCCCCCTGCCGGCCAGAAGCTCCTCTATGTCCTTGCGTAGCCGGGGAATATCCGGTTCCGGGAAACGGTAATCGCCAGCCTCAATATCCGGGATCAGTGGATCCTCCGCCCAGCCTATATCCTTCTCCGGGCCGTTCCTGTTCCACACCACGCCGAACTCGTCCCTGAAATACCCCGGCTTGTCCGGCTGTTCCGTGGGCCATCCCCAGTACTGAATGTAGTGCAGATAGGAACCGGCACTTTCCTCCACCTCGGCCGCGGTCTTCCCCGTAGCCAAAACCATTTTTTTCAATGACTCGCCGGTAAAATCGATATGGTAGGGGATGGGCCTGGTCTCCTCGTGATTCAGGGCTGCGTAAACAGTCTCTCTCCGGTTCATCTTGATCTCCGTTGCCGCAATAATGATGCTTTATTCTGTGCCTGCTTTAAAAAACCGGAATAGTATATAATGTTCAATAATTAGAAATATCGTTCACTTGTTGGTTATATTTTTAGAGGTTGGCCTGACCTCATCCGTAGCAGTCCTGAAGGCGACGAGACGTGCAGGCGTTGCGACAGGGACGCTATCCGTAAAGTCGGCCGGTATATATTGCTTTAGGTATAAAAATATCAGCAGGGAAAACTCCACGAGAATTGTCTGGCAAAGGTTCGGGGGTGTTGCGGGGGCAGAACCCCCGCAGAGGGGGTAGGCCGGGACCTTGGCCCGGCCGCAGGG
>JAITEG010000154.1 GCA_031282145.1 Spirochaetaceae bacterium | reverse complement strand
ATGAAAAAGATGTTAGGAATTACGCTTTGCGTTATCCTTTCCGCCGTATTCATAAGCTGCAACAAGGCTAAACCCGCCGAAGGCGGGGCCGAGGGAAGCGTTTATGAATTGAGTTTCTGATGCCCGGCGCGGTCCTGGCGGTAATTCCTATCGCGATTATTTACCTTTTAAAACAGAATGCCTTCATCAATGGTATGACTATTGGCGGGGTCAAGGGATAAAAATAACACAGAAATAGTGAGGAGAAACCCATGAACGGAAAAGTCCATATAATGCTGGATAAAGACTATACAGTCGGCCCCATAGGGAGCAGGCTTTACTCCACCTTCGTAGAACATCTGGGCCGCTGTATATATGGAGGAATTTACGAACCGGGACATCCCCAAGCCGACGCCCAGGGTTTCCGTGAGGATGTGCGGGCCCTGGTCAAAGAGCTTCACTTCGGCGCCCTGCGCTACCCCGGCGGCAATTTTGTGTCGGGCTATAACTGGCGCGACGGGATCGGCCCCCGGGCGGAGCGGCCCGTCCGCCTGGATTATGCCTGGTCTTCCCTGGAACCCAACGAAATTGGCATTGATGAATTCAGTGACTATGCCAAATCCGTAGGCAGCGAGGTCATGTACGCCGTCAACATGGGTACCGGGACCCCCCAGGAAGCGGGGTATCTCGTGGAATACGCCAATTTTCCTTCGGGTACGTTCTATTCCGACCTCCGCATCAAGAACGGGCACCGGGACCCCCACAACATCAAACTCTGGTGCGTGGGCAACGAAATGGACGGCGCCTGGCAGACCTGCCATCTGGACGCCCCGGACTATGGCAAAAAAGCGCTGGAAGCGGCGAAGATTATGAAATGGGTGGATCCTTCCATTGAACTGGCGGTCTGCGGCAGCGCCTCGTCCTGGCAGCCCAGTTATCCCGAATGGGACCGGGTTGTGCTGGAATATACCTATGACAAGGTCGATTATATTTCCCTGCACCGGTACTATGAAAACCTGGGAAACGAGCTGGACTTCCTCGCCTCTTTCCACGAGATGGACGGCTTTATCAAGACGGTAGCCGCCGCCGCGGACTATGTCAAAGCCCTCAAGCGGTCCAAACGGACCATGATGCTTTCTTTCGACGAATGGAACATCTGGTACCAGGCCAAGACCCGTCTCAAGCAGTGGGAATTTGCCCCTCCCATCCTTGAGGATAACTATTCCCTGCTGGACGCCGTCGTTTTCGGCGGGCTCCTGTGTACCCTGATCAACAACGCCGACCGGGTCCGCATTGCCTGCCTTGCCCAGATGGTGAACGTCATCGCCCCCATCTTTACGGAAACGGGCGGCAGGGCGATACGCCAGACGATATTCTACCCCTTCGCCATGGCCGCCCAATACTGCACCGGCACCGCCCTGAAGGTCTTTTCCAAGGCGCCGGTACTGGAAAGCGCCGCTTATGGCGAAGTATCCTCTATCGCCTCTGCCGCCGCTTACGATGAAGGGCGGGGAGAGCTGGCGATCCTTTGTGTAAACATTTCCGGTGAAACCCAGTCCCTGGAACTGGACCTCCGATCCTTCGGCAGGGTACGCTGGATAGAACACCGGATCATGGATGGAGACCTTTCCGCGGTTAACACCTTTGACGCGCCGGATAGGGTAATCCCCCGCTCCCTTGCGGTACCCGCCGACGCCCTTTCCATGCCGGAAGTACCCCTTCCGCCGAAATCTTTCCACCTTATGCGGTTCAAAGGGGAACACCCGTGCTGAAATGCGCTATATAAACGGAGAATGTAATATCGTCGAACTTTTCAAGGCCCTGGACAGCGAGCCCCGTTTGTCGATCATACGGCACCTCTACCAATATCCCAGCCTCTCCATGAACGAACTCGCGGAAAAACTCGGCGTCACCCACGGGGCCATCACTGGCCATATCAAGACCCTGGCGGCCTCCAACCTGATCTTCGTCCGGGAGGAACACAGCGGCCGGGGCACGAGAAAACGGCTCAGCCTCAACCGTGAACGGATACAGGTTGACCTCGCGGGGAACATCGGGAACCGGATCGTCCGGGAGGAGAAAATCCCCATCGGTTCCTTCACTAAGGTGGAAGTAAAACCTCCCTGCGGTATCGCTTCCGCCGAATCCATGATAGGCACGGTAGATACCCCCTCCTCTTTCAGCCTCTCCGAACGGAACGCCGCGGAAATACTCTGGATAGCCGGCGGTTTTGTGGAATACGCAATCCCCATACCCGGCGAATTGTCCGGCGGACTGGAAAAAATAGAGATCACCATGGAGATTTCCAGCGAAGCGCCGGGCACCTGCGAAGAGTGGCCCAGCGACATTTCCTTTATCATCAACGGAAAGGACGTGGGAACCTGGACCAGTCCCGGCGATTACGGCGCCATGCAGGGCCAGCTTAACCCGCCCTGGTGGGACGTAAACTGGAATCAGTACGGCCTCCAGAAGCGCCTTTCCGTTACCCGGGACGGGACTTATATGGACGACCTCCGCCTCTCGGACTGTACGGTCGATGAAATTGTCGGCCCCCTTTCCCGGTCCCTCTCCATACGCTTTGCCGTCCCCGGAAACAGCAAAAACCCCGGGGGATTAACCCTGTTCGGGGAAAAATTCGGGAATTACCCCCAGCCCCTCGCGGTTCGTCTTTACGGCGGATAGGGCATGCTTCGTATCGAGACCATCGACGACGGCATCCCGCTCTTTAAAGCCCTTTCCAGCGAGGTCCGGGTAAAAATCATCTCCCTCCTGATAAAACACCGGGAACTCAATATGAACGAACTCAGCGAACGGCTCGGCATTCCCGGCAGCACCCTGACCGCCCAAATAAAGCTCCTCGACGAATGCGGCATCCTGGAGATCCGCGGCGCCGGCGGCAGCCGGGGCATGCAGAAATTATGCTCCTTGAAAGAAAGCCGTCTGCTCATCGAGATGTTTGAGTCCCCCACGCGGCACAAACGCCTGCACAATGAAGTCCCGGTCGGCTCTTACAGCGAATTCACCGTCGCCGCTCCCTGCGGCCTGGCTTCCCCTTCCGCCCTTATCGGCAAAGAAGACAACCCCCGGTATTTCGACGCCCCGGAACGGACCGGCGCCGGCCTTATCTGGTTTTCCGCGGGGTTTATCGAATATCCCATCCCCAACTACCTGCCCGAAGGCGGCAAACTGGTGGAACTCCAAATCAGTCTGGAGCTTGCCTCCCACCTTCCCCACGCCAGCCTTGAGGACAAATCCCTGGGGGTCCTTTTTTCCATCAATCAAATCGCCGTAGGAAGCTGGATCATCCCCCTGGACAACGACAGTTACCGCAGCCTCCATTCCCCCGCATGGTGGAAAAACGCCCGGATACAATCGGGCAAAATCAAACTCCTCACCATCAATCAGAAAGGCGCCTTTATTGACGGAAACAACCGGATTTCAGACGTAACCATCGACCAGCTTGACATCACGCCGGAAAAACGCATCCGCCTGCGCATCAGTTCCCCGGGGAGCGGCGTTACCCTCTTTGGCCGCGGTTTCGGAAATTACACCCAGGACATCTCGGTGACTAATATTTATAGCGAAAAAGATGAGCCGGGCCATAGGCCCTTTTAGTCTTTGTCGGCTCCTACCCTCCTCCCTTACCTGGGCTAAAACACCCTATGGGTGCTTTACTACCCTTAGCCAAAATTATATGCTGGTGACTAATGACGGTGAAAGAAATCGCGGAGATGGCGAACGTTTCCATAGGGACGGTGGATCGGGTTATCTACAAACGGGGCCGGGTATCACCCCAGACTAAAGCGCGGATCGAGGCGATCATCGAAAAGTACCAGTTTGCCCCGAATCCCATAGCCCGGCGGCTCAAACGAAACCGGGCTTACCGCTTTTTCGCTTTCCTCCCCCGGCGGGATCAGGACGCCGGGTATTGGGGCCAGGCCCTGGAGGGGATTACCGAAGGGGCCGGGGAGATCTCCCCCCTGGGAGTGGAGACCGCCGTTATTGAATTTGACCGTTACGACGAGGGGGCATTCCGCAGCGCCGCCGATTCCCTCCTCTCGGAAAAACCCGACGGCATCATTTTATCCCCCATCATGCCCGAAAAGCTCCAAACCCTGATAGCCAAAATCCGGGACAGCGAAATCCCCTGCGTTTTTTTTGACGCCGACCTTCCCGGATCGAATCCCCTGTGCGCCATCGGCCAGGATTCGTTCCGCGGCGGATACCTCGCGGGGCGGCTCATCCACCTCCTGGCCGGGAAGGTGACCGGGCCGGTGGCGGTCCTGGACTCCCATGGGGAGGACTACCACATCACCCGGAGGCGGGACGGTTTTTTGCGCTACGTCGGGGAACGGGGTTTTTCCACGGTGCTCAGGGAATACTCAGGCTACCGGGGCGCCGAGATTTCGGTTGATGAAATCGCCCTTTTCCTCTCCGAGCATCCCGATCTTGCCGGGGTCTTTATCACCAACTGCATGGCCCACCGGGTCGCCGAGGCCGCCCGCCTCCAAAACCGGCCGCGCCCCTTCCTCCTCGTGGGTTACGATCTTATTCCCAAAAACCGGGAACTGCTGCGGGACGGCGGCATCGACGCGATCATCTCCCAGCACCCCGCGGAACAGGGCCGCGAGGCCCTCCTCAACCTGTACCGGCATATCGTGCTGGAACAGCAGGTCCCCCCAAAAATCGAAATACCCCTGGACGTGTATATTAAGGAAAACATCCCCCCCGCGCCGCCAAAAAACAATTACCACTGAAACAACCAACGCCGCCGCAAGCGGCTAAACTTGGCCTTCAGAATTTTTTAACCGCAAAGAAAAAGTCGAAGAAGTTTTCAGTCAAATTACTCAAAACTCGAACCATTTTATCCATATCTTTCCTGGAAATTTGCACATCAATTTGTTTCTTTTTTTTCTTGACAGGCGCAAATTCCCATTATATAATGTGTTCGTTAACGCAGAGTGAACGAACACGCATAGCGGTCGTTCACGCAACAAAAATTTTTTTCATGGAGGCGAGAAATGAAATTCTTGCAAAAGACGTTCATGGTGGTTCTGGTCCTGCTTATCGCGGCGGGAACGGTTTTCGCAGGCGGCGGCAGCCAGGCCCAGAGCGGGAGTACCGGCAAGGGGCTCATCGGCGTGGTGATGCCCACCCGGTCGGAGGAACGCTGGATCTAGGACGGCAACGCCGTCAAGGAAGGGCTGGAAAAACTGGGCTTCACCGTGGATTTGCAGTATTCGGTCGACGATATCGCCACCCAGACCCGGCAGATTGACGACATGATCACCAAGGGGGTAAAGATCCTCGTGATCGCGAGTATCGACGGTTCGGCCCTCTCCAACCAGCTCGCCAACGCTGCGGCAGCCAAGATCCCCGTCATCTCCTATGACCGGCTCCTCATGCAGTCGGTCAACGTGGACTACTACGTGTCCTTCGACAACTACAAGGTCGGCGGCCAGATGGGGGACATCCTGATTAAGGGCCTCAAGCTGGACCAGGCCACCGCCGCCAAGCCGGTCATCATCGAGCTTTTTGCCGGGTCCCCGGACGACAACAACTCCGTCGGCTTCTATGACGGCGCCATGGACAGGCTCAAGCCCTACTTCGACAAGAAGGTGCTCCAGGTTCCCTCGGGCCAGGTTGAGCGGACGGTCATCGGCACCCTGCGCTGGGACGCCGCGGAAGCCCAGAAACGCATGGAAAACCTGCTCTCGGCCTATTACTCGGGGAACGTGGTGCTGAACGGGATCCTCTCCCCCTACGACCCCATCAGCCTCTCCTGCCTTGAAGCCTGTAAAGCCGTCGGCTACGGCAGCACCCCCGGCAAGCCTCTCCCGGTGGTGGGCGGCCAGGACTGTATCGTCGCTTCGGTCAAGTCCATCCTCGCCGGGGAGCAGTACGCCACGGTCCTGAAGGACACCCGCTCCCTGGGGGCGGCCACGGTTACTTTGGTGGACACCCTGATGCAGGGCAAGACCCCCACGGGCCTGGACACCAAGAGCTACAACAACGGCGCCAAGATCGTGCCGTCCCTGCTGCTTGATTCGGTCATCGTTACCAAGGATAATGTCCAGAAGGACGTGATTGACACCGGGTACCACACCCGCGCCGAACTGGGCCTGTAGGGGAACGCCCCGCAAGGCCGCTTCAGGCGCCTATGATACGGGCCGGTTCCCCGGCAGAGTTCCGTAACGAATCACGGGGAACCGGCCCATTTGTTTTTTTGTGTCGGAAGGAGGGTTTTTATGTCCGATCAAGCGATTCTGCTTGAAATGAAAAATATCACTAAAACGTTTCCCGGGGTGACGGCGCTGGATAAGGTGAATCTCCGGGTGCGGGAGCGGGAAATTCACGCCCTGGTGGGGGAAAACGGCGCGGGGAAATCCACCCTGATGAAGGTCCTTTCCGGGGTATACCCCCACGGCTTCTATGAGGGCGACATCGTGTTTGAGGGTAAGCCCTGCGCCTTTGCGGATATCAAACAGAGTGAAAAGACGGGGATCGTCATCATCCATCAGGAGCTGGCCCTCAGCCCCTACCTTTCCATCGCGGAAAATATTTTCCTCGGGGACGAACGGGCGAAACATAACATCATTAACTGGGATAAAACGAGGGACGACGCCCTGGTATACATGCGGAAACTGGGGCTCGATGAGAACCCCAACCTGCCGGTGAACAAGCTGGGGGTGGGCAAGCAGCAGCTGGTGGAAATCGCCAAGGCCCTGGCAAAGGACGCCAAGATCCTGATCCTGGACGAGCCCACCTCGGCCCTCAACGAGAACGACAGCGAACATCTGCTTCAGATTCTGCGGGAGCTTCGGGATCAGCACCACATTTCATCGGTACTGATCTCCCATAAGCTGAACGAGGTGGCGGAAGTGGCGGATACCATCACCATCTTGCGGGACGGCAAAACCATTGAGACCCTGCAGGTGGAACGGGACTCACGGGGCGCGGCCTCCATCAGCGAAGACCGGATCATCAAGGGCATGGTGGGCCGGGAGATCACCGACCGCTTTCCCAAACGGAACAACGCTATTGGGGGTGTCATCTTTGAGGTAAAAAACTGGACGGTTTACAACCCCGACAACCCCGAGCGGAAAAAGCTGGACAACGTGAACATCAGCGTCCGCGCCGGGGAAGTGGTGGGCCTCGCGGGCCTCGTGGGCGCCGGGCGTACCGAATTGGCCACCAGTATCTTCGGCAAATATTACGGGAAAAACATCAGCGGGCAAATTTTGATCAACGGCAAAGAAGTATGCCTCGATTCAATTCCCCAGGCCATTGAACAGGGGCTGGCCTATGTAACCGAGGACCGGAAGGAATTCGGCCTGGTGCTGATTGGGACGGTTAAGGAAAACACCACCCTGGCAAAGCTGAAAAAGATCGCCCGGGGCGGCGTAATCAACGAACACGAGGAGATCCTCGCGGCGGAGGATTACCGCAAAAAACTCAATACCAAGACGCCGTCGATTCTGCAGCTCGCGGGGAACCTTTCCGGGGGCAACCAGCAAAAGGTGGTATTGGCCAAGTGGCTTTTCTCCGATCCCCGGATCCTCATTCTGGACGAGCCGACCCGGGGCATTGACGTGGGGGCAAAACACGAGATCTACACGATCATCAATAACTTGGCGGCCCAGGGCATAGCCTGTGTGCTTATATCCAGCGAAATGCCGGAGATTATCGGCATGAGCGACCGGATTTACGTGATGAGCGAGGGGCGGATTACCGCGGAACTGGAAGGCAAAACCGCGACCCAGGAAGCGATTATGGGGCACATTCTGTCCAACTGAAAAAAAGGAGATGCAATGAATAACTTATTTGCGCTGTTAAAGAAAAATTCCCGGCAATACGGCATGGTTATCGCGCTGGTGGTAGCGATGATTTTCTTCGGTATCCTCACCAACGGCATTTTCTTCCGGCCGGTAAACCTGACCAATCTGGTGCTGCAGAATAGTTATGTGCTTATCCTCGCGGTGGGTATGCTGCTCTGTACCCTTACCGGCAACGTGGACCTTTCGGTGGGCTCCATTGTCTGCTTTGTGGGGGCGGTGTGCGGGGTGATGATTGTGGACATGCACCTGAATCCCTTTTTGGCCATGTTCGCGGCCCTGCTCATCGGAGGGGCCATCGGCATGTGGCAGGGTTTCTGGATTGCCTTTGTCCACGTTCCCCCCTTTATCGCGACCCTCGCGGGAATGCTGGTGTTCCGGGGCCTGGGGCAGGTGATTATGCAGGGCCAGACCAAGGCGCCCTTCCCAAAAGAATTCCAGGTGATAGCTTCCGGCTATATTCCCGATCCCCTGGGGGGGCTTGCCATAGGGGGCGCGACTTTTCACCTTTTTTCCATTGTCATAGGGCTGGCGATTGTCGTCTTTATCATCGCCAACGAAATCGCCAAACGCAAAAAGCAGAAAGCCTATAACTTTGATTTACTGCCCCGGGGAATTTGGCTCCTCAAGCTGGCGGCGATTGCCGCGGTTCTTATGGCCTTTACCATTGTATTCGCCCTCTACCGGGGCTTGCCGAATATTTTGATTGTCTTAGGGGTCCTTATCGTGGGCTATCAGTTTGTCGCCTCAAAGACCGTTCAGGGCCGGCACATTTACGCCCTGGGGGGCAACGCCAAGGCGGCAAAACTTTCGGGGGTCAAAACCGAATGGGTTATGTTCTGGATATACACCAATATGGCGGTTCTTGCCGCCATCGCCGCCGTGGTCTTCGCCGCCCGGCTTAATGCGGCCACCCCGAAAGCCGGACAGAACTTTGAAATGGACGCCATCGCCGCCTGTTATGTGGGCGGTTCGGCGGTATCCGGCGGCATAGGAACCATCATCGGGGCGGTGGTAGGCGGCCTCTTTATCGGCATCCTCAACAACGGCATGTCCATCCTGGGGGTCAGTACGGACTGGCAGCAGGCGATTAAGGGCTTTGTTCTGCTGGCCGCCGTGGCCTTTGACCTGTATTCCAAAGCGCGGACTACAAAGTAAGAGGGGATGAATCATATGGATCAAAAGGATCAAAAGGTAAAAGACGCGCTGCTTAACGGCAAAACCTTTCTGGGCATTGAACTCGGGTCCACCCGGATCAAGGCCGTACTCATCGGGGAGGATTTTGTCCCCATTGCGTCGGGCAGTTTCGACTGGGAAAACCGGCTGGAAGCCGGGATATGGACCTACCATTTGGACGAGGTCTGGAAGGGCTTACAGGGCAGTTTCAAAAACCTGTGCGGCGAAATTAAGGGGCGTTTCGGCCTTTCCTTTACCCGGCCCGGAGCCATCGGCATTTCCGCCATGATGCACGGGTATCTGGCCTTTGATGCCGCGGGGGCCTTGCTGGTTCCCTTCCGCACCTGGCGGAACACCACCACCGAAGAAGCGGCCCGGATCTTAAGCGGGCAATTTCAGTTTAACGTGCCCCTGCGCTGGAGCGCCGCCCATCTCTACCAGGCGATCCTCAACCGGGAAGACCATATAACGGGCCTCGCTTTTTTAACCACCCTGGCCGGTTACGTACACTGGAAACTCACCGGGAAAAAGGTCCTGGGTATTGGCGACGCTTCGGGGATGTTCCCCATTGATTCCCGGACCGGGGATTACCATCAGGGGATGATCGAAACCTTTGAGCGCCTTGCCCGGGAAGGGGGGTATCCTCTGCGGCTTACGGATATTTTGCCCGGTGTTTTGAGTGCCGGGGAAGACGCCGGCGTCCTCTCGGCGGAGGGAGCGCGGCTCCTGGATCCCGCGGGGAACCTGGAGGCGGGGATCCCCCTCTGCCCCCCTGAGGGAGACGCGGGAACGGGGATGGTCGCCACCAACAGCGTAGCGCAGCGGACCGGCAATGTTTCGGCGGGCACCTCGATCTTCGCCATGGTGGTGCTGGAAAAGGACCTGTCCCGGATGTATCCTGAAATCGATATGGTTACGACCCCCTCGGGGAGCCCCGTGGCCATGGTACACTGCAACAACTGTACCAGCGATCTTGACGCGTGGATTAAGCTCTTTAACGAACTGCTTCAAACCTTCGGCGCCCAAGTGGAAAAACCCGCGCTCTACGACGCCCTGTACGCTAAAGCCCTGGAAGGGGAAGCCGGCGGGGGGGGCCTCCTCTCGTACAATTATTACGGCGGCGAACCCATTACCGCCGTGGAGCAGGGCCGTCCCCTCCTGGTCCGGCTTCCGGACAGCAGCCTCAGCCTGGCCAATTTTATGCGGACCACCCTGTATTCGACCATGGCGGCCTTAAAAATCGGCATGGACATTCTGACTGAACAGGAAGGGATAACGCTGGACCGGCTCCTCGGGCACGGGGGCCTCTTCAAGACCGCGGAAGTGGGGCAGCGCCTTATGGCCGCGGCGTTGAATGTGCCGGTGGCCGTCATGGAAAGCGCCGGGGAAGGCGGCGCCTGGGGCATCGCCCTCCTCGCGGCCTATCTGCGGCAAAAGGGGGAAACCGGAACTTCCCTCTCCCTGGAGGATTTCCTCGCCCAAAGGGTGTTTGCCCGTAACCGCGGAACATCGGTAAAACCGGACCCCCAGGACCGGCGGGGTTTCGCGGTTTTTATGGAACGGTACCGGGCGGGACTCCCCATAGAACGGGCCGCCGGGGAGTATTTGAAGTGAGGCGGAGCCCCACTTATTTTTATCGGAGGTATTCGTATGTTTGACCTTAAAAAATTTGAATTTTGGTTTATTGTGGGCAGTCAGGATCTTTACGGAGAGGATACTTTAAAACAGGTGGCGGAACACGCCCGGATCATGACCGGGGAATTTGACAAAGACCCGGCCATCCCCGGCAAGGTGGTCCTCAAGCCCGTGGCAAAGTCCCCGGAGGGTATACGGAAAATTTTTGAGGAAGCCAACGCGGCTCCGTCCTGCGCCGGGATCATCACCTGGATGCATACCTTCTCCCCCTCAAAGATGTGGATCGCCGGGTTGGGGGTCAACAAAAAACCCATCCTTCACCTGCATACCCAGTTTAACCGGGACATTCCCTGGGCAAGTATCGATATGGACTTTATGAACCTCAACCAGTCCGCCCACGGGGACCGGGAACACGGCTATATGTACGCCCGGATGCGGCTGCCCCGGAAGGTGGTGGCCGGTTTTTGGCAGGACGGCGAAGTCCGCCGCCGTATCGGGGTGTGGATGCGGGCCGCCGCCGCACGGCTCGACGGGGAACACTCCGTGGTCCTGCGCCTGGGGGACAACATGCGGGAAGTGGCGGTTACCGAGGGCGACAAGGTGGAGGCCCAGATCAAATTCGGCTGGCAGGTCAACACCTGGGGGATCGGGGACCTCGCGGAACGTTTCAAAGCGGTGAGCGACGGGGAGGCGGAAAATATCGTAAAAGAATACGAGGCTTCCTACGAACTCGCGCCGGAATTACAAAGCCCCGGAACAAAACGGACCGCCATGACGGAACAGGCGAAGATCGAAATCGCCCTCCGGGCCCTGTTGGAGGCGGAACACGCTGGGGCCTTCACCACCACCTTCCAGGACCTCCACGGCCTTCCCCAGCTTCCCGGCCTGGCCTGCCAGCGGCTTATGGAAAAGGGCTATGGGTTCGGTGGCGAAGGGGATTGGAAACAGTCCATGCTGGTCCGGGCCGCCAAGGTCATGGCCGCGGGCCTTCCCGGGGGCGTTTCTTTTATGGAAGACTACACCTACCATTTCGAGCCGGGCCGGGAAGCGGCCCTGGGCGCCCACATGCTTGAGGTGTGCCCCTCCATTGCGGCGGGAAAACCCCGGATTGAGGTACACCCCCTGGGGATAGGGGGCAAGGCCCCGCCCGCCCGGATGGTATTTGACGCCGCCCCGGGGCCCGCGGTTTTGGCCACCGTGGTTGACCTGGGGGACCGGTTCAGGATGATCGCCAACGAAATAGAAACCATTAAAATAGAAGAAGTTGCCCCAAAGGAAGCGGCGGCCATGCCCAAGCTCCCGGTGGCCCGGGCCCTTTGGAAGCCCTACCCTTCCCTGGGGGAAGCCGCCGAGTCCTGGATCATCTCAGGCGGTGCCCATCATTCGGCCTATGCCAGCGCCCTGAGCGCGGAATATTTCCGGGATTGGGCGGAAATGATGGGCATCGAATTCGTGCTTATCGACCGGAATACCAAGCCGGTGAGACTGCGGGACGAACTCCGTTGGGCCGAAGCCTACTGGTCAACTTAAAATAACTTTTTTTTCAAAAAAACCAAAGCAGCCTGCATCCCCGTGCCTTATATAGGGCAGGAGGCTGTTGGATGATAAGGTTACGAAAAAACAAGCCCGTCCCGGTGTTCATCCTGATACTTTTAGGGTGCGCCGGTTGTACGGCGTCTTCGGTCCGGGACAGCCGGGAAACGCGGACCATAGCCATCGCTGCCTGGAATGTGCAAGCCCTGTTTGACGGGATTGAAACCGGAACCGAATATGGGGAATACACCGCCTCGTCGGGATGGTCGGAGGAAAAATTTACGGCCCGGCTGACTTCCCTCTCCCAAGGGGTGGAACAGTTGGCGGCGGATGTCCTCGCGGTCATCGAGGTGGAAAATCTCCAAATTCTGGAGGAACTTGCCTCGGCCTTATGGGCAAAACAACCATACCCCTGGACTTTTTTTGCCAATAACCCGGAAGCCTCCCTGGGGCTCGGCGTCCTCAGCAGGTTTCCCTTTACCAAAACGAAAACCCATTCCGCGGTTTATGGGAAAGAAGTTACCCCCCGGCCCATTTTGGAGGTATGGATTGAGCCGGAAGGCCAGCCCCTGGTTCTTTTTATCTGTCATTGGAAATCAAAACTCGGGGGGGATAAAAACACCGAACCCCTCCGCCGGGCCGGAGCCCGGATTATCAACCGGAGGATGAAGGAGATAGGGCAGGAAAACCCCGGGACGCCGGTGATAATCCTGGGGGATCTCAACGAAAATCATGATGAGTTTTACCGGCAAAACGGCTCCTACCGGAGCGCCCTGCTCCCGGACGACGGCGCGGCGGCTGAATTGGCCGGCGGGGCTGTTGATTCGTGGCGGGTTGTTGATTTCCTTATTATCAGCGGGGAAAAACCACCCCGGACGGAATATTTTTCCCCGGATTCGCCGGTTTTCTATTCCCCCTGGGGAATAGAATTATCCCCCGGGTCCTATCATTACCAAAATACTTGGGAAACCATCGATCATTTGCTGTTATCCAAAGCCCTGTTCGACCTTTCTGGCTGGGATTTCGATTCCTGCCTGGTGATGGCCCAAGAGCCGTTCCTCACGGACAAGGGGTATCCCAACGCCTATAACCCCCGTACCGGCTTCGGGCTCAGCGACCACCTCCCCCTCAAGCTGGTCCTCAAACAGCCCTCCCCCGCCCCCATCGAATAACCGGACATAAGCGGGGATTAACCAGGGATTAATCCCCGGTTAATCCCCGCTTATGCTGGCGGCTTTGTCAAAAAAAGCGAAAAAAATCCCGTTTTTTTGACAAATTTTGTTATATGCCCTTTACATTTTCTTATCCCCGTGTTATGTTAGGAACAGCTAACTAGGAGGAGTTCCCGATGAAAAAAACAGTTATCACCTATTGGAGCGGATCCGGTAATACCGAAACCATGGCAAAATCGGTGGCCAAAGGGGTAAGCGAAAACGGAGGGGAAGCGGTTTTAAAATCCGTGGATTCCGCTTCGGTGGACCTGGTGAGGGAAGCGGATGCCCTGGCCTTCGGCTGTCCCGCCATGGGAGATGAGGTCCTGGAAGAAGGGGAAATGGAACCCTTTATTGCCTCCCTGCATTCCGCGGACCTCCAGGGAAAAAAGCTCGGCCTTTTTGGTTCCTATGACTGGGGTGACGGCCAGTGGATGCGGAACTGGGTGGAACGTATGAAGGGACTCGGGGCCGTGGTTGACGGAAACGGGATCATAGCCCAGCTTGATCCCAATCAGGAAGCCCTCGCCTTATGCTATGAACTGGGCAAGCGGCTGGCCGAATCAACCGGGTAAGCGGCCGGCAGATGACGGGAAACCCGCGGCCACCGGACAAGAATCGTAATTTAGGGCGGTTATTGTTTACCTCTCTCGATAAGCGCCTTGAAATAACACCTCACTGGTAGTTGGGTGATTTAAAAAAACGTCGCTCTCCATTCTTTACCCGGAGGCGTGGCTTCATACGTGTCACGTATCGAATCACGTTTCCGGGTTTTTTTGCGGCTCCCCCTGCCGGGCAAGCAGTTTTTCCCGCTCCTTTTCCGCCTCAAGATGCATCGCTTCGAGATTTTCCATAATCGCGTCCACCACCGCCTGTTTTTTATCTTCTATCCCCGCGGCTTCCGCCAGGGCCCGGGTCCGGTTTCTGAATTCGGCGCAGGACACCACTTTTCCCGCGGTGTACCGTACCACCTCCCGGCTGACATAATCGTCCATCATATTCCCCTGCCGGGTATGCAGCAAACTTCCGTTAATCGCCACCATACACATATAATCAAAGGCTTTAATATAGGAATCTATTTCCCGGACCCCCTTTTTCGTAGAAGGGTCCCAGGGCCGGTACCGGGTACCGGACGGGAAAACCAGGATCAATTTCCCCTCGACCTTTATCTTCAAGAGGGTCTTCATGGCCGCCCGGTTAATCCCGTTACTGCGGACAATCTCCTCCTTGTTTTTTTCCGCGTCCAGGCCCAAAAGGGAGCGGCTGGGATATATCACGAGCCGCGTATAGGCCCCGGTAAAGCCCGCCACCGCGGGATTTTCCTCATTCAGCTTCATGCCGGCAATGGCTACCAGGGCTTCGGCTATTTCCTTCCCGTGATCCGGCTCTTGCCGGAGGAGATAAGAGAAATTCGGCAGATCCATGTTGCTATAATGTTCCAAAAGCAGGAGACAGGACTTTCCCTCGCGGGCCCGGCGAAAAAGGTCATTCAGATTATCCATCCCCGAAATGCCGGAACCGGGCAGGATCAAATCTGCAACCAGCGTATCCACCAGGGGCAATACGTCTTTATCCCCCTCTTGATAGACATTATGCTCGGTTACCACCCGGGCCAACTTTGAAGCGGAGAGTACCTTTTTGATAAGTTCCCGATAAGCGCCACTCAAGGTTTCCATGGGCCCATTATACCCTCCCCCTTTATACTCTGTCAAACCGACCGGGGCGTGAGCCCCACGGTGGCGGGCTAAAGGCCCCTGGCGGTTGCCCGGGTTGCGGCGTCCTCCACCGCCCCGAGGAAACCGAGGCTTGATTCGGTAGCCCCGGAGATCGCGTCAATATCAACGGACCCCGTGGAAAGAACCGCTTCCAGGAGTTCTTCCAGGGCATAGCCCCCCACCAGGGGATCTTCCCCGTGTTCCAGGATCTCTATCCCCTGGATATCCCCCCCGGGACCTATCTGTACCAGGAGATGTATCGGCCCCCGGTAACCTTCCCCAAATCCCTCGTAAAAGCCCCCGGCATCAGCGGAAGGGGAACGCAGACCGGCGCAGCCGAACATAACTCCCCCCGCCAAAACTAAAAGAAACAAACAAATTCCTTTCATAACCCCTCCATAAACCCGGGCCTCAATATCCCGGCAAAAAGCAACCGCGCTTACCCTATATAGGGGGTTATCCTGCGGGCTGCTTCAATTACCGCTTCTTTTTTTCCGCTTTTTCTCTTACTGGATATTTTATGGTTTTTTCAGCATAGTTATTCTATGATAAGAAAGAACAGCGATACGTCCTTGATGTTTAAGGGCCGGACTAAAACCAACCGGGCTTTGAAATTAGTTCTGGTTATGATGGTTTTTTTGTTCCATACCGCCTGTTTTAAGGCGGAGCCCCGGGAAAGGGACAACCCGGAGCCTGCCGGGAAAGCCGAGGCAAATACGGAAGTCGTGTTGAATGATCAGATACAATATATGCTGGAAAGAGCGGAAATCCCCCCGGAAATGGTCCGGCGGGTTGTAGCGGCCGCCGTGGAGGGGCCCTCCTTTATTCTGGACCTTTTGATGGTCCTCGAAGGGGATCCCTACCTCCGCCTCCTTGTGGATAAAGGCCATTCCCTCCCGCCGGATTATGAGCCGGCGGACCTGGTGGAACTGACCGAAAACTCCTACCGGGTAAGCAGGCCGGGCCTCCTCCTCAGGCGGGCCGCAGCAGCAGCCCTGGAGGAGATGGCTGCCGCTGCCCGGACCGAGGGGATAACCCTCACCGTCTCCTCCACCTACCGGTCCTACGCCTATCAGGAAGAGGTCTATCAGCGGAACGTCCGGGAATTGGGCCGGGAAGCCGCGGATCGGGAATCCGCCCGGCCCGGTCACAGCCAGCACCAAACCGGTTTGGCGGTGGACTTTGGTTCTATCGACGATTCCTTTGCCCAAACCCCGGCGGGCCGCTGGCTCCTCTCCAACGCCGGCCGTTTCGGTTGGTCCCTCTCCTTCCCCGACGGGTATGAGGGGGTCACGGGCTACCGCTGGGAAAGCTGGCATTACCGGTATGTGGGCCGGGAACTCATCTCCCTCATCGACACCTATTTTGACGGCATCCAACAATACGCCCTGCGCTTTATTGACGAGTGGGAACGGGACCCCCATAGGGAGTTTTAAGGGCCAAAGAGAACTTCGCCCTTTTTGCCCCCATAAGGGGGCGGGAGGTTCCACGGAGGCTCATTGACCTTGCTTTTCAAAGTACTTAACAAAATCAAGGCCTGAAAAATGACGATCCTGCGTCCACAAAATACCCTCATATTTTATGGTTACCGCATAAATGATACTATCGGCCATGGGTAATTTAAATTTCACGCCTAACCTTGCCACCGATAATGATAATGTATCACCCAGATTGATTATTTTGCCCTGCTTCATGTGCGCTATGCAGAACAAGGCATTATCTTCGGTAGTCTCCAATAACAATTTCTTAAACACTTCATACAAAACAATAGATGGAACTATCAATTCACCGATATTTTCAATTGTTTTCGATACCATGTTTCCGGTATCGGTTCCCGCAAAATACTCCAACCAAAGAGAAGAGTCCACAATATTCATATTCGGTCATCGTCCCGCATGATGTTGGTATCTATGCCTTTAAGAATACCCTTGAGGTCTTTCATTGGCCGGAGTGGAACCAATTCAATTCGGTTGGAATAACTTATCACCTCAAAAGAAACGCCCGCTTTGAGCCCTATGGTTTCCCGAATTTCTTTGGGGATCACCACTTGATATTTACTGGAAAGGGTAACGGTATTCATCGATAAACTCCTGGTATTACTATAACCCTTTTGAAAAAATTTAACCACAAATCACCCGGCTAGGAGTTTGTTGCGCTTCGCGCATAAAATCTCAAAAAAGCGCCTGTAGGGCGCTTTTTTACCTTGCAAACTCCCAAAGGAGCCCCGATAATCGGGATTTTTGCGGTATTGATGGTGCAAAAATCCACAAGCGCAACAGGCTCCTAGGAGCCCGCGGCCCGCAGTTTTTTCAGCTCAAAGAAGATCATCACCGCCGTAAGGATCACGGAAAAAAGGTCCGCCACCGGCGCGGCGCTGATCACCCCGTAAAGTCCCCACCACCGGCCGAACAGGAGCAGGCAGGGGATAAGCACGATACACTGGCGGAGCATGGAGAGGAGTATGGAGATTTTCGGACGGCCGGTGACCACGAAAACATTGGCGGATACGATCTGGAAACCGACCAAAGGCAAGAGGAGCATCACCACCCGCATGGCCCAGGGGGTAAGGCTCAGCAGGGCCGGACTCCCCTGGGGGGCGAAAAAGCGGACCAGGGTGTGGGGAAAGACCTGGACCAGGATGAAACCCAGGGTACAGATGGCGGTGGCTGCGGCAATCGCCCCGAGGTATGCCCGGAGAACCCGGTTAAACTTTTTCGCCCCGTAATTATACCCCAAAATAGGCTGGGCCCCCTGGTTGATACCAAAGACGGGCATGAGGATCAGCATGGAGACGGACCCCACAATATTCATCCCCGAAAGGGCTATGTCCCCGCCATTGGCCACCCCCAGGGCGGCGGCGCCGTAGATACTCATACTGTAGTTATAGCAGAGTTGTACCCCGGACATGACAAACTGTAACAAAAATTGGGCCGATCCAAAGGCCATGATCGCCGTGATGATACCCCAGGAAGGCCTGAAAGATGAAAACCGGAGCCGGATCACCGCCCGCTTCCCAAAGCTAAAAGACAGAATCCACAGGGCGGAAACAAACTGGGAGATAATCGTGGCCCAGGCCGCCCCCTCTACCCCCCATCCGAAGATGAAGATAAAGATGGGGTCCAGGATCATGTTGAGCCCCGCGCCGATGATCATGCTGGTCATGGTAATGGTGGGAAACCCCTGGGCCCGGGTACAATGGGAAAATCCAAACCCCACCATGGCAAAGATATTCCCGTATAGGATGATGCGGTAGTAATTCCGGGCATAGACCAGGGCGCCGCTTCCCTCCTGGGACCCCAGCAGGGACAGGATGGGCTCAAGAAAAACAAGCCCTGCCGTCATCAGTATGGCCCCGGCGGTCACTAAAAGCCAAAAACAGTGGTTCAGGGCGTTTTCCGCCTCCCCCCACCGCCCCTGACCCAGGCGGATGGAGATCATATTCGCCGACCCCACGCCGAAAAGCATAGCAAAGGCCATAGATATGGTCATAAGGGGCAAAACCAGGGATAAACCGCCCAGGGCGACTTCGTTTACCCCCCGGCCCACAAAGATCCGGTCCACCACATTGTACAGGGCATTGACCATCATCCCGGTAATTGCCGGGATGGAAAAACGTATCAGCAGCTTTCCAACGGATTCGGTTCCCAACCGGTCCGCGGCGTCTGTAGATATCGGGGATGACTCACGGGGCATGAAAAACTCCATTTAGCGGTTCTAAACCAACCAAGTTTTGAAACTGGCACCACTATATATAAAACCCCGGTAAATTACAATGGATTGGCCTGGCAGCCTGAATTTACGACTATTCGAGCCCAACCCTCAAAATAAAACAATAAAAATTGAAAAAAAGTGAAAAATAGAGTAACATTTTTTTTAATACTGTGTTAAAATAGTAGGTACCCTAGTGATACACTATCCCTGGTTTGGGGGTATATTTCTTAAAAGGAGTGGTTCTATGAAACGTCTGGTGTTTTTTCTCTTAATCATTGGTATTGCGGTATCGGTGTTTGGACAGGTGCAGGTGCCGGAGTACCGGTTTGCTTCGGGCAGCTGGGGTTTTGTTGGTCCCCGGTTGTATCAAAATGATGCCCGGGCCCCCCTCGCCAAGGTGAATTTCCGGGTTCCCCAGTCAGGTCCCATGATCTATGAATTCAATGCCCGCTACGAGTCGGGCGCTGAAGATGGTCATGGCGGATTTGGGATACATCTTTTTGTCGATTCCGCCTATAATGCCGCTTCATGGGGAGCCGGAAAGTCTTACCTTTTATGGCTCAACTATGATGAAAAACCTCTCAGTAACTCCGGAATTCCCGCGGGATTGAGCGCCCAAGTATACCGGAGCAATACGAATTCGAGCATGATCCTGGCTGATAGCGTGGATCTTAACGAATTCTCCTATCTTCTTACCACCGATAACCTTTCCCAGCCGGTTCCCGTAAAAATCTGGATGGATGGTTCTACCGGTGAAGTCCGGGTATACGATCCCACGGATCCTGACCTGAACTATTACTTCTATTTTTATATTGATCCCAAGGACGTTCCTATCCGGGGGGAGTGGGTAGCCCTGCGGACCAACGGTATAAAATTATCCTTCGGTCTGGGACTGTAATTTACTCCCGGACTTGAAAAACCGGGGACAGGAGCCGCTAAGAATATTTCTGAGCGGCTTTAATCCCCGGACAAAACACCTCCAGAAGACCGGTTTAAAGCCGGTTGGAGGTGTTTTTTATTTTTGACGGCTATTATGCGGGCTTTAGAGGCAAAACATCGGTATTGCTTTTCTTCGATAGTCTGGTTTAATACCCCGTCGGACCTGCGGTCCGCGCTTGCTCCGGCTCAAATAACGCAACCCTTAAGATACCGCGGAGCTTGCGCGGAGGCTCATCCGTGATGTCCCGGCCGGCTCATCCGTTCCCGCATCTTTTCCAGCCGGTTGAGGGCTTCGTAGAGGGTTTCGTTCTTTTTCGCGAAATGAAACCGGATCAGGTGGTTCACCGGTTCCCGGAAGAAGCTGGACCCCGGAACCGCCCCCACGCCGACTTTGCGGGCCAGATCTTCACAGAAAAGCAGATCGCTTTCATACCCGTATTCGGAAATGTCCAGCAGTATATAATAGGCCCCCTCGGGAACGTTGTGGGGGATCCCTAAACCCGTAAGCCCCTCCACAAAAAGGTCCCGTTTCTCCGTATAGGCGTCAAGCAGGCTTTGGTAATACGGCGGACCCAACCGTAAGCCGGCAATGGCCGCTTCCTGCAGGGGCGCGGCGGCCCCGACGGTGAGAAAATCGTGGACCTTCCGGGCAACCTCGATGATGGGGGCGGAGGCAATGATATACCCCAGCCGCCAGCCGGTGATAGAATAGGTTTTGGACAGGGAACTGCAGGATAGGGTCCGTTCCGCCATACCCGGCAGGGACGAAATATAACCATGCCGGTGAGGGGCATAGACAATATGCTCGTAGACCTCGTCGGTAATCACATAGGCGTCGTATTTTTTCGCCAAATCCGCGATGATCCCCAATTCTTCGGCGGTGAATACCCGCCCGCAGGGGTTGGAGGGATTGCAGAGGATCAGGGCTTTGGGTTTCTGCCGGAAGGCATCCTCCAGTTCTTCGGGATCAAAGCGGAACTCCGGGGGCCGGAGGGCCACATAAATGGGTTCCGCACCGGAGAGGATGGCATCGGCGCCGTAGTTTTCATAAAAAGGAGAAAACACCACGACCTTGTCCCCGGGATTGACCACGGTCATCATGGCCGCCATCATCGCCTCGGTACTGCCGCAGGTAACCACGATCTCCGTTTCCGGGTCTATGGAACGCCCCATATAGCGGGACTGTTTTTCCGCCAGGGCCTCCCGGAAATTCCGGGCCCCCCAGGTGATGGAATATTGATGGGGCCCCCGGCGGGCTATCTCCGCCAAAGGATCCGTCAGCTCCCGGGGGGGATCAAAGTCAGGAAACCCCTGGGAAAGGTTCACCGCGTCGTATTGCTGGGAAATCCTGGTCATCCGCCGGATGACCGAATCGGTAAAATCCCTCGTCCGTTCACTCAAAGGTCGCATAATACATCCTGTTTATAATCATATCAGGACCCTACTAGATTATAGCCCCCGGGTCAAGGCAGGCTCTGTAAAGCAAACTGCTGCAACGTGACCCAAAAGACTTGATATTTTTCTATGAGGTGATAGTATTAAAGGTAAACATGAAACGCTTAAGGCGCTCCGTGATTTTCAGGCTTCCGTTTGCTGGGGGATTCCAAGTTATCGGTTTTTTTGGAGCTTGTTATGAAGCGGTTGATAATTCCCGCTGTTATGGCGGTATTGGCTTTCCTCTCGGCCTGTGCTACGGACCGCGGGGCGGTTAATGATTTCACCTCCCCTGAAGAACCGGAGGAGACAAGCGCCGGGCGCCCCGGAAACAGCGGCACCAGTTCGGTGCTCATCTTGGAGTCTTTGCCCCCGCAGGCCTCGAAACGGCGGCGCCGGACTTACCCATGGCCCGAGTCCTATGAAGCCGCCTATGCCTACCGGAACGATAAGGCGGATATTCAGGTTGCCCGGCTGCCCCAGTATGTCTCATCCCTGCGGATAAATGATCCCCCCGCGTATGTACGGCAGGCCGCGGCTTATATTACCCGGAACGCAAAAAATTCCTTTGATAAGGTAAAAAAAATCCATGACTTCGTGACGCTGACCATACGGTATGATGCCGATGCCTTCCTCGCGGACCGGAAGACCCCTCAGGATTATGCGAGTGTGCTAAAAAGCGGACTGGCGCTGGGTGACGGGTACGCGAATGTGCTAAAACGGTTTTGTGATGTCCTGGGCATCGAATGTGAGGTGATTTACGGATATGGCCGGGGGGCTGGTTTTTCACCCTTTGCCAATGAAAGGCCCGGTAATACAAACCACGCATGGAACATCGTTTTTATTGACGACGCGGGGTATTTGATCGACTGTACCTGGGACGCGGGAAACCTGCGGGACGGCAGTTTTCATCAGGGCTATACCACGGATTATCTTTTTTTGCGGCCTGAATATTTCATCTATAGCCATTTCCCGGAAAATCCCCGGCAGCAGCTTCTTGAAAAACCCCTGTCCCGCGCTGATTTTTCGCGGCTCCCCCTGTTCCGGCCAAAATATTTTGAAACCTTCTCCGCCAAAGACGGGAGTCTCGCAAAAATACTCCGGGCGGCGGGAAAAACAGAACTGGACTTTTCCGCTAAAGCGGGGTTTACCCCAAACGTTGAGGTCTATGACGAGACCGGAAACAACAAATTAGAACACCTTGCTTTTGTTCAAAAAAACCGGGATCTTTACCGGGTGCTTCTTACCTTTCCCACGCCGAAAAATTATGTTGTCAAGTTTTTTATACATGAACAGACCACCCGGAGCTCCGAACCCTGCGCGGAATTCGGGGTAATCTCGACCGGCGGATAGTGCCTGGTACCCTGACGGGAAAAAAATACGTTTTTTCGCGTTTTTTTTGTTTTTTTTTCAAAAAAACTGGATTTTTCGAACAAAGTGGGATATAATATATAGGTATAGGAGTTTGATTCAAAATCCGGCGGATTTTGAAAAAGGCTCGGTTTGAAACGATGAAACGAATACCCGGCGGCTTTCGAGCCACCGGGGCTTTAGATGGGTCTCTATAAAAGAGGGACCCCGGGGCAGTGGCTTTCTTACCAGGATAAACACTACCACCGGGGTTAGCGCTTACGCTATTGTAATTTTAGCCCAGGCGGGCAATCCATTACAAGCGTAAGTCCTCTTTTAAAACCCCGGCGTATGGAATGGCGTGGAGCGTCATTCCATACGCTGGGACCCTCTTGATCTGATCTTGGGGGTATATTTTTTAAGGAGGACTCTATGTACAAAAAGAGTCTGCTTTTTGGAGCCGCGGCGTTGGCGCTGCTGGTCGTATGTGCGTTTGTTGGGTGCTCGAACCCTTCGTCGGGGAGTACCGAGTACGTAACCCAGGCGTCAAGCGATTACCCCTTCCCCGCGGATACGGTGTTCACCAACGATTATGACGCGCTTATCGGCTTGTTGAATGACTACAACGCCGAAACCAACCGGGTGGTTAACATCGCCTACGGCGGGACTATAGCGGTCAATACGATCATTCCCGACGGTAAAACCGTTTATTTGACCGCTGACCTTTCTGGTGGGACAACGGGGAATATCACCGTCCGGGAAGGGGCCCGGCTGGTTCTGGTGGGTGATTTTACCGCCGGTAATACCGGCTTACTGCTGGTACGGGGCACGGTGGAGGTGTTTAGAAGCCTTAAAATGACCACCGACGCCCTGGATGTGGGGGATTATTCCGTGGAGAATGTCGTTGAACCGGGAAGAAACACGGTCATCGGTGAAAAGGTGACGGTACTGCCCGGCGCGATCCTTACCCTGGATGTTACCGATATTATCCCCCCGACCGAATACCAGAAGAACAAATTCACCCCGGCCCAAGCCTGGGCCGCCGCGGGACAGGGCCATCTGGTCATCGGTCTGACCAATACGGTCACCAACCCTACCGGAGAAGCGCTTACCGCGTATAATTATACGGTACGGGAACTGCTTGAGGGGGTGTATCCCAGCGCGACCCGCAGTTATACGGTCGCCAGCAGCCGGATCGCTCTGGAAACCATGCCCGCCCTTATTCCCCAAGGAGCATATATTCTCACCACCGCCACCCCCCGGGGGAGCGATGGGAATACCCTCACGGTTAACGGCGCCCTTGGCACCAACGGTACCCTGAACGACCTTACCAAACTTGAGGTAGGGAATGGCGGGATGC
>JAITEG010000268.1 GCA_031282145.1 Spirochaetaceae bacterium | reverse complement strand
ACTGTTTCAGGACATGCTTCTATGCCCCGGTCTTTCAGCGCCTCTGAGATGTTCCGTGCGCTTTTGCTTACATGGCGCAGGGGGCTTTCAGGGTCGCCTATCACCGATGAATCAAGAAGGTTTTCTAATTCCTGTTCATACTGCGGATAGTTTTCACTGATTTTTTTTTCGACCGCCGCCAAACATCCGTGCCCGGTCCGGCGGTGCGGCATCCTGTGGGTTAGCCATTTCCGCAATACCCTGGGTAATTGCGCTTCTTGACATACCGGTTGCTTCATACACAATGGTCACGCCGCCGTGCCCTAATGCCTGCGCCTCGGCTGCCGCCCAAATACGCCTGCCACGCTCGTCCAGATGATTTTGCATGGCGTCCCATTTCCGCCGCAATGTTTCCACTACGGCTTCTTTGTTTAAGTTTTCCCCTCTCATGGGTTTATCATATCACAATTCTGAAATCTTGTGTAGTAGTTGTTTTTAGGAGAAGCCTTATCTTTTTGTAAAGTGGAAAATTGCCTTTATAATAAATGGCATAAATACCCGCGCCATTGAAAGGCGGTAATTCCTTTAACGGGAAAATTTCTTTCTTAAAAATAGCGTCGGCGATACTAACACCAAGATTGCGTTTGTCTAATGGGTTAAAAATTTCCGTGTCCATTGTTCTTATTTTTCCTTTTTGAAGAATACAGAGTTCTTTTAACAGAATTGGCGACAATAGAGCCGAGCTTCACCGGAACGGCATTGCCGATTTGCCGCATACTTTCTGTCCATGAACAGGGAAAAAAATAATCATCGGGAAACGTTTGTATTCGCGCCGCTTCCCGAACAGTTAGATAGCGAACCGTGCCGTCATCTAACACTATCATGTTTTCGCCTCCAGGGACACCGTGTGCTCCAGCTTTTATTGTTTTTGCCGGTTCATCCATTATGCTTCCGGTATGCCCGGGGTACGTTTTGGCTCCACCCTGAAATTTATGATTATAGTAATCATTGGTCTCTAGTGGATTAGGTAAATCACTTATCGCATCCCGCACTGTTACCCACGGCTTTCTTTCCGGCGGATCAAACAATGAGACATCAACAGGCTCAAGCCTGCCAGAAAATTTTACGCTATGTTTTTTCCAATACTCTTTTGTAATAAATTGAGTGTAATGTAACGCCTCCTCTGAATGGGTTGGGGCTGGGAAAGACCAATTTCCATGTATATCGTTGCGAAACCCAATAATGAAAACACGTTCCCGCTTTTGTGGCACTCCATAATCGGCGGCATTCACCAAACGAAAAACGACTTTGTAATAGAGACTTTTTTCAGTTGCGCTGGTATGATACTTTTCCAGCCGCGCCAAATGGTCAAGCCATTTCTCGTTTTCGTTTTTGACGATTTCAGGGTAATTTAATTGTAAAATGATATAGCCAAAATATTTAGAAAAACTTTTTCGCAAAAGGCCGCGAACATTCTCAAAAATAAAAGCCCTGGGGCGTATTTCCGCAAGCGTCCGCGTTGCCTCTGAGAATAAATCGCGCTTATCATTATAGGCTTTATGTTTCCCGCCGATTGAAAAGGGTTGACAGGGCGGCCCGCCGGAAAGTAAATCTATTTTATCCTGATAGGCGGCAAATGAAATATTATGAATATCGTCATTAGATATCCATTCTTTGCCATCATCAAATCCGAATTGTCTATAATTATGGTAAAGGGTTTTTGCGGAGTCTGTATCCCATTCAACAAGGCTGGCGTGAGAGAAGCCTGCCTCCGTTACACCCAAAGCAAGCCCGCCACCACCCGCGAAAATTTCCAATGACTTCATATTCGCCCCCTCCTCACACTGCTTTTTTCTCCGTTTTTCAAGTTCTAAACTCCAGTATCAAAGTTATCAATTCAAAACTCTGACATCGAAGTTATTTACTGCGAATTTGATGTTCAAAACTCCAAATTCCGTGTTCCGAAGTCCAGAATTGGTGTTTTTTACTCCACCAAACCTACTATACCATAAAAAACTCGTGAAGACAAGAAAGGAAATTTATATAATTCACCAAACCGTATACTTTTTTATTATACACGAAGCGCCGCCACAGATGGCGGCGTACCAAATTTTCAGGTTTTTTATTGCGTCTTCCTGGTCTCACGGCTCTTTCAAGGTCGTGAAAAGTTAGGGCATTCCAAATTGCGCATACCAATTGTTTAGTGTAATCGGGGTGCTACCCTGGCTATCCAATCCCAACTACTCCTTGCCGCTCCAGCCCTCGGGGTAGAGAATCAGGGTCGTGGGGCCCCGGGGAAGGAGCTTTAGGCAAATATCCCTTATATCCTCCTGCCTTACCGCGTCGTAGAGCCGTGGGCGTTTGTCCAAAGTGCTTAAAGGCTGATTAAAAATAACCGCAAGATTGGCGTAATAATTGGCGATAAAACTGTTCCTCTGCAGGGCGCTCTCGTGGGACTTTTTCAGGGCTTCAACCGCCTTGGTAAAGGTATCACCGTCTATGGTTCCCCGGGCAATGGCTTCTATCTGCCGTATTATTTCGGCGCACAGTTCCTCCGCCCTGCCGGGATCACAGTAGAAGAAAGTCTCCATCACCAGTTCTCCCGGAGGCGGCAGGGCGGACAGGGTGGAATCCACCCACACGGAATAAACGCCCCCCAGCTTTTCCCGGATTTCCTCGGTAAGCCTGATGTCCAGATATTCGCTTAACACCGATGCCTTTATGCTGTCCGCCACGTCAAAGGCGGCGGGCATAAACCAGCCCTGGAAGACAATGCTCTTTTCCTCCCTGCCCTTGTAAATACTTTTCAGGGTTTTTTGCGGACGGTTTATTTTAATATCGGCAAAACTGTTCCACGATTCCCCCGGCGGGATGGACGCCAGGTATGTTTCGGCATAAGGGCGAAGCGCGGCCGGGTCCAGGTTCCCGGTAAACACAAAGGTAAAGTCCGCGGGATTGAGGGCCCGGGCAAGGAAGCGCCGGGCGGCGTCAATATCGGCCTTTTCCAGATCCTCAAGCCGCATCGGGGAAAAACGGTAGTCATTGTCATAGATGATCCGGGTCATTTCATCATAAAAAACATCTTCGGGATTTTCGCCGCGCCGGATCAAAGCGGTGCGGTACTGATCAAGCAGGGCCTGGACCGCGTCCGTTTCAACACGGGGCTGGGTAAAGGTAAGGTAGATAAGCTCAAACAAGGTTTTCAGATCCCCGGTAGTGGCGGAACCGTCAATGCCGCGGGTAAAGGAATCCGCGGAAAACGAGACGGACACCTGCTTGTCCGCCAGCTTTTGTACCAGCTCCGTCCGGGAATAGGGGCCAAGGCCCGACGCGGTAGCCATTTCCGCCGCCAGGCTTGCGGAAATAAAACCGGCTTCGGAAACAGACGCAGTCCCCCCGCGCGCCGTCGCGTGGAGTATTATCTCGTTGTTCTTGTTGTTTGTCGGTTTTAGTATAATACGCGCGCCGTTGCTCAAATCCCAAAGCAGGGCCCCGGTCTCGTCAACGGTTTCGCCCGTGACCATGCCGGGTACGGGATCCCGGTCAAGCAGTTCCCCGGAAATTTCGACCTCGGCCGGCCTTTCAATCTTTGCCCTTGCCGCGTCGTTGATAATCTTACGGATCTCCGCTTCTTGGGGCAGATTGGCAAGCTCCGATTCCGATCCGGTCACGACAACCGCAAGATCGCCGGTATTATAATAACTTTTAACGCGCCGGCCAAGATCCCCGGCGCTTATCCCCGGCAAAAGGCGGGTAACCGCGTCAAGCTCCCATTCCGCGTCGGCGATATTCTGCCCCTCGAGAAAATATCCGGTAAGGCCGGAAACGTAGTTCCCCGATTCCTCACGGTCCC
>JAITEG010000211.1 GCA_031282145.1 Spirochaetaceae bacterium | reverse complement strand
CCGGAGAGGGAGATGATTTGCCGGTCGTCCTCTTCACTCGCCCCCACGATGAGTTGAGTGCTCTGTCCTGCCGGCGCAAAAACCGGGACTCCGGCTTTGCCCTGGGGTAAAAACCGGATCCTCCGCCGGTCCTCCTCAAATTGTGCCCCGGTTTCGGCCACCTCCTCCATGGCCCCCAGGATAACCTTTCCCGATTTTTGAGGGGCCAGGGTTTGCAGGCTCCTCTCCGTGGGGAGTTCTATGTTGACACTTAACCGGTCTGCCCAGAGACCTGCCTCGCGGATCAAGCGTTCCCCGGTTCCGGGAATGATCTTGAGGTGGATATATCCCCCATATCCTTCTTCGGTCCGCAGTTTCCTCGCGGTTTCGATGAGTTTTTCCATAACCATATCCGGATCGGCAAAGATCCCGGAGGAAAGAAAAAGCCCTTCAATATAATTCCGCCGGTAAAATTGGCAGGTAAGTTCCACGAGCTCGTCCACGATAAAGGAGGTCCGTTTGGTATCCGCCGAGGCCCGGTTTACGCAGTAGGCGCAATCAAACCGGCAGCTATTGGAGTAAAGGACCTTTAAGAGGCTGACGCATCGGCCGTCTTCCGTCCAACTATGGCATACCCCGGCAGGTTCGGTGAGGCCGAAGGAGGTTCCCTTACCCGTACTCCCCGAGGACGCGCAGGATGCGTCATATTTCGCCGCCCCCGCCAGGATAGCAATTTTTTCTCCCAATTCCATATCATTACTATACATTAGTATAGTAATGATTGCAAGCCCTTTTTTAAGTAAAGTGGAGCCAGTTTCAAAACTCAGATTAGCATGGAGGGAAAATAGTGAATTATTCGATTGCTCTGGTTCCCGGTGACGGGATAGGTCCCGATGTGGTTGCCCAGGCCACGGAGGTTCTGGACATAGTGGGAGATAAATTCGGCCATGTGTTTAATTATGTTGAATTGGAAGCCGGAGGTTGTGCTATTGACCATACCGGAACGCCCCTGCCCCCTGAGACCCTGGAGGCGGCAAAACAATGCGATGCCCTGCTTTTGGGGGCCGTGGGAGGACCCCAATGGGAAACCCTGCCGGGAAACTTGCGGCCGGAGCGAGCCCTCCTGGACCTCCGCGCAGGTCTTGGGGTTTACGCCAATTTGCGGCCCGCGATGCTGCTGCCCCAACTCCGTTTCGCCTGCCCCCTCAAGGATGATGTCTTGGCCATGGGGGACTACCGGGGTAGCCCCTCCGATAATTCCCAGGTCACGGGGGGGTTCGACCTTCTCATTGTCCGGGAACTGACCGGGGGAATCTATTTCGGCAAACGGGGGCGGAGTGATGGGGGAAATTCCGCCTTTGATACGGAAAGTTATTCCCAGGAGGAGATTGAGCGGGTCCTCCGTATCGCCTACGCCGCCGCGGAGGTCCGTAGAAAAAAGCTTTGCATGGTGGATAAGGCCAATATCCTGGAATCTTCCCGACTCTGGCGGGAACTGACGGAGGCCCTCTCCCGGGAGTACCCCCATATTGAAACTTCCTTCATGTATGTGGATAATTGTGCTATGCAACTGGTCCGTTCCCCGGGCCGGTTCGACGTAATCGTTACCTCCAATCTTTTTGGGGACATTCTCTCCGACGAAGCCGCTGCTCTGACCGGCTCTATTGGAATGCTTGCCTCCGCAAGCTTGGGGGTTCCGGCCTCAAAGGGGTTTTCCTCGTCGGCGCAAAAGGGAGGGCGGGGAATTTATGAGCCCATTCACGGTTCCGCCCCGGACATCGCCGGCCGGGATATCGCCAACCCCTTGGCGACGATCCTTTCCGCCGCCCTGATGCTCCGTTATTCCTTTGGTCTGGAAAAGGAGGCTCTTGCCGTCGAAGCCGCGGTGAACGCCGCCCTGGATAGGGGGCTACGGACGGCCGATATCGCCGATCGGAGGGGCAACGCGGGGACCGAAAAAATTGTCGGCACCCGGGAAATGGGAAAGGCGGTAGTGAGCGCTTTATTAAGTGAGGAGTGAGCAGTGAGAAGTGATTCCGTTAATAAGGGGGTGGCCCGTTCTCCGCACCGGTCCCTGTTTAAGGCCCTGGGGTTCATTGACCAGGAGTTTAACCGGCCCCTGATTGGTATCGCTACGGCGAAAAGTGAGATTGTACCGGGGCACATACACCTGGATACCCTCGCCAAGGCTGCCGCCGATGGGGTACGCCTTGCCGGGGGGGTACCGGTAAGTTTTCCGGTTATCGGGGTATGTGATGGAATCGCCATGGGCCATGAGGGGATGCGTTATTCCCTTCCGACCCGGGAACTTATCGCCGATTCCATTGAATGTATGGTGATGGCCCATGGGTTTGACGCCCTGATTTTTATCCCCAACTGCGACAAGATCGTTCCGGGGATGCTTATGGCTGCGGCGCGGCTCAATTTGCCCGCGGTTTTTGTGTCCGGGGGCCCCATGTTGGCGGGCCGGCGGAAGGGGGCGGGGCGGGATGCCCCCCCCTTGACCTTGACCACCATGTTCGAGGCGGTGGGGGCCGTGGGTGCGGGGAAGATGGAAATCGCCGAGTTAGCCGCCCTGGAGGATGCCGCCTGCCCGGGCTGCGGGTCCTGCGCGGGGATGTTTACCGCCAACTCCATGAACTGTGTTACCGAGGCCTTAGGAATGGCCCTGCCCGGAAACGGTACCATTCCTGCAGTGATGGCGGAACGGTTCCGGCTGGCCAAGAAGACCGGCCTTTTAGCCCTGGAGGTTTTGCAACGGGATCTGCGTCCCCGGTCCATCCTGACCAAAGGGGCCTTTATGAACGCCCTGACCCTGGACATGGCTCTGGGTTGTTCCACCAATACCGCCCTGCACCTCCCCGCCATAGCCCATGAGGCGGGTTTCAGGTTGGACCTAGACCTGCTCAACCGGGTCAGCGCGGTGACCCCCAATCTCTGTAAGCTCGCCCCGGCGGGAACCGCGGCGATTGAGGATCTCCATGCCGCCGGGGGTATCCCCGCGGTACTCACGGAACTGGCGAAGAAGGACCTGATCGATCTCCAGGCCCTCACGGTATACGGCGTCCTAGGAGACGCCCTCAAGGCCGCGGAGAACCGGAATACCGAAGTGATCCGGCCCATAGAAACCCCCTACTCCTCCACCGGAGGGCTCGCAGCCCTTTGGGGGAACCTTGCCCCGGAGGGCTGCGTGGTCAAACAGAGTGCCGTAGCTCCCTCGATGCTGAAACATTCCGGCCCTGCCCGGCTCTTTGATTCCGAGGAGGCGGCCTTTGACGCCATCATGGGGGACGGGATACAGCCGGGGGACGTGATCGTGATCCGTTACGAAGGGCCTCGGGGGGGACCGGGGATGAAGGAGATGTTGGGCCCCACCGCCGCGTTGGCGGGCCGGGGCCTGGACGATCGGGTAGCCCTCATCACTGACGGCCGTTTCTCCGGGGCAACCAAGGGGGCCGCCATAGGCCACATCTCCCCGGAGGCCGCCGAGGGAGGGCCCCTTGCCCTGCTAAAAGAGGGAGATACTATCGTCATCGACATCGAAGGCCGAAGCCTCAACGTACAATTGGAGGATGAGGAACTGGCCCGGCGGAAAGCCGCCTGGAAACCCCTGCCCCCCAAGGTAAGTTCCGGCTGCCTGGCCCGTTACGCCCGGCAGGTGAGTTCCGCCGCCACGGGGGCGGTATTTAAGGTGCCCGATACCAATTAACGAGGAGGAAAAAGCAGCATGGTGTACTCTGGCGCCCGTATTTTAATCGAGACCCTGATTGAAGAGGGGGTGGATACGGTATTTGGGTTCCCCGGTGGGGCAGTTTTATTTATATACGATGAATTATTCAAACACCGGGACCGGATCCGGCACGTCCTCGTGAGTCACGAACAACATGCCGCCCATGCGGCGGACGGTTACGCCCGGTCGACGGGAAAGGTGGGGGTATGTATCGCCACCTCCGGTCCCGGCGCGACCAACCTGGTGACCGGTGTTGCCACCGCCGCTATGGATTCGGTCCCCCTGGTGGCGATCACCGGGAATGTAACCCTTCCCCTTCTGGGCAAAGACAGCTTTCAGGAAGTGGATATCACCGGGATCACCATGCCCGTAGTCAAACACAACTGGATCGTCAAGGAAGTAAAAGAACTTGCCGAGGTGATCCGGGAGGCCTTTATCGTGGCCCGCTCGGGTCGGCCCGGGCCGGTACTCGTCGACATCCCCCGGGACGTTAGCGCAGCCCTGGGGGAGTGGCGGCCCCTTGTTTCCACCCCCTCTCCGGATAACACGGAAGGTGAAAGGGCCCTAGGTTCCGCCCGGGCCCGGCGTCTCCTGAAACGGGTCACCGGGGCCACCTATACCGGGGAAGACCTGGATCGGGCGGCGGAACTCCTGGCTGGTGCTCGGCGGCCGGTGCTCTACGCCGGGGGAGGGGTGATCATCTCCGACGCATCGGGGGAGCTTACCCAATTAGCGGAACGGCTCAACGCGCCGGTGGCCCTCAGTCTTATGGGTATTGGGGCCCTTCCCCGGGAGCACCGGCTTTATACCGGGCTTATCGGGATGCACGGGACCGTGGCCTCCAATAAGGCGGTGCAGAAGGCAGACCTCCTCGTGTCTATCGGGGCCCGGTTTTCCGACCGGGTGACGAGCCGGGCGGATAAATTCGCCAAGGGGGCGAAGATCCTGCACCTGGATATTGATCCTGCGGAGATCAACAAAAACATCCGGGCCGAAGCCTGGGTAGTGGGGGATATCAAGGACATTATCCGGAAACTCCTTAAAAAACTCCCCCCGGCCCCGGAAAGCGACTGGAACGGGGAGATTGAAAAATGGAAAGCCCATGTTCCTGTGGCCCACCACCGGAAAACCAGGCTCCACCCCCGGTTCATCATTGAGGAAACCGCCAAGGGCTTGGGTTATGACGCCCTGGTGGCCACCGATGTGGGGCAGCATCAAATGTGGACCGCCCAGTTTTATCCCTTCTCCACGCCCCGTTCCTTCCTCACTTCCGGGGGCTTGGGAACCATGGGCTTCGGTCTGGGGGCAATCCTGGGGGCAAAGATAGCAAACCCCCAACGGTCCGCGGCGCTTTTTACCGGGGACGGTTCCTTCAGGATGAACTGTGCCGAAATGGCGACCATCGCCGCCTATAGGCTTCCCATTCTGATCCTGATCTTCAATAACCGGACCCTGGGGATGGTCCGGCAGTGGCAGGCCCTTTTTTACGGGGAGCGTTACGCGGAGACCACCCTGGATAGGCCCCCGGATTTTATCAAACTCGCCGAGGCCTATGGGCTTTCAGGTTACCGGGCCGATAATGAGGATTCCTTCCGGGCGGCGCTGGACCGGGCGTTGGGGGAACTGGCCCAGGGCAGGGCGGTCCTGATTGACGCCCACATTGATCAGGATGAAAAGGTCCTGCCCATGGTTCCCGGGGGAAAACCCATTGATGAACAAATTTTATAGGGGGCCGTAGCGGCCTTCTAGCCCCTGTTATGGGGAGAGGGTAAGATATTCCGCACCCCTAGCCGCGCTTTTTGTGGATCCCGCGGGGCGTCCAATAGGGCAAAGGAGGGAGCGGGACGTCCTTTCACTCCCCCTTTCTAGCAGCCTGTTGCACTTGTGGATTTTTGCACCACCAGCACCACAAAAATTCCGATTAACCGGCGTGCTTTAGGAGTTTGCAAGGTAAAAAAGCGCCTGTAAGGCGCTTTTTGGAGGTTTTACGCGCGAAGCGCAACAAACTCCTGGGCTAAAACCCGCCGGCGGGTACCTTACTTGAGTTTTTTCAGTTTGCTCAAAAACAGGAGGCTATTGGCTTCTCCCATGGCTTTGAGCCGCTCAAAATCTTCTTTGGTTTCCGTATCCGATCCGGAAAGGATGAGGTCCGTCCCCCGACGGCGGTACCAGAGGTAATGTTTATACCGAATCCGGACTCCCTGTTGTTCTTCATATATGCGGTGTTCCAAAAATTCCGCCAGGGTGATATGGTTGTCTTCCCCGGCGAGCCAATATATATCCTCATCGGCAAAGAACAGGACCACCCGCTTAAATCCTTCCCCCAGGGAGGCGTCATTTCTAAAACCCTCAAAGATCAGATTTTGTTTCCCCAAACTTAGGTCATAGCCTTCAAGGCGGAGCTGCTTCCGCAGTTCCGTTATTTCCCGGCGAATGATACTAATTTCTTCAGGGTTCCTTTGTTTTGACTGGAGTGTAAACCGCCATGCCCGTAATTGATTTTCATAAAGATAGAATTCTTTGGTTCTGCTTAAAAAAAGGGTGGTTTCCGAGAGAAGTTTCCAAATATCCGGGAGCAAGTCCTGAAAGACCTGCTCCAGTAAGGATTGTTTTTTTCTTTTCATCTGCCGTCCTGAAAAAAGGTCCTGCCGGTAAGCTTTTCGTGCAAAATCCCCAGGCGCTTGAGCTTGTGCCAAAAACCGGTTGATTTTGGCACAGTCCTGCTTTTTTAATATATAGTATATAATAAGGATCGATAGCAATGCGAATTTTGGTAATTTCCGATATACATGCCAATCTGGCTGCCTTTACCGCCGTCCTGAACCGGACGAGGGAAGATCGGGACCTTATCCTTTGCCTGGGGGATCTCGTGGGATATGGCCCGGATCCCAACGAATGTGTGGAACTTGTGGCGGAAGTTTCCACCTGTATCCTGGGGGGCAACCACGATCTTGCCGCGGGAGGGGTCATTAAGGCCAAGGCCTTTTCTTCCCACGCAAAAAAATCCCTCCGATGGACCTGTTCGGTCCTTTCCACGGTGAACACGGCCTATCTTTCCCGGCTTAAACCCCAATTTGAATACCCCAATGTTCCGGAACCGATCCTCCTCTCCCATGGCGGGCCGGAGGACCCCATCTGGAGTTATATCTTCTCCGAATTCGACGCGGAAATCGCCTTTCGGGGGGCTTCTTTTTCCCGCTGTTTTTTTGGGCACACCCACTTTCCCTCGGTCTTTATGCGAAATACTGGTGCGGATGTCGGACCAGCACTTTGTACCGGCCATTACGGCCCCCCGGATATGGTGGTGGAAACCAGCCGCCTGAATGCGCGGCTCCTCCTCAACCCCGGAAGCGTCGGTTTTCCCCGGAATGAGGAGGAGGCGCCTTCCTGGGACCGGCGTTTTCACGCGGTTGCCCGGTATGCCCTTTTTGATTCAAAAAATGGCCTCTGGCAATTTAAGGGAGTTGAATACAATATGGGGGATACTATGGAACGGATGGTAAAATTCGGCTTATGGTGAGGATGCTGGGGTCCAGGAGCTTGGTTGCTTCCCGGAAAGCCGCGGATTTCCGATCCGATGTATTTTCCTCTGCCCCGGATACTCCATCGTGTATCAGCCTGCTTTAATGGCTTTCGCCAGGTTTCTTCCCGCTTCTTCCAGGGCCGCGAGGTCCCCGGTATTGGGGGCACCGGCCCATTCCAGGGCGTCGAGGTTGGTCCATTTAAGCCCCTCTATCGCCGCCTCGTATTCCTTTTTGGCACCCCCGACCCAGCCCCAGGAACCAATCCGGAGAACGGTTTTTCCGTAAATATGCTTCCGGCGGAAGATGTCCAGGACATAGGCCATGGGGGGAAACATAGCGTATTCGTAGGTAGGCATGGCGAGGACCAGACCGGCGCTTTTATAGGTATCCGCCAATATCCATGATACGTTTTCATCGGGGATCCGGTGTATCGAATAGGGAATTTCCTGGCTTTCTATACCCCGGATAACCGCATCCAAACCCTGTTTGGTGTTACCGTACATGGAACCCCAAATCACGGTAATTTCCTTTTCCGCCGGTCCCTTGGCATAAGAGGCATACCGGAGATACTGGTCGATGATGGTTTTGGGTTTTTTCCGCCATACCATACCGTGGCTGGGGGCCACCACCCTGATGGGGAGGCCTGAGAGTTTTTGTATCCCCCGTTCTACAAAAACCGAAAAGGAAGAAACAATATTGGCATAATACCGGAGGGTTTCCTTTTCAAAAAACGCCAACTCCTCCGGAGTAAATTCATCGTCAAAGATCCGGTCCCCCAGGGCCCCAAAGGAGCCAAAGGCATCACAGGAAAACACCGTCCCTGAAATAGGTTCCCAGGTAACCATGGTTTCGGGCCAATGGATATTGGGGGTTTCAAAAAAGGTGAGGATCTTCCCTTTCCCCAGATCCAGGGTTTCCCCGTCTTTTACCGCCCGCAAACCCTGGTCCAGGTTAAAAAAGGATTTTACCAGGTTTATTCCTTTAGCGGTAGCGAGAATCTCCGCATGGGGATTTTTTTCCCGGAATTCCCGAAGCCACCCGGAATGATCTGGTTCCAGATGATTAAGAATAAGATAATCAATGGAACCAAAATTAAGACCGATCGATGCAAGGGCATTTGCCACCTGGTCCGAGGCATCGGACCAGTCTCGAAACAGGTCAATAAGAGCAATTTTTTCCCCCTTAATCACATAAGAATTAAGGGAAACCCCTTGGGGAATGGGCCAAATTCCTTCGAATAAGTCGGTGGTTTCAATATCCGCATGTACCCCATAAATAAAGTCAGAAATAGAATATGCTTTCATAAACCTCTGAAAAAATACCCAAAAAACAAACTAAACCGGTCAAGTTTATCCCTAAACCGGCCCGAATTCTGCTACTTTTCGAAAACTTGACAAGCACCGCTTGTCTATAAAAAACCAACCCTTTGGAACACTTCCATTTACCAGAGAATAAAATAAAACCCTTCCATACCCAGCCTTCCCGGGAGGACTCTCCGCCGGGGCTAAATAGCGAAAATCATGTATTGCCCCAGATCCTTACCGCTTTAGAACGGAAACAACCCGCTCCAGGACTTTTTTTCGGTCCAATGGCTTGACAATATAACTTTTAGCTCCCATAAGGAGGGATTTTTTAACCACATCCTCTTTCCCCAGGGCGCTAACCATAATAACGGTCGCATTTTTGTCAAATTCCAATATTTTTTCTAAAGCCGAAACACCATCCATTACCGGCATGGTAATATCCATGGTCACCAAATCAATATTTGGATACAGCTCTTTGTACTTCTCTACTCCTTGAGCCCCATCAGCGGCGGTACCCGCAACTTCAAAACCCTCCGAAGTAAAAATTTGACCAAGCTGTTTTGCGATAAACATGGAATCATCGACCACGAGAACCCGGTAAGAGCTGCCTTCCGGTTTGATACCCTCCGGCGGCTTCTCATTGATGCTGGGCATATCACTCTTTGCTATCATGCGGTACGCTCCTCTACTTATTATACTTTACGGTATAGAATAAGACAAGTCAAGGTCCTATTCTATTAACCATCAGCGTAAAATAAGGATATAACGTGCATAATCATATCATAGATAAACCGTTATTACTAGCTCCCATGGCCGAAATAAGCCATCGGGCCCTCCGGGAATTGATAGCCTCCTTTGGCGGATGCGATGAATATTATACGGAAATGATAAGTGCCGCCGCCCTATTAGGGGGTGGTCCCTTTGAGGCCTATTATACCGATGGAGGACCCTGTCCTGAGCGGGTAGTATACCAGTTGGTAGGGGGGCAGGGGGAACAGTTGGCCGCCGCCGCGGCGCTCTTGGACCGGAAGGAAAAGGCCGGAATCGACATCAATATGGGTTGTTCCGCCCCGGCTATCGTGAGGACCGGCGCCGGTGTCCGGTGGATGGATTCTCCGGATAAGGCGGGGGAGATGATCAGCCGGGTGCGGAGGGGGATAACGGGGCGGTTGAGCGTAAAACTCAGGATAGGGCCCGAGGACGATCCGGAATACCTCCTCCGGTTCTGTAAGCGCCTTGAATCGGAGGGGGTGGAACGGATCGCCCTCCATTCCCGGACGGCCAAAGAAAAGTTTAAGCGCCGGGCCCGGTGGGAATACGTAGGGCTGCTCCGGGGAGCTTTGGGCATTCCCGTGGTGGGTAACGGGGATATAGACAGCGCCGAAGACCTGGTCCGCCGGGTCGCGGGGGATTGCGACGG
>JAITEG010000179.1 GCA_031282145.1 Spirochaetaceae bacterium | reverse complement strand
CTGGTTATCGGTACCATGCCGGAATTACTGCGGCCCTTTGCGGAGCATTTAAACGGTATGTACGGGGTCCTTATTATCCTGGTTCTCCGTTTTATGCCCGACGGTATATATGGAGCCATTATGCGGTTAGCCCGGTTTGCGGTGGACAGCCTCAACCGGTTCGGAAAAGAAACCCTTCCCGGCAGGCGGAAGGAGGGCTAGGTCATGGAAACATTGCTGCGGGCTCTGGGTATCAGCATGCAATTTGGCGGACTGCGGGCGGTAGACGCGGTTGACATGAATATCAGTCAAGGGGAGATACATGCCCTTATCGGTCCCAATGGGGCAGGAAAGACCACATTTTTTAATATACTTTCAGGGATCTATATTCCCACTCGGGGAACTATTGAGTTTTGTGGTGAAAATATTACCAGGCTAAAACCCCATCAGGTGACAAAGCGGGGTATTGCCCGTACCTTCCAGAATATCCTCCTTTTTGATAATTTAAGTGCCCTGGAAAATGTTATGGTGGGCCGCCATTGCCGTACCCGCACCGGAATTCTGGGAACCATTTTACACAGCCCGGGAATGAAAAGAGAGGAACTCCTCTGCCATGAGCGGGCCCGGGAAATGCTGGATTTTGTAGGGCTTTCGGGAGAGGAAAAAACCATAGCCGGCAGTATGCCCTATGGTAAAAAGCGGATTCTCGAAATAGCCCGGGCCCTTGCCTCTGAGCCGAAGATCATCATGCTGGATGAACCCTGCGCGGGCATGAATCCCAGCGAGACTGAGGAACTGATAAAAACCATTTATAAAATTCGTGAGGCCGGTATTACGGAGGTTCTGGTAGAACACAATATGCGGGTGGCCATGGGGATCTCCGATGTAGTCACCGTTCTGGATCATGGGCAAAAAATTTGTGAGGGCTTGCCCGAAACGGTTCAGAAGGATTCCCGGGTGATAGAGGCGTACCTCGGCAAGGAGGAAGGGTGAGTATTCTTGACATAAATGATCTCTCTGCTTCCTACGGGAATATTTCCGCCCTGCGGGGAGTTAACCTTACGGTGGAAGAAGGGGAAATCGTAGCCATTATCGGCGCCAACGGCGCGGGGAAAACCACCCTTCTGAACTGTATCTCGGGACTCATGCGTTTTACCGGAACGATAAAGTATCAGGGTGAATTGTTTACCGGAAAAATACGTTCCGACCAGATTGTTCGCAAGGGCATTGTACAAATACCCGAGGGCCGTCAGATTTTTAGTGAATTATCGGTATTGAACAATTTGAAGATGGGCTGTTATTCCCGGCCTTCTCGGGAACAGGCGCAAAAGGAAATTGCCGGTATATTTCGCCTTTTTCCCCGCCTTGGGGAGCGCAAATACCAAAAGGGGGGCAGCCTGTCCGGGGGCGAGCAGCAGATGCTGGCGGTGGGCAGGGCGTTGCTCTCAAAACCAAAACTGCTTCTTATGGACGAACCTTCCATGGGGCTTGCCCCGGTGGTGGTGGAAGATATTTTTAAGATCATCCGCCGTCTTAACCAGGAGGGTATCACCATCATGCTGATTGAGCAAAACGCCAAACTGGCCCTGAAAAACGCCAACCGGGCCTATGTCATCGAAACCGGAGAAATACAATTTTCCGGCTCCGCTCAGGAACTTGCGGCGGATGAAAAGATAAAAGCGGTATACCTTGGAGGATAGGGACGCTTCCGCGGGGGCGGATGAAGTATGGTTCAACGGCCGTATTTATACGACGGACCCGTCTTTTTCCCGGGTCCCCGCCCTGGCCTGGAAAAACGGGTATATATGTTATGCCGGCGATGATGAGGGCGCCCGCAAATTAGCGGGAAGAAACACGGCGGTTGAAAATCTGGCCGGTAAAGCCGTATTTCCCGGTTTTATTGATACCCATCTCCACCTGGAAATGTACGGCGACAGTCTTTTTAAGCTATGCCTTCGGGGCTGTTCCAAAGATCAAATTATCCGGCTGGTACAGAACGCTGCGGAACGGACCCCCGCCGGTGAGTGGATAGTCGGCGGTTTGGGCTGGGATAACGGGGGATGGGAAGATACGTCTTTTCCTTCCCTGCGTGATCTGGACCATGCGGCGCCGCATAATCCGGTTCTCCTTCCCCGTATAGACGGCCATATGGTGTGGCTGAATTCCCGGGCCCTTGCTGCGGCGGGCATAACGGAAGAGACCCCGAATCCTCCGGGAGGTGAGTTTCTGCGGGGCCCTGACGGCCGGCTTGCCGGATGCGCCAGCGATGCCGCCGCCGACCTGGTTCGAAAAAAAATACCCCCCTGTGACAAAAAATACCGGCAAAAAATATTACTCGCCGCCCAGGATAAACTCCTCGGATTTGGGGTCACAGGGGTACAGGACGCTTCAAGCACCGAAGACCTGGTGGAAAGCCTGAAAGAACTCTACCGGTCCGGCTTGTTCAAACTCCGTGTTTCCGGCGCCCTGATAAATGCCCTGGGGGATCACGCGGATCCGGGCATGGCGAAATGTCTGGCCCGCGGCCCTGAAATAGGTCTTTTTGACGGTTCTTTTACAATCCGGGCGGTTAAATTATTTGCCGACGGCTCCCTGGGTTCCGGAACCGCAGCCCTTATGGAGGACTATTCCGACCGGCCCGGATATCGGGGTAAGCTCATGTATGATGAAGCGGAACTGTACCGCCTGGTTTTTGAGGCGGCAAAACGGGGTATGCAGCTTATGGTTCATGCCATTGGAGATGCAGCCATCGATGAAACCCTTTCCGTGTTTGAGCGGGTTATTACCGGATTATCCCTTAAGGACCACCGGTTCAGAATAGAACATTTCCAGCTGATTCAAGGTGATTTCTGTCATCGGGCAAAAAGACTGGGGGTACTGGCCGCCATGCAGGGCGCCCATGGTCCGAACAACGCTTCCATGGCGGAACAACGCCTGGGGTCCGGGCGGGCGGAGAATTCCTATGCCCTGGGAAAAGTACAGCGGATATTGGGACGCATCGCCGGCGGATCAGATGCCCCGGTGGCCAATCCGAATCCCCTGGACGGTATCCATGCCGCCCTTACCCGGACCAACGATAAATTGCGGCCTCCGGGCGGTTTTTATCCGGAAAACGCCCTAAGCCGGGATGCAGCGGTCCGTTCCTATACTTCCTGGGCCGCTTACGCGCTTTTCGCCGACCGGGAACGGGGAAGTCTTGAAGCTGGAAAAAGGGCGGATTTAGTTCTATTGGACAGGGATTTAATGGAAGTTCCCCCGGATGATATTCCGGGGATACAAGTTCTCCGGACAGTAATAGGCGGGGAAACGGTCTATCGCCGGGGTAGCGTTTCTATACCGCTTTAATCCTGTTAATCCGGGCCTCACGAATATCCCTGGTTTTTCTCAAGATTTCTTCGATTTCTTCTATCTGCTTGACACTTACGGTTATTTATGGCAGGGTATCTTCATGATGTTCGACTTCGCGGCCGGTAAAACCGGCGGTCAGGGGAGTGGTTTCCCGTATTTTTATTACTACTATTACTATTCCCGGGCCAAATTGCGGAGTCAGGCGTCTTCGGCTTAAAGCCGGAAACGCCGTTACCCTGTAAACGAAGGGAGACTCCGAAAGGAG
>JAITEG010000043.1 GCA_031282145.1 Spirochaetaceae bacterium | reverse complement strand
TCGCCGCATTTCCGCGAAAAAGGCTTTTGGATCGGGGAACCGGTCTTTGGAAAAATCCCACTCGCAGATCCAGTCCGTTTCAAAATAACCGGTGTCAATGTGCAGTACATCACAGGGGTAGGACTCGGCCCGCAGCCTTTCCGCGATGGCCCGGATCTGATCCGCGGATATATAGGTCATACGGCTCATCCACATCCCATAACTCCAGAGGGGTAGTTCCGGGGAAAAACCGGTAAGGCGCCGGTAATGGTACAGAATCCGCTCCGGCTTTCCGCCTCCAAGGAAAAAAAGATCCGGTTCCCCATCCTCGATAGATCCCTGAACCGCGCGGTGTGAAATATCCGTAAAGGAAAGCCGGATATGGCATGACGTATGAATAAAGAGGCCGTAACCGGCGCTGGAAAGATAGAAGGGAATATTTTTATAGGCTTTTCTGCTGTTTGTTCCCAACGCATCGGTATTTTCCAGGGTTACCGTACACCCCGCCAAATCCAGACGGCCAAAGCGTTCCCCGGTTCCGTAAAAATGTTCGTCTGCGCCGGCATAAAAGGAAAAAAGACTCTCCCCTTTGGTAAAGGCCAGAGGCATAGATTCAAATTTACCGGGAAAGAACTGATCGTAAGCGGCGAAACGGATCGGCGTTTTGCCGTCGGGGTAAAGGGTTAGCTGCATCCGCGGGTCGGAAGGGGGCTGTAGATCGCTCCAGTGATCCAGCCGGTGGGGAATACGGGAAAGCTCCATCCTGACAGATCCTTCCTCATCCAAAGCACGGAAGAGATCCTCCCCAATGGATACCAGTCTGAGGGGCGTAGGACGCAGATCCCCGGAGAAACACAACATGGGACTTGCGTCATCGCTTTTTTTCCGTTTCTCCGGGTCTTCCGACTCTGCGGCTGAAAGGGTAAAACGGAGACAGGACGCGCCGTAAGCGCCGAGGCAGGCCCGTTTCGTTATTCGTTCACCCCCCTGCTTTCTGAAAATCCCCCGGTGTATATAGGGTTCAAAGGGAATATCCATATAGATAAGCCCCTGCTTTTCGGAAACTGCAATATCCCGGCAGGCGCAGTATACGATCTTGTCCGGTTCCCGGTCGAGATCGAGCATATCATAGGCGAAATCATTAGCTTGCTTCATATCACTTTTCCTTGGTTTTTTGCGCGGATTCCCGGTTACCCTTTTACCGCTCCGGCGGTCGCGTCCATGGCCACAAAATCCTGAAAGAAGAGGTAACAGATCAGGGGTATCGCGGCGGAGACGATTACGGCCGCGGCCAGGGTCGGAATGGGCAGGCCAAATTCACCCTGTAAAAGGGCTATACCGATGGTAATGGTCCGCAGTTCTTCCTGCTGCAGTATCAGCAGGGCAAAGGGCAGTTCGTTCCACATAGCCAGGGTTCCAATTATGCAGATTGTCCCCAGCATCGGCTTTGCGATGGGCATCATTACTCTGAATAGTATTTGAAATATATTGGCATTGTCTATGCGGGCGGATTCCAGGATCTCCTTGGGGACAACGGCAAAATAGGTGGTCATAATATAGGCGCCAAAGGGCGCAAAGTAGGCAACCCAGGCAAGGACAATACCCGGGCGGGAATTAAGCAGCCGCATTCTGGATATAAGCTGATACAGTTCCCCCGCCACAACCATCTGGGGAAATATCTGGAAGAACAATACCAGGGAAAACAGCGCAAGCCGTCCTTTGAACCGTAATTTGCCAAAGGCAAGCCCCGCGGCTGAACAGACCAGGGTATAGATCAGCATCGCTATAGCCACGGTAATGATCGTGTTCAACAGGTACCGCAGCAAACCCATATTAAACAGAACAGTTGTGTAGTTTCCGGTATAAAAATTTTTCGGTAATCCCAATTTGTCCGCCGCATATACCGGAATAGGCTTTAAACTGGAAACAACCGCGAAGAAGACAGGGTATATCACCAGCGCCGCAAGCAGGCAGAGCAGCCCGTATACAAGCCATGCGTATTTTCTTTGTTTCATACCGCGCCCCTTTTTTTAATTAGACGGATCTGTACCAGGGCAATTATGGCGCAGCAGCAGAAAAGTACCACCGCCCAGGCCGATGCGTAACCTTTCTGCATGGCTTTAAAGCTGAGGTTGTAGATTCCGTATTCCAGGGTATAGGTCGCAAACCCCGGGCCGCCGCCGGTCAAAGTGAATATGAGGCCGTACATCCGGGCAAAAACCTCGATAAAGGCGAGAACGGTAAAAAATTGAATGGAAAAATCAATGCTGGGAATGGTGACGTGGATAAACTTCCGCAAAGCCGAAGCCCCGTCCACATCCGCCGCGTCGTAAAGGGCGGCGTCAATATTGGACATGGCGGAAAGAAAATAAATACAGCCAAAACCCAGGCGTATCCAGACAACAAAAAGAAAAGACAGGGTGTGGATTGCGGTTTTTGATTTTCCGAAAAGATAAAAACTCTCCGCATCCGGCACCCCCAGCCTTTTAAGAATCTCCGTAACCGGTCCTATCTGGGAAAACAACACCAAGTAGAGGATCCCCAAAAGAACCGGCCCCAGGATATTGGGAAGGTAAAAAATAGCCCGGAATACCCGCCACCCCCGGTAACCTCCCCGCAATACCGCCGCGATACCCAGCGGGGCAAGGACTCCCAAAGGAATGTAGAGGATAAGGATACCCATATTTTTCAGGGAACTGACAAACCGGCTGTCCCCTATCATTCTGCGGTAGTTTTCAAGACCGGTAAACTGCGGCGCGGCAAGGCCGTTCCATTTGGTAAAGCTATAGTAGAAATTCGACAGTACGGGAAGGGCGATAAACAGGGCCATTAACAGAATGAGGGGAATTATCAATATCCAGGCATCAACGGTTTCGTCGATACACGAATGTCTGCGCGGTTGTTTCCAAAATAAATTCATCGTCCTGTTCCTCGCCGCTGTGTATTTCAGGGGGGCGTTATGGGGGCGGTCGGCCCTTCGACACTAATTTCGTACTGCGGCATTTGCCGGGCCTCTCACCGTACGGCAATGATCCGGGGGCGTTGCGGGGGTGGGAAACCCCCGCAGAGGGGGGTGACCCGCAACAAAGTGCGGGGCAGGGGGGAGGCTTCCCCCCTTACCTCTAAAATAACACCGGAAAAATAGCCGCGCCTTCTACAGCGAATTCCGGTAGAGTTCCTGGACATTTTTGATATAATCGTCCAGGGAGATCTCCTTGCTGATAAAGTACAGATACTGAAAATTATAGAAATCGTTTACCATCCCACCGGGTATTAGGGTCATATAATCGGGAACCCCATTCTTGTTCATCTTGTCCATAATGGAGGCAAGGATTTGGTTGTTTGAATCTACGGGAATTGTAGAATTGGGCACAATAGCCCCCGATGCGTTCATAAGAATTTGGCCGCCTCGACCCGAGGTATAGAATTTGATGTATTTAACAGCAATGTCCTTGTTCTTTCCGTAGTTGACAACCGCCATCCCCAATCCCGCGCCCTGATTCACCTGGGCATTGGGAAAGGGAGCCCCCTGGGCCACCGGGGCGGAAAAATACCCTATATTTTCGTAGCCAAGGGCCTCGCCAAAATCTTTCCAATGGGCAATGTCGGAACAGAGGCCGGGGAAAAAGCCGCCTTTCCCCGTCTTGAAGGCGTCGATTGCATCGGAAAAATAACTTATGGAAGCGTTTTCCGCGTTAATATAACCTTTGTCATACAATTCCCTGATCATCTGTGTCGCCTGACGGAATTCGGGGTCCGTAAAGTTGGCGGCGCCGTTTCTGAAACCCTCCAGGCGGTTACCGTAGAGCGTACCGAGAATGGCCCGGTAAGTAAAATCAATGCCGAAGGTTGCCCCTCCGCCGTTACCCAGGATAATGGGATCGATATTTGCCCGTTTTAGGGCTTCGCAGGCGGCAAGGAAATCGCCCCAGGAACTGGGGGGCGTATTCGGATTGAGTCCCGCCTTTGTAAAAAGGGCTTTGTTGTAGTAGAACCCAAGCCCCTGGGCGGTTAAGGGTAACATCCTGATGTCACGGGCCGCGTCCTGGGATGTAGATACCGCTTTCAACGCCGGGGCGGAATACTGGCCGATCTCGCCGGTAATATAGGGATCCAGCACTTCAAGGGATCCCGCCAAATTCCAGGTCCGGTTATCCGCATGGGCGATGATAACATCCACGTTGTTTTTTGCGACAAAGGTGCTCATTAAGAGCTGGTAGAAATTCGATTCCGGCTGGGCCACGTGGTTAATTACAACTCCGGGATTTTCCGCTATAAAAAGTTCGTCCATTTCCCGGAAAGCCTTTCCGGTTATTTCTTCGGAATACTTAAAATCCCACACCGTCAGGGTAACCTGATCTCCTTTTTTCTGGCTGCCGCCGCCGGCAAAAAGCGCGGCGCCGATAACAATTGCCAAAACCGCCAAAAATACACTCTTTTTCATTTTCTTTCTCCTCTTGTCTTGATTTATTTGGTAGAGTCCCGCTCTACGAAATTCCCCGGTAAAATCATGTGAAACGGTGTTACCCGTTTCTTTTTGGTAATATCGATCAGCATCCTGGCCGCCTCGTAACCGTTTTTATGGGCGTCAAAATCAATAGTTGTCAGGGAGGGTACGGTCATGATGCCAAAAACCGTGCCCCCCATGCTGGAAAGCTCAACCCTGGAAGGAATATCGATCCGCAGTTCCCGCAAAGCCTTGATTGCCCCCTGCCCCTGGATTTCGTTGGAGGTAACCACCGCCGTATAACAGGTTTTATTATTCGAGAACCGTTTTTTCACCTCGGCATAGCAGGCGTCTACCGAGACAGGAAGAAAAACATGATCCGCCGGATCGAACCGCAGTCCCCGCCGTTCATAAGCCAGAACAAATCCCTGTAGGCGCTGCTGGCTTTGCAGCATAAGTTCCGGAAGGTTCAGGTAAAGAATCCGCTTATGCCCCTTTGCCAGAAAATATTCCGCAGACTGAAAACCAACTCCCCGCATATCCACATCCACATAGAAAGCCGATTCAGCCCGCTCGGACGAACCCAGCAGTACGTAGGGAATCTTCTGTTTTTCCAGTTCATCCTCAAAATAATGATCCCGCCGGGGATTGCAGAGGATAACCCCCGTGGACATGCCCAGGCCGGCGATAAACAGATCCTGCAGCGTCCGGTCACCGGATACAAGCCGGCTTACCAAAAGGTGATACCCATGTTCCGCAAGGCAGTCGGTAACGCCGTTCATCATTCCCAGAAAGTAGATGTCCTCGCTGATGTCTTTGTTTTCCAGGACAAGGCACATATTGACAATACGGTTATCCGGTTTCCCCCGGTGTCTTTCGTGAATGGGGGTATAGTTGTACAGCTTCGCCGCTTCCTGAATCTTCCGGGTCACTTCCCCGGATAGATTTTTTTTCCCCATAAAATAATAACTAAC
>JAITEG010000027.1 GCA_031282145.1 Spirochaetaceae bacterium | reverse complement strand
TACATGGCGCTGATTCCGATTATTCAGCCGCCCATCATGCGGGCGCTTACAACTGCCAAAGAACGTATCATTGTGATGCCCGAGCCAAAGCAGGTAACACAAAGGCAAAAAATAATTTTCCCCATAGCGGTAACTTTTCTAACGCTGCTGCTGGTTCCGGCCGCGGCTTCCCTTATCTCGATGCTGATGCTGGGAAACCTGATTAAAGAAAGCGGCGTAACGGATCGCATATTCCATTCGCTGCAAGGGGACGTGTTGAACCTGCTGACCATGCTCATCGGCCTTTCCATAGGCGCAACCGCTACGGCTGAACGTGTTTTAACACCCAATACCATCTGTATTATAATATTGGGACTCATCGCGTTTGGCTTTGGTACTGTTGGAGGCGTTCTTATCGCCAAACTGTTATGCAAATTAACCGGCGGAAAAATAAACCCACTCATAGGCAATGCCGGCGTATCCGCCATGCCAATGGCCGCCCGGGTCTCCCAAAAGGTGGCCCAGGAATACAACCCTTCAAACTTTGTTTTGATGCATGCTATGGGGCCGATCGTGTCCAGTACCCTCGGCTCGGCTATACTGGCAGGTATTTTAATAGGAATTTTCGGCTGATCCCTATTGAAATTACGGGTTTCATACCCCGCCTGAGCTTTGCCCTCCGCATCAGGCAACGGTTAGGATAGGCTCATGCTCTTACGGTTTTTATAACAAACTCAAATTTTAAGGATTTTCTTAAACAATATACTTGACAGTCGTAATAATATGATATATATAATTACCTGATAGAAAATAATATTTATGTGTCGTATTAATTTATCCTTAAAAAGGGAATAAGCAATGAAAAGAGGCGTATTTTTTTTATCAGTTCTTTTGGGTTTTTTGAATCGTGCCGGTACCACCCTGTCGTTGGAAGACATCGGCATCCTGGTACGGGATCTGCCGCGGCATAACTCCTTTCAGTACCTTACCCGGTTTTCCCTGCCCGCGGAGTATTTTGAGGCGGCTTACGGCGCCTTGGAAGACCCCCATATCTATATCATCCTGTCGGATACCGGGAGTCCCGCCGGTAAGGTAATCGGTTTTTTTACCGCAAGCCCCTATAATCACCTGTCCCTGTCCTTTGATCCGGCCCTGAAAACCCTGGTGAGTTATAACGGCGGTAACGGTATCTCCAGTCCCGGCCTTAACCGGGAACGTCCTGAACACTTAAACCTGAAGCCCGGCGCTTCCCTGGCGGTTTACCGGCTTAAGACCAGGGAGGGAAAAAAACGGGCCGTTATTGACCGTTTGGCGGCAATTAACCGCGAGGGTAGTTCCTATAACCTCTTGGGCCTCCTGACGGGAAAATCCATCCTGCCCAATATCATGTTCTGTTCCCAGTTTGTGTATACCGTCCTCAGGGATGCCGGGGTGGTCTATTTCAACAAAAAAGGCGGGATTTTACGCCCCGTGGATTTTGTCAATTTGGCTCGGGGGGATGGGCTGGAATTCACCAGCAAAATAGACATAACTCCCTGTACCGCAGGAACCATTCCGGAAGGAAAAAATTTTCCTATAACTCTTGACAGTCGTAGTATTACGGCTTATAATTTAATTCAATAGGCCGAGATGATGAAGCGGGGTCTGCGCCTCATCATACGGGTGATGGGGATCATCTTGATCATTATCGGGATCTTGGGACTTATCGTCCCTGGTTTTAGGTCTCCTTTAGTTTTTTATAGACCAGGTCTTTCAAAACCCGGTTGGGTTTGGGAAAGCTTCAACCTATAAGGAGGCGGCATGGAGCCGAAATTATCGTCCGACGTACTCCGGGGCCATACGGATACCATTGTTCTCAATATACTTCACCGGGGTGATGCCTATGGTTTTGAGATTTACAACGCGATTCTGGATCTTACCGGGGAACAATACGAGCTTAAAGAAACCACCCTCTATTCCAGCTATAAACGGCTGGAGCAGGAGGGATACATCACCTCATATTGGGGGGATGAAACCCAGGGGGCCCGGCGCAGATACTACCGGATCACCGGGAAGGGCCGGGAACAGTACCGGCAAAATATCCTGGACTGGGAATTTACCCGGAAAATATTAAACAAACTTTTAGGAGCGGAATAAATGGATACCAAGGAATTTGTGGATCACCTGTTTTCGGAATATGAGGAAACACCGGAACTCCGGGACTTTAAGGAAGAACTGTTATCCAACCTGGAAGCCCGGATCGCCAGTTTAGCCGCCAAGGGGTTGGACGCAAAAGAGGCCTTTGAAAAGGCTTCCGGGGAATTGGGGGATATTTCCGTCTTGGCGGAAGAAATAAGTTTGAGAAAAAAGCAAGAGATCTTCCAGGACGCCTATATGGGGATCCGGAGCTACTTAAAACCCCTCCGGGTTGCCTTTTATGTCATCACCGGGGCCTGGGTGATCCTTGGGGTGGTTATCTCCCTGGTGGTTTATTTTACCGGAGAGAATCAATCCGCCCTGGAAGCCTTTTGGGAGCCCAATAAAAAACTTGTCGGCGCTCTGGGCGTCCTTTTGGCCTTTATCCCCCTGGCGGCGGCGGCCTTCACCTTCCTGGCCGTCACCCAGGAGACGGCTTCCCGGTATCCCCGCTCAAAGAAACGGGGCGGCTGGTATACCCTGGCGGCGGGGCTCCTCAGCTTTGGGGTGCTTTTATTCCCCCTCACCTATTTTGCCACCGACCGGGGACTGATGGAAGCCACCGCTACCCTGATTCCCTGTTTTATTCCGGGTCTGGCCCTCCTTATTTTCCTGCAGCTTACCGAGCAGGATTATCGTAAGCCCTGGGCGCGGGCACGGTATGAAAAAGAGGCCCGGGTAAACCGGGAACTGTGGAGCGATCCGGTTGTTGCCTCCCGGTTCGGTATGGTTTCCGGGGCAATATGGATCTTCGCGGCGGGCCTTTTTATCCTGCTGGGATTCGTTATTGGATTTCAATTTTCCTGGCTTATCTTTGTTTTCGCCGTGGCCGTCCAACTGACGGCCCAGAGTGTGATGATGAAGCCCAAGCCGTAAAGCAAGAGGAGTTTTGTATGACCAAGAGAATATGGTTAATGCTGTTTTTGGTATTGGCGGGGGAGGCGGGGGTGTACGCCCAGGAAGACCTTCCCCTGGTAAATACCCAAAGCGTCAGTTTGGAAGGCCTGGATATGCTTTCCATAAATTACGGGAGTGACGAGGTGATCCTCCGGGAAAGCGAAACCAGCGATCTTATTATAAAGGAGTATATGAAAATAGACCGTCCCCGATACTACGCGGATGTTTCCCGATCCGCCGGAGGGGTAACCGTGAGGCGTGGCCAGCGGCCCTGGCTGAATTGGACCTGGAAAGCCCGGGCGGAAATTTACCTCCCCGGTTCTTTCAGGGAAAATCTCCGGATCTTCAATTCCAGCGGGAACCTTCGGGCGGAAACGGATTTGTTGGATTATAAGACCATCGACATCAACCTCGGTTCCGGTTTCATATCCTTAGGCCGCATTTCCGCGCTTACCCTCTCGATCCGGGTTTCCAGCGGTGAGGCGGATGTCAGGAGCGCCGGGGGTAATTCCTTTATCAGCCTTTCCAGCGGGAAGCTCCAGATCCGCGAACTCTCCGGTTCGGAACACCGGCTCAAAACTTCAAGCGGCCGCATGAGAATCGACGCCATCCAGGGCGCCAGCGTAATTGAGGTAAGCAGCGGGGCGGTGGTGATTGAAAAGCTGGGGGGGAACGCGGATATAGAAATTAAAAGCGGCGATCTGCACATTACCGAACTCACCGGGACCGCCCATCGTTTTAAATCTTCCAGCGGCCGGACCACCATGGAAACGGTCCGGGGCAGGATAGAGGGGGATATTTCCAGCGGCTCCCTTTCGATTAAAAGATTTTCCGATGAGGGAAGTTTCAAGGTAAATTCCGGTGATGTGATCCTGGATATGGAGGAACTTATCGGAGACCTCCGGTTCCATCTCTCCAGTGGCCGGGTTATTTTGAATATTCCCCGGGAGTTTCCCTTTAACCTGGACGCGGTCACCCGCAGCGGCTGGATATCGGTCACTGATACGGGGAATGAGGAGACCCGGGTATCGGGGAACAGTACCGTCCTCCGGCCTTTTGGCCCCTCCCCGGAGCGGACCATTTACGCCCAAACCAGTTCGGGAACCGTAACGATTAACCGGAGGTAATACCGTCAGATCCGCTTGAATGAACTCCTCCCCAATTTCCACGCCAACTCGAATTTTGAAAAATATTATTTGTTTTTTGGGTGTATTTCGTTCAAAAGAACATCCCTATCATTCAAATCAATAACCCCGCGGCAGAGCCGCGGGGTATGAAACTCTCAACACGAATGAAAATACCCAGGACTTGCTCCTGGGTATTTTCATCTTTGGACTTTTGGTTGGCGCCAGAAACCGAAGATGTTTAAGGCAGACAAGGTACCAAGCGCCTTTTTGAAGAAAAACCAGAATTTCAAAAAAAAATATTATTTTGTTTTTTGGGTGTATTTCGTTCGAAAGAACATCCTTATCATTTAAACCAAAAGGTACCGGTAATTATTCACTATTTTTAAATTGGGGGGGTCTTATGAGACTTAAATTACGGCTCACGCTGATTACGACCGTATTGCTTACCGTAGCGGTAGTTGGAGTATCGGTCGTTTTGCTTATACGGGCCCGATCTTTGCAGACCGAGGC
>JAITEG010000216.1 GCA_031282145.1 Spirochaetaceae bacterium | reverse complement strand
AAATAATTACCGCCGTATTTAAGGTACATTTCGGCGATTAATTCCCTGGCTTCGGTCCTGGAAAGGATTCCCTTTTCGGTGTCCCGGCGGTAAAAATCATTTAAAAGGAGATCGAGCCTACCATAGCCGTTCCCGTGCCCGTTAAGGCGTTCCACTACCTGGAAAAAATAGATCCACTGCACCGCCTGTTCAAAAGTTTGAGGCGCGCCTTCACTGAGGGCCTTACAATTGGCCGCCACCCGTTCAAACCGGGACCTGCGTTCCGGGTCCTCTTCGTTCCGGGCCAGATCCAGGGCTTTTTCCGCGTGCCGGGCGATAAAACGGATAATTGCCCCCACCACCAGTTCCTGGGCGGAAAGATAATCCGCCCGCCGTTTCGCGCCGTATCCGGCATGGGTCTCCCTGCTTTTCCGGACCTTCTCAAGAAGCCCTGTCCAGCCAAGTTCAAGCCCGATGGAAAGATCCGGACAGGTATGGGCTAAACTCATACCGCCGGCCCCCACATGACGCAACTTCTCGCCCAGTTCATATACGATATCCGGATACTTGTACAGCCTCGCTTCGTCCAGCTGCCAGTGAAATTCACCGACAATGGTTTCATCGGGGTACACCTCCGCCGGGCTGTGATCCAAAAAGAAGGCGTAATCCTTTGCCCAATTCAGGGCGCTGTATTCAAACCCTTCAAGCTTTGAGGGCATTTGGGCCGCAAAGGGAAAAGCTCCTCCTACATCAACCCGGCAATTGTGGTCCCCGATATTTATCCGCTGGGATGCGCTGACCGCCATTTCGCCGGTGGCGGGTGAAAAAGCGGCGGAATGGCCCGACCAGTGGTACACCAGAAATTCCGCGTTATCCGCGTAAAGGTTTCTCCGCCCCGAGGTGGCTAAATCAACGCTCCGCTTCGTAAGCCGGACAATCCGCTGTGACGGTTCAAGTTTTACTGCCATAATATTCCTCCCGTATTAATTAGGATAACTCTTAAATTCCCGCAAATACTGTATAAAATATAAATTGCCCCTGTTTTTGTACAGGTCCAAATATATCTTTACGGTTGCCTGTTATGACTTTTACAGTATCCCGAAGGGGAACAGCCATACACTCTTTTAAAAGCCCGGGCAAAGGCCTTTTCATCCTCATAAGCGATCATTTGGGATACGTCCTCTATAATAGCACCGGACAATAATTCTTTTGCCGCTATCGACATTCTTTTCTGGGTTACATATTTCATGGGAGAGAGCTTGTAATGTTTTTTAAATAACCGGGTAAAATACGCCCGTTCCATACAGGCCGTATTTGCCATATCTTCAACCGTAATATGTTCCATTATATGCTGGGTAATATAACGTATTACCTTTACCAGACGAGAGTCATATACTATGGTCGGACAATATGCGGTCGCTATATACCTGACCAGTATTCCGCAAAGTTCATCCAAATTTTGAACATCCCCAATATCGCTAAAATGCCGCATAGTATGGAGCAGGGATATTTCGAGGGTGTTTTGATTGATGGGGATCTGCAATAAATCGTCGGTGATATCCGGCGCGATCTCGATATGAAAATAAATAACTTCCAAGGGATCATCGGGATCATGCCATAACGTATAGGGTAAAAAAGTCGGAAGTATATAAAGATTACCAGCCAAAAGATCAATGTCCTGGGTTGCGCTCAGATAATGGGCATTACCGCCCAAAACATAATAGAATCGGTGAAACGAAGCAATTTCATCCTTCATTCCCCATTTTCTGGGACAAACAATATACCCATACCCCAATTCATCGACAATGAGTTTACTGATCATGTAATCATTTCCAGGTCCATTATTTCTAAAAACATCCCCTCACCAATTAGGGTTAAACAACCACAGCCTTAGGCGGTGGTTGTTTAACCCTAAATTATAGATTAAAAAGTGTAAATTGAAATCGATAATAGTACACTCTTAAAAATGGCTTTGTGGTTGCCGATTGTGACTTTTTGGATGCGGCTTTTGCGGCGTCTCATTCCACAAAGGGGAAAAGCAGCTTTTGGTTCTCCGGTTCGTAGAGGTTTTCCAGACGTATAAGTACCGAGCCGGTATCGATAAAGGGGGGCAGGTCGCGGTTTTCCGCAGCGTCCCGGGCGGCCCGGACCGCGAGGTAACCCATATTGAAGGGTTTTTGTATGACCACCGCGGCGATGATCCCTTCCTCAATCAGGTTGATCCTCCCCAGGGGGTTATCAAAACCCACCAGCCGGATCTTCCCAGCGGCCCCTGAGTCCAACAGAGCTTGGGCCGCGCCTATGGTGGAGATCTCGTTCATCGTTAGAATACCCCCGAGGTCAGGGTGTTCCCGGAGGATCTCGGCGGTGATGGTATAGGCCCGATCCGCGAAATTATCGGTAAACCAGGTGCCCAGGATCGGATAACGGCCGTCTTTTTCCAAAACCCCCCGGACCCCCCGTTCCCTGTCTATAGCGGTGGTTGTACCCCGGACATGGCTGATGATCGCCAGCTTCCGGCCGGGTTCAAGGATGCGGATCATTTCTGCGGCGACTTTTTGCCCTCCTTCCACATTATCGGTAGCCACAAAGGTACGGGGCAGGGGGCTGTCCACCCCGGAATCCATGGCTATCACCTTGACCCCTGCGGCCACGGCCACTTCCACCAGAGGTGCCAGCCGGGTATAGTCCGCCGCCGCCAGGATCAGGACCGTGGGGGGCCTGTCTTCGAGGATATTCTTGACAATCCGGATCTGGCCCTCCACATCGCTCTCCGCCCAGGGTCCCTGAATATCCAAGTCGAGGCCGAATTCATCCGCCCCGGCCCGCATACCGGTTTTAATTACCTCCCAAAATTCCGAATCATTGGCAATGGCCTTTATCACCGCGGTAACCCGGATCTCCTGCTGGGGGGGATTCCGGATAAGGAAAAAAATGACAAAAAAACTTCCCCCAAGGAATATCAGGGTGAGGAGGACCGGAATAAGACCGCCAAAGCCCTTGGGGGTTCGGTTCCCCACAAGGATACGCCTGTTTTCCTCGTTCATAGGTCAAAGTCCTTTTTTATTGCCGGAAGGTGGATGAACACCGTGGTTCCCTCATCCTCCCGGCTTTCAAATTCAAGGCCGTAATCCGGCCCGAAGTAGAGTTTTATCCGCTCATCTACATTGCGGACCCCGACGCCGCTGCCGGGAACATCCCCCTCTGTTTCGGCTTCCTGCATATCTTCGGAGGGGACTGCGGCGGTGGGGGCGCCGTACTCTTTCCGCCAGTTCCGGTCCCGAGGGCTGAGGAGCCTGCGGCGGAGTTTTTCCAAAGACGCGGGGTTCATCCCGATCCCGTCGTCCCGGACCGCCAGTTCCATACCCGTTGGGGTACGGCGGCCGGAAATAACCACGGTTCCCGCAACGGAATTGTTTTTTATCCCATGGTATATGGCGTTTTCCACCAGGGGCTGGAGGATGATCTTGACTATCTGAAAAGATCTGATCTCCTCCTCAACCTCGATCCGGTAATCCAGCCGATCCTTGTAGCGGATCTTCTGGATGGTCAGGTAATTTTTGACATGCTCAATCTCGGAGGCGACATCGATTATCTCCTTGCCCTTGCTGATGGAAAGGCGGAAGAGCCGGGCCAGGGCGGAACTCATGGCAATTACCTCCTTCTGTTTACCCCCTTCGGCCATCCAGATCACCGAGTCCAGGGTGTTGTAAAGAAAGTGGGGGTTGATCTGCATCTGCAGGGCCTTGAGTTCGCTTTTCCGCTTCTGCTCTTGTTCCAGGGTAACCCGCCGGAGGAGTTCTTTGATCTCTCCTACCATGATGTTGAAGTCCTTTCCCAATTCCCCAATTTCATTGGAGGAATGGATATCCACGAGGATATCGAAGTTCCCCTGTTCCACCGCCTGCATGGACCGGCGGAGTTCTTTGATGGGTTTGGATATACGCTGGGAGATGAACAGGGAAATGGCCATAGAGGCAATTAAAAAGAAAAGACCCCAGAAGGTATAACTCCGCTGGATGGCGTTGCGGTTTTCCACAAATTCACTCCGGTAATTTACCCCTACCACTTTCCAGCCCGTGGAACGCATGGTTTCCACACTGTAAAATTTATCCCGGTCCTCATCGTCCCCGGAAAAATAACCGGTGGTCTCGGCCGTAATCCGGTGGATATTTTCTGTTTTAAGGCCCCCGTAGAGAAGCTGCTGCTGGGGGTGATAGACTATGTCTCCCCGGCGGTCCACCACAAAGATGTATCCCCGTTCTCCCAGTTGGATGGAACTACATATCCGGTCGATGATCCGGAAGTTGAGATCCACCAGGAGTATTCCCAAGCTCCGGCCGGTTTCCTCATCGATGATCTCCCGGGAAAGGGAAATGACCCAGCGATACTGGCCTCTGATGATGTTCTGTACGTGGGAAGAGGAGACCACCGAAAATCCCCGGGCATTTTGGGCCGCGGTGTACCAGGACTGTTTCGAGGGATCCGCGAAGGGATTCAGGGAATTGTCCCGGTCTTGGGTAACAAATCCTCCCTGGTAACTGAATACGCCGATCAGGGATATATCATTCCGGGTAGTGGTCATCACCGTAAGGACCGACCGGACCGCTTCCGCGGCCTCCTCCCGCTCGGTCTGGGAAGCCCCCTCCAGATAGTTTCGAACACTGCTGTTGGCCTCCACAAAGGTGGAGATCGAATCCATATAATCGATATAAAATTCGATGTTGTTGGTGATTTGATGGACCAGCTGCTGAGTGTAACGCCGGGAGGCGATCCTGACGGTCTCTTCGGTTTCCCGGAATGCGATAAGGATGGCCCCCACGATGACGGTCACTAAGAGGAGGGTAAAGGCCAGGGCGATGGTAACCTGGATGCTTTGGAACCTCGGCTTGGCCCGGAGGGGCTCCTGCTCACGGCCGGACATGGGTCGCCCTGGAAGGAATATGGATATTCCGGTATTCCGTGGTGGTAAGCCCGGTGTATTTCCTGAAACTCAAGGAAAAATAATGGGCGTCCCGGTAGCCTATCTTATCGGCAATCTCGTAGGTCATCAGATCCGTGGTTCGCAGCAATTCTTTGGCCTTACGGATTCTGATATTGGTCAGTTCCTCCACAAAGGTCTTATCATGGTGTTTTTTGAAAATGGCGCTGAAGTAACTGGTACTGATGTCGAGTTTTTTACAAAGCCCCTGGAGAGAAAGGGTGGGATCATCGTAATGGGTCTCCAAATAGTCCAGGGCCTCCCGGGCCTTAACCAGGGCAAAATTTTCCTGCCGGGTCTTGGTATAGGAACCGATAGTATCCACCAGGAAGAAAAACCAGTTCCGGACCTCATCCAGGTTTTTAAGCTCCTTGATATCCGCAAAGGGATCCGAAGCGGGAGGAAAAATTTCCATTTGGGGAATTTCCATATCCTCCAGGCCCTGTAATAGGGCGGCTAAAACTAGGCGCAGTTTTATATGGTATTCATCTATGGTAAGGGGGGCGTTTTTAAAATAATCCGTCATGGCCTGAATATACCGGCGGGCTTCCTCCCCGGCGCCGATTTTGAGAGCCGACACGATTTCCTTGCCCCAGCCGGGACTACCCCTCCCCCCGGGGGATTCGGTTTTCCCCATCACCTCCCGGTAGGTGGTAAGGCCGATCTTCTCCCGGAGTAAACCCCAGGCCAGGGCCTCGGCGGCGGTATGGTAGGAGGCCTCCAGGGCTTCCAAGGTCTCTACCACCTCCCCTACCCCGACGGCGATGCCGGTAAGCCGCTGGGATTGGAGCTTATGCCACAGAAATTCGGCGCTTTTTAGCCCTTCCCGGTACAGGCCGGCCCGATCTTTCCCCCAGAGGAGGATCACCAGCCGGTCCGCCCCGTCCTGAAAGAGGAGTCCCTGTCCAAAGGAACCAATAAAACTCTCCAGGATATTCCGCCCGGTAATGAGATCAATATGAAAATCCTCCCCCTTCCGGCGGCGGATAAAATCCAGGACCAGGCACTGATAGGCCGCCCCTTCCGGGGGAAGGGGCAGATCAAAATAGGCAAACCGTTCCGGGAGGCTGCTCCGGTCCAGTTTCCCTTCGATGAGGCGAGTCAAAAACCGTTCTCGAAGGAGGGGGATACTTTCGGCAAGCTGTTTTTTGATATGCTCCAGATCCTGCCGGTTTTCTTGTTCCTCATCCAGGGTCTGTTTGAGTTTGAGCAGGGCGGCTTTGAATTCCCCGGGGGTGATAGGCTTTACGATATAATCGTAGACCTGAAGCCGCAGGGCCTTTCGGGCATATTCAAAATCATCATACCCGGAAATGATGAGGACCTTGGTATCGGGTAAAGCCGAAAGCAACCGGTCCGCCAGGGTAAGACCGTCCATAAACGGCATATTGATATCGGTCATCACCACATCGGGCCGGATCCGTTCGGCTAATTCCAGGGCCTCAAAACCATTGGCACAAGCACCGGCAAAAGAGAAGCCCAGCTCTTCCCAGGGGATGGTATCCCGGATACCTTCCCGAATTTCCGGCTCGTCATCTACCAATACAAAGGAATAGGGGTTCAACTATACCCTTCCACCTTGGCGTTAAAACTGTACTCCGGGGAGGGAAAAGAACCGTCCAGGGACTCCCGGTGAAAGGTGTTCAGGGCCTCCACCATGTCCCGGCGCAGCTGGGCGTAACGTTTGACGAACTTGGGTTTGAAGTCCCCGAACATTCCCAGCATATCCTGGAGTACCAACACCTGGCAATCCACATAGGGACCCGCTCCTATACCAAGGACGGGAATAGTCAGGGCTTGGGTAATGGCCTTCGCCACCACGCTAGGGACACATTCCAGGACCACGGAAAAAGCGCCGGCCTCTTCCAGGGCCTTGGCATCGGCGATAAGCTTGGCCGCCCCCGCGGGGGTTCCGCCCTGGACCTTAAAACCCCCGAGCTGGCTCGTGGTCTGGGGAGTCAGGCCGATATGGCCCATCACGGGGACACCAGCCCGGGTGATGGCCGCCACGGTATCGGCGAATTCCACCCCCCCCTCCAGCTTCACGCAGTCCGGCCCCGCCTCCTTTATGATCCGGTTCGCGCTGCGGATGGCATCTTCCACGCTGACGTTGTAGGATCCAAAGGGCATATCCCCCACCACAAAGGTATCCGGGGCCCCCTTAACCACGGGCCTCGTATGGTGGATCATATCATCCAGGGTCACCCCCGTGGTGGAACCGTAACCCAGCATCACCATCCCCAGGGAATCCCCCACCAGGATAACCTCGGTTTCGCTGTCGTTCACGATACTGGCCGTGGTGTAATCATAGGCCGTTACATAGGTAAACTTCCGTCCCTCCTCTTTAAATTTTTTAAAATCCAACACGGTCATTTTCTTTTTCATTCCGGCATCCTTCCTCTTTATGTTTTTTCGGACCCGAGGGCCCCTTATTGCTCAAATTCGATCTCCCCATCGATCATGGTAAGTTCCACCCGCAGTTCGCTTATCCGCTCCGGCGGAAGGGAAGTAAGGTCCTCTGAAAGCACCGTGAGGTCCGCGAGTTTCCCCACTTCGATGCTGCCCTTCCGGTCTTCCTCGTAGCTGCCGTAGGCGCCGTTATAGGTGTAAAGCCTCACGGCCTCCATGAGGGTGATGGCCTCATTTCTGTCTACGGCCTCTCCGGTAAGGCGATCGATGCGGTTGACGCAGCCGTCCAGAAGCGCTGCAGGCTCCACCGGACCCGAGGGGGCGTCGCTCGAAATGGATACCCGGATACCGGCGTCGATCATGCTCCGGAGGGCGGTAAAATACCGCATCCGCTTTCCGTAATATCGGGTATAATTACTGCCGTTCACCGTGATAAAACCGGGATTACAACTGGGGCAGATATTCATCTTGGCCATACGGCGGATCAAGTCCTGGTCCGTCAGGGTACAGTGTTCAATCCGGTGCCGGGCTTCCGGCCGGGGCAGCCTTTGAAAGGCCTTTTCGTACCCCTCTACCATAAATTCCACCGCCAGATCCCCTACGGCGTGGGCGCTGCATTGGCAGAGCGCCTCGTTTATTTTGGCGATATAGGCAGCAGTCTCCTCCCGTTCCCAGCCCAGGATCCCCGGAAGCTTTGGATCGTGGGAATAGGGCTCCCGGGTGGCGCATGAAGGGCCGCTGGTACCACCATCCAGCATGAATTTACAGGTCCCCAGCCTAAAGTAATCGTCCCCAATACCACTTTCCAAGCCCAAGGCCAGGAAATGATCCACCAGGGCCTGGGAAAAGGGTTTACCGTAGATGCTGTGGAGCATCATATAGGTCCGGCTTTTAAACTTCCTCTGCCGGCAATAACGGGACATGATCCGGTAAGAGGTTTTACCACATTCCCCGGGATCGTGGATGGAGGTGATGCCGTTCCGCAGGAGCAGGTCGTTGGACCGCTCCAGGGCCCTCACCTGCTGTTCCTCGGAATAATCCACCCGACTCCAGATTAAAAAGTGGGTATGATCCTTGACGATACCGGTGAGCCTATCCCCCTCCAGGACGATCTCGTTGGGGGGGTATTTGGCGGCGTCCGCGGCGGTTTCTACCCCAATGGAAGCGAGGGCCAGGGAGTTGTACACCGAAACGTGACCACAGCCGCGCATGCACTGAACCGGGTTATGGGGTGCCGCCTGATCCAGTTCTTCCCGGGTAACATGGCGCTTTTCCGCCACCTTGTTCTGGTCATAGCCCATCATGGATATCCACTGGCCCCTCTGCCGCCGGGCCGCGGCCTTCCGGACCAGATTCAAAATATCTTCAATGGATTTGCAATTCCGCTGGCCCGTAAAGATAATGGCCGCCTCCGGGTCATCCCCAAAAAGGCCTGTCAATATAGGATGAAAGTGGGTGTCGATAAACCCCGGGAGCAGGGACCGGCCGGAGAGGTCAAACACTTTGGTGCCCGGACCGATGAACGCCTCCGCCTCCGTATCCGCCCCGGCAAAAACAATACGGTTCCCCTTAACTCCGGCGGCCTCGACCACCCGGTCTTCGGCATCCACCGTAAGAACCCTACCGTTCTTAAAAACCATGTCCGCGCAGGCGTCCGCTCTTTTTCCCGTCATATACATCCCCTACATCCCCCGCCGCGGTTTCCCGGCTCCGTTTTTCTCAAGAAACGTAACCAGTTTGTGGAGGACCGCGTTGACCGGAGCCGCAATCCCCACTGCGGCCCCTTCCCGCAGAATCGCGCCGTTGATCCGGTCGATTTCCGTGGGCCGGCCCGCGAGGATGTCCTGGAGCATGGAGGATCGGTTTTTCCCGGTGGCGGCGCAAACCTCCCGGGTATGGGAGACGGGGTCCGGAATATTGAGCTTCACCCCCTTTGCCCCGGCAACCTGCTCCCCCTCGGCCACCGCCGCGGCTAAAAGTTCCGCCAGTTCCTCATGGAGCAGGAGTTCGCCGTTGGGCACCCCGGTAATGGCGGTGAGGGCGTTGATCCCCACATTTACGAGGAGCTTATCCCAGATAAGCCCCTCCACATTGGCGGAGATTTCCGTCTCGAGGCCCGCCCGGTTAAAAAGATCCGCCACAGCCTTGATCCGCTCCGTGACGCTGCCGTCCAGTTCGCCGATAACGGTTTTCCCCTTCCCGCCGTGGCGGACCCGGCCCGGCCCGAGGAGGGTCGCCCCCTGGGCGGTGGTACCGGCGATGATCCTTCCGCGGGGCAGGGTTTCGGCGATTCCCTCGACGTTCCCGAGGCCGTTTTGCAAGGTCAGGACCGTGGTATGTTCCCCGAAAACCGCCCGGTTCTCCCTCACCGCCCGGGCGGTGAGGGTGGACTTGACGAAAACAATGGCAAGGTCCGCCTCCCCCGCTTCGGCGGCGTCGGAGAACGCCCGGATCTTAGGGTACGCCTCCGCCGCCCCCGAAGCGGCGTCCTCCACGGTAATGCCCCCCTCGTTTATCGCCCGCACCTGCTCGGGCCAAACATCCAGCAAGTACACCGGGGCCTCCGCCGTGGAGAGCTTCGCCCCGTAAAGAGATCCCATGGCGCCGGCGCCGATAATCACAATCTTCATGGTTTTACCCCGCCCCCGGAATGTATCCGGTTACGCTAAAATATCCCCTGCGCTTTTAAGGCCGTAGGCTGCCCGGGCGGTCAACACCGCCCGGTTGATCGCCCGGGCCATCACCTCCGCGGCCAAGGTCCCCAGGGTGTCCACCGCCACCTCCACTTCGCCCGAGGCCATCACGAAAATCGTGTCCCCGTCGACGGAGGTGTGGACGGGCCGGATGACCCGGGCGTATCCGTCCTGGGCCATGGAGGCCGCCTTGTTGGCCCCGGTCTTGGTGAGCTTCCCGTTGGTGATCACGCAGCCGATGGTGGTGTTCCCCGGGAAGACTTCCGGCCGCTTCCCGATGTCCCGGTACATCAGCGCCGCCGTACAATCAAGGCCCGTCTTCTCGCTATTCAGAATCCCCGCGAGGGGCTTAAGGGTATCCGCGTCGAGGACATCCCCCAGGGCGTTAACCGCCACCACCGCCCCGCAGCGGAGCCCCCCGGCGGCAAGAGCATAGATCCCCAGGCCCGACTTCATCATCCGCTCTTTTCCCAGGTATTTCCCCACCGATGCCCCGGTCCCGGCACCCCGGTTCCCTTCGGCAACTTCCCCGGCAGCCCAGGCGTTTTCAGAGGCCGCGTAACCCATGGCTTTGTCGGGCCGGCACCGGCTGTCCCCCACAGTGAGGTCGAAAAGAGCGGCCCCGCAGACCAGGGGAACCATGCCCACCCCCACGTCAAAGCCTATGTTCCGTTCCTCCAGAAAGGCCATGACCCCGGCGGCGGCGTCCAGTCCAAAGGCGCTGCCCCCGGATAAAAGCACCGCATGGATCCGCTCCGCCATATTGAGGGGGTTTAAGAGCTCCGTTTCCCGGGTAGCGGGAGCGCCGCCCCGAACATCAACCCCCGCCACGGCGCCCTTTTCACAGAGGATCACCGTACACCCGGTAGCCCCCGCCTCATTTTGGGCATGGCCGATCTTATATCCCACGATTTCATTGATCTTGATTTCCCGCATGGACGTGATCCTTACCTATAACATTCGGTTTACTATAGCAGAATTAGTTTCCGAGTTCAATTGTATCCGGGTACAAAAAAATGTGTTACCTTGACTAAGTAACGGATACCCGATAAAATAATAAAATGCTTTTTGTTTGAGGCGGTTTCAAAAACCGGCTTGTTTTCTTAAAGATTTTTGCTCATAAGGAATTCACCGGTATGTTAAGAATGGAAGGGGTATCTAAATCCTTTGGAGGGCTCGAGGCTCTCAAAAGGGTGAGTTTTTCCATTCAGGAGGGGCGGATCAGCGGGATCATCGGTCCTAACGGTTCGGGAAAAACCACCCTTTTTAACTGTATCACCGGGCTCCTCCCCTTGACTTCCGGTAGTATTTATTTTCAAGAAACCAAAATATCCGGCCTTCGGGCAGATTCAATTGCCAATATGGGTATCCGCAGGACCTTCCAGGCCGGAAAGCTTATTCCCTCCCTCACGGTTCTGGAAAACGTTATGTGCGGGCTTTCCCAGTTTACCGCCGTTGATGGGGCGGATACTTTTTTACGGCCCCCCTTTATCCGTTCCAAAAGAGAAGCAGCCATTAAAAAAGAGGCTATGGAAATTCTGGTTTCGGTAGGCATGGCTCGATCCGCAGATCGCTGGGCGTCGGACCTGGCCTGGGCCGAGCGTCAGTTTATCCAAATCGTTCGGGCCATTGTTTCCAAGCCCCGGATACTGCTCCTGGACGAACCTGCCTCGGGGATGGCCGCCCGGGAAACCGCTCTGGTCGGTGAGCTTATTAAACAGATTCGGGATATGGGGATTACCGTGGCGGTGGTGAGCCATGACATTAAGATGCTCATGGAGGTGGCCGAGTGGGTAACAGTACTTAACTTTGGCGAAAAGATCGCCGAGGGCGCCCCTCCGCAGATTCAAAAAGACCCAACCGTGCTGGAGGCTTACCTTGGAACAGAATCATGAGGTCATTCTAAAAGTAGAAAATCTTTCGGTTTCCTACGGTCATATCAAGGCCCTGCGGAATGTCAGCCTCGAGGTCAAGAAAGACGAAATCGTGGTGTTGGTGGGTTCCAACGGGGCGGGCAAAACCTCGATCATGGAAACAGTTCTGGGGGTTAATGTTCCGGATACGGGAAAGGTCACCTTTTTGGGACGGGACATCACCAAAAGACCGGTAGATAAAAACGTTCGGGACGGAATGACCCTGGTTCCCGAGGGCCGGGGGGTGTTTGCCACCATGTCGGTGCTGGACAATCTCCTCCTCGGGGCTCATCACGAATTAAAGGGGGCGGAAAAAAAGTTGAACTTTGTTTTTGACTCTTTTCCTGTATTAGGCCAGCGGCGGAATCAGTTGGCCGGGACCCTCTCCGGGGGGGAACGGCAGATGCTGGCCATCGCCCGGGCTCTGATGTCCACCCCCCGGATGATCATGGTGGATGAACCCTCCATCGGCCTTGCCCCCATAGTGGTCAACAGTATTTTCGACATCCTCCGTAACCTCAACCGGGAGGGATATTCGATCCTCCTTTCGGAACAGAATGTTTACAAGGCCCTTAAATGTTCCCACCGGGCTTACGTGCTGGAGACCGGCACGGTGGTTAAAGAGGGAAAGGCCTCGGACCTTTTAAAGGACCCGGCCATCCGCGAGTCCTACCTGGGAGCGTAATATGAGAAATTTGGAAATCTTAATCGCCCAAATCGTCAACGGTATCTCCCTGGGAAGCATCTATGTACTCTTGGTAACGGGTTTTAACCTGCTCCTTTTGGTGGCCATGATCATTCACTTTTCCTTTCCGGTGATCATCGTTTTTTCGATCTATATGGCCTGGGTAGTCATGACCCTAACCGGCAGTATCTTCTGGGGGATTTTTGCGGCTATGGGGTCGGCGATCCTCATCAACATGGTTTCCGCCCCGATTTTTCAACATATCATGCGGAAGCGGGGTTCGGTGGACATCAACGCCACCATGGTTATCTCCATGGGTATGGGAATGTTTATCACCGAATGGTGTTCCCATGCGATCAACAACGGGTTTCCTATCTCCTTTTTAGAGGATACGGTGGACCCCCACTTCCTACTCCGAGCCACCCGAAAGCCCTTTATCCAGGCGGGACTCATCAGCGTCAACTACAGCCAGGTCCTTACCCTGGCGGTGGCTTTTGTCCTCGTGGGGGCCCTGTTCTGGATCCTCTACAAAACAAAACCCGGCCGGGCATTCCGGGCTATTGCCGAAAATCCCGACGGGGCCCGGCTGGTGGGGATCCCGATTTTTAAGACCGGTATCCAGAGTTACATCCTTACGGGAATTTTGGGGGGCCTCACCGCGGCCCTCATGGCCCTGCTTTTGGGCTGGGCATCCCCGGACCTCGGGGACCAGCTCGGCCACAAGGTGCTGGGGATCTCCATCATCGCGGGCCTTGGCAACCTGGGAGGGGGACTGGTGATTGGGCTTTTACTGGGAATCCTGGAGGCCCTGGTTCAGGGTTTCTTTTCCGGTACCTGGTCCAATACGGTGGTTTTTTTCATCATGCTCGTGGTCGTATTAGCCAGGCCCAAGGGCATCTTCGGCATTAAACTGTAGCAGCCCGCTGCAAAGGAGGTCTTGGTGTCCGCCGCGTTAGCCAATTATCTATCCATTACGGGGATCTTTATCCTCTGTACCTGGGCTATTTATCTTCCCTACCGGATGGGACAGCTCCACTTTATGATGATCGCCAATATGGTGATCTCCGCCTATTTTGGGGCGGTTTTTTCCGGTGCCGTGGTGTCGGGTTCTCAGGTCCAGTCGGCGATCAATTTGAATCTTCACTGGCCCTTTTTTGCGGTCCTGGTCTCCGCCGTCCTGCTTTCAGGCTTTTTGGGGTTTTTGGTTTCCTTAGGCATAGGGGATGCCCCCTGTTTCGCCGTGGTCATTGTGGGTTTCACCTTTATGTACCTGACCAAGGCGGTGGCGGAAAACACCACCGCCCTGGGCCGGACCTTCGGCATGTTCCGGGTCCCCCGAATTATTGAGAGTCTCGGCGCCGCGGAGAGCCGCCTCTTTATGGTTATCCTGGTTTATTTCTTCGTCCTCCTCGTGGGATTTCTTATCTTCCGGTTTGACCGGTCCAAACTCGGCCGGGCGGCTTCTTCGATTTTTATTGACCGGGACCTGGCGGTTTCCCTGGGGGTCAATGTAAAAAAAATGGGGATCCTCCTGCAAACCAGTTCCAGCGCTTTGGGGGGCCTCGCGGGGGTTCTTTACCTCTATACGCTCCGGGCCATCAGCCCCAGTTTTATCACCTTTCACAACGTGGGGCTTTTTATGACCATGCTTTTCGTGGGAGGGTACACCACCCAATGGGGCCCCCTCCTCGCGGTACCCATTCTCTGGGGGATTCCCCTCATTATGCCCGAGGGTCTTCAGGTCTGGAAAAATGTGTTTTACGCGGTTGTCCTCATCGCCATCCTCATGATCAAGCCCGAAGGGATCATCACCCGGCCCGTATTACAAAGGTTTCGGCGTTTTTTTGTAAAAAGGACTTCCTCAACTGGGGAAGGTTCCTTATAATGAGAGGGATTTTATCCCCTCGGGGTACCCGGTTCGGGATTCCGGACAAAAATGTTTTGGAGGAAAGAATGAACAAGAAACTGGTTGTTAGTTGTGTGTTGTTACTCGCCGTAACCCTGGCCCTTTTTGCCGGCGGTAAAACCGAAAGTGGGCCGGCTAAAGGCGGCGTCGTGGTTGACCAATGGGAAATCCCCTTTCTCAACATTCTCACCGGGCCCATTGCTTCTATTGGCGGTTATCTCCAGTGGGGTGCCGATAGGGCCGCCGAAGAGATCAATGCCGCCGGGGGCATTGCCGGAAAGCCGGTCCGGATTATTGGGATAGACACCACTATGGAGCCCGCTGCGGGGGTTACCGAAATGTCCAAACTCCTGGACAGCGCCCTCGTAGTTCTGGGCCCCGTTCCCGAGGCGATAATTCTCGCCGCCGTACCCCTGGCCGCGGAAGAGGGGATCTACTCCTTTACCGCCACCACCTCCTATGAATATGTGGCGGACTTCTACCCCTGGGCCATCAGTTGGTTCCCCCCAACTATTGATCGGCTGGCGCCGATCGTCGAAGGCTGGATCAAACATATCGGCGCCACCCGGGTAGTCCAGTTTGTTGAAAATTATGGGGTGTGGGCCGGTATGGCCAAGGGCCACGACAAGGGGGTGCTTGATGCCGGCGCTACCCTTTTGCGCCAGGTGGACGTTCCCACCGACGCGGTAACCTTTGGGCCCCTGGCGGTCAGCGCTATTCAGCAAAACCCCGACGCGATCATCTTTGCCTGTAACGGCCAGAAGATCCCCAACATCATTTCCGAACTGAAGGCCCGGGGCTGGAACAAAATGTCCAATCTCCTCATCTTCTCCTCCAGCGACAGCCCCGAACTGTACTCTGTAGGAGGGAGCAATATCAACGGGGCCATGATCTACAACTACGTGGACCCCAACCTGTCCAATCCCCGGTGGGATAGTTTCCGGGCCGCCTACAAGGCCGCCTACAACGGCTCCGAACCCCCAAGCCTCTCCCCCAACTACTACGACGCGGTATACATGATCAAACAGGCGATTGAAGCAACCGGCGTTACCGGTAATCCCGCGAAGCGTGCCGAGGAGCGGCTTCTGATCCGCGACTACTGTAACGAAATCAAAAATTTTGAAGGCGTTCAGTTTACCTGGACCAACAACCACGGATACCCCCGGAATAAGCCCCTGTATCTTTTCGAGATCCAGGACGGCGCCAAAAAGAAGGTGCTGGAGATCATTCCCCGCTGATTTTTCTAAAAATCCTTCCCACGATAGGAAGGGTTTTTAGATAGGGGCTCCGCTAAAGGGTATCCGGAGAATCCAGGGCAGCAGGAAGCCGCATGGAAGTTTCCAGGTATCCCAGGCGGCGTTTTTTTACATTGATATCCAAAAGGGCATATCCCGCCTTTTCTTCCACCTTGAAGCCCCGGATGGATATGGGATCCTGTTCGGAAAGGCCCGCCTCATCGGCGATGGAACCCCGGACCACCCGTTTTATCAGATAAGCGGGAGAAAAAATATTGCCCGCCGTGGGGGCCAGGATAAGGCCGAAGAGGGGCGCCGCCATCCGTTCCCGGCTGTCAAGGCGGGCAGCCCGGGCCAGGGGAACTTCCGGCCGCCTTTCGGTAATAAGTACCCGCCGGATACCGTCAGAGGTTTCCAGGGCGACCAGTTCCCCGGGGCGGTTAGGAAAGAGAAGGTCCTGCAAGGCCGGGATAAGCCCCCCCTGAGATGCCCGTACTTCGGCTCCGTTCAGCTTCTTAATCCAGGTCCCTTCCGCTATGTGGTGTTCCGAAGCGGGAGTAAAGGGGGCTACATAGATAATCTCCGCCCCCTGGGCAGTCTCGGCTATGGTAAGACCCAGCCAGGGCCGCTCCGCCTTGCCCCCCCGGACAAGGGCGGGAAGGGCCGCCGCCAGGCGCTCGGCGGGAACGGCGAAGTTAAGCCCCTGATATTGTTCAATACCGGCAAAAACAATACCCACCAGGCGCCCCTCCACATCCACCACCGGCCCGCCGGAATTACCGTGGTTCACCGCGGCGTCTATCTGGATCACGTCCCCAATCTGAAGCAAACGCCGGCCCAAGGCGGACACGATCCCGGAGGTAACGGTCTTTTCAAGCCCCACCGGGGAGCCTATGGCATAGATAGTTTCCCCCACCGGAGGAATGATCCGGTCCACCAAAGAAAAAACATATTCCGGTTTTATTTCGGTCTTAATCAGGGCCAGATCCATGGCCTTATCCCAGCCTATCACCCGGGCGGGGATCCGGGGGCTTGAGGCATCTCCCAAACGGATATACAACCGGGAATATCCCTCATAGGAGGGATCCACCTCGCTCGCGATCACATGGTAATTGGTAATCAAAAGACCGGTATCGTCCACAAAAAAAGCGGAACCTAAAACCCAGTCGGGTAAACCCCGGCCCTTTTCAATACGGTACCCCCGGTCAACCAGGACGGTGGCAACCCCCTTGACCATATCCGTCGCGGTATCCCGGCCCCGGGCATAGCGGCGTAATTCCTCGGGGATAATCCCCCCCCGGGCTTCCGCGGCGGTGAAAAAAAACGCCGCTGTCCGCCGCTGTTTGACCTTGACCGCCTGTTCCAAAAAAAACAGGGCGTCCTCAAATTCCAGGGGCCGTAATTCATGGGCCCGCAGCGCCGCGAGAAAGGCCTCTAAATAATTTCCCCCGGATACTTTATCCTTGGCATCCGCCAGAAGAAAATCCGGCTCCATGCCGGTATTTTCCACGGATATTTCCAATGCCCCCAGGGACCTCGCCAGGGAAGCGGCATCATCCCAGCGTTTTTCCCTGACGGCCTGGGCCTGGGAATCGATAAGATTCCTCACCGCAACCTCTTCCAGAGATCTAAGCCGGGAAGAAGCAACAGGGTCCGTGTCCTCCATTCTGTATATACGCCGGTGAATTCCAATAAGGTGTATGGCCCGCTCAGGATTTTCCGAAACATACCCCTCAATATCGTCCAGCCTGAATTGGTCCGACGATTTAAGGGGCTCCAACCGTTTTTCCGCCTGGGCGGCGGAAAGACACCCGCTTAACAATCCTGAAATGCCCACCAGGAAAAGAAAGAAAAATCCCCCCCTTCCCCGGACTCCGGCTATCGTTGTACCGCTCATCTAAGACCATCCCGGTTCAAATTCCACGTCCTTTTTACGGTTCCGTCGGTAAAATATTCTTCCCCCATTTCGAAGACACCGTCTCCGTCCCAATCGCTTTGGGAGGATTCAACAACCCAGCGGTCATCCAAACCCATATCACCTGCTGAAAAAGGAGGAAGGTCCTCCCGGAACCGCCGAACGGTTTCCAAGCGTCCGTCAAGATCCAAATCTATCCGCTGAACCAGGGGCCTTCCAGACCTGAATTCGGTTTCCGAAACGAGCCGGTCATCCAAAAACTCCGCTGCCCGTTGGGGTATACCCCGGTCAAACTCCACCCTTTCCAGGGCCTTATCAAAATTACTCCCAGGCCGTTCAATGGCATGGGCAAAAGCCACCAGGGTACGCCGGGTTATCCGGCTCATGGGGAGGGTCCCCTCCGGGAGAATAATCCCCGCCAGCTCAGCGAACCGCAGGGGAGAATAAAAAAACTCAAAAGGCCGGGGCAAATAAGTTACCCCCTCCAAAAAAACAACTCTCACCGCCGGGTATGATCCCCAGCGGATCACGGCCTTGAGACGGTCCTCATCCTTTACCGGATAAGCCGCGGGCTTTCCCTCGATTTCTCCGGGAGAGGAGACCACCACGGTCCCCTGCTCCGGTATACCCTGGTTAAAGAAAATGAAGAGTTCCGCGAGACCGTCCTGATCCGGGTCATACGCATAAGTCTCCGGCAACCCCCCGGAAAAAACGGTTTGGGATTCGCTGTACCCGTCCTCATCCCTATCATCCATAATAACACCGGAAAAGGACGAAAGGTTTCGGCTAAAACGCTCCCGGCTTTCTTCCGTCCGCAGCAGTTCCCAAACCGAAAGCAAGAGGGCCCGGTCCACCACCAATTTTCCCGGCGTCTGGGAGGAAATTAAAGACCGGGGAAAAAAAAGCTCCTCCAGGGCCTGATCCTCATCTATCAGCCCCAGTTCCAGAGCCGCGGGAATGGAAGCGGCCGGCACTTCCCCCAGAGCCCGGTAGGCCGCGAGGTATCGCCGGGCCGTATCACGATCGGCGATAAAGGGGACCGCCCCATAGGCCAACTCCCCGTCCAATTCCAAGAGCAGGGGCAGCCGGCGGAGGGCGGTGTGGATCAGGAATTGTTCGCTGGGTTCAGGTTCCCCGGGGTATACTTCCGGGGCACGGCTGACTTGGGGATACCGAGACTTGAAAAACGCGAAGAGGAGCCGGACCGGCCGGGGATCAGCGGGATATTGCTCCAGAGCCGCCGCCATGGTACGGCGGAAACCCGCCCGGTCTTCCAGGCCCTTGAGGGCGGAAAGCCGGAGGCAGATCTCATCGGCCCCGGGGGAGACGCGGCTGAGAACCCTGAGGGCTTCAGTAAAGGATCGCAGGATAATCAGGGTCTCCGCTTCCAGGAGCCTTGCCGCGTCCGCCGAATAGGCATACCACCGGTCCGCCTCAAGGCCCCGGCGCAGAGCCTCAAGGACTGCCCCCTTGGGGGCATCTCCGTGAAACCGGGTCCGGGCCAGCAGGTAGGAAAGGTCCGAAGAAACATCGGCGAAATCCGCGGCCCGTTCCAGAACCTCCCGGGCCTCCTTCCATCGACCCCGGTCAATGGTCTGCTCCGCCCATTGGACATATTGTTCCGCCATGGCTGCATCTCCCTGGGGGGGAACCTCCCCATACCGCTGGGTATATCCGGGGCCCGCCACGGCCAAGACAAACCACAAACCTAAAAAAAAGCGACGGCGGATCATCCTAGGCTTCCGGGGGGGACTCCCCTTTTTCAGCGGGCCTTCCCCCGATCCCCGGGAGGTCCCCCGGGTTTTCACGGGGAAGGGGATCTTCCCGCTCCCGGGGGGGCAATCCCAGAAGTACCCTGACCTCATCGTCAATGAGGGTTTCCCGGGTTATCAGGGCATCGGCCAGCTTTTCCAGTGCATCCTTATGGCTTTTCAAGATATTTTCCGCCAAATTCTTAGCGTCGTCTAATATCTTTCGTATGGCCCGGTCGATATTTTGGGCGGTCTCCTCGGAATAATCCTTATGCCGGGCGATTTCTTTCCCCAGAAATATGGGTTCCTCCTCCTGACCATAGGTTACCGGGCCCAATTCATCGGCCATTCCCCATTCGCAGACCATACGCCGGGCCATATCCGTGGCCTGTTCCAGATCCTGTTTGGTTCCGGTGGTGGTTTCATCGTAAAAAAGCCGTTCCGCCGCCCAGCCGCCATAACAGATCACGATCCGATCCGTGATCCAGCCCTTAGTGCGGCTGTAACTATCCGCTTCCGGCAGGGACATAGCCATTCCCAAGGCCCGGCCATGGGGAACAATGGTTACCTTGTGGAGGGGATCGGCGTTTTTGAGGAAATAGTGGAGCATAGCGTGACCAGCCTCGTGGATAGCGGTCATCCGCCGCTCCTTCTCCGATATGGCAAGGGTTTTCCGGGCAACCCCCATGAGGATCTTATCCCGGGCTTCCTCAAAATCCGGCATCTCCACCGTACCTTTATCCTTCCGGGCGGCAAAAAGAGCCGCTTCGTTTACCAGATTGGCGATTTCCGCCCCACTCATCCCCGGGGTCGCCCGGGCTATCCGGGCAAGATCGACCTCCTGGGCCAGGGGAATTTTTGCGGCGTGGATCTTGAGTATCGATTCCCGCTCCTTGATGTCCGGCATGGCCACCACTACCTGCCGGTCAAAACGTCCGGGCCGGAGCAGGGCCGGGTCCAGGACATCCGGGCGGTTGGTAGCGGCCAGAATGATAACCCCGTCCTTGGAGTCAAACCCATCCATTTCCACCAAAAGCTGATTCAGGGTCTGTTCCCGTTCGTCGTGGCCACCGCCGTATCCCGCGCCCCGGGTCCTGCCCACGGCGTCCAACTCATCTATGAAGATGATACAGGGGGCACTACGCCGGCCCTGCTCAAAGAGGTCCCGAACCCGGCTGGCCCCAACCCCCACGAACATTTCCACAAAATCGGAGCCGGACATGTGGAAATAGGCCACCCCGGCTTCCCCGGCCACGGCCTTGGCCATGAGGGTCTTCCCCGTCCCGGGGAGACCCACCAAAAGCACCCCCTTGGGGATCCGGGCCCCCATTTTGGTAAATTTCTGGGGCTCCTTAAGGAAGGCCACCACCTCCTGCAACTCGTATTTGGCGTCATCCTGGCCGGCCACATCGGCGAAGGTGATCTTTTTTCCCTCGTCCTGGTAACGCTTGGCCCGGCTTTTACCGAATTGAAAAGCCTTGTTTCCCGAACCCTGCATATTCCTGAACATAATCCAGATAAAACTAAAACCGATGAGCCAGGGGAGGAATTCCAGGAAGATCCGCCAAGGACTAAGCCCCGTGGCGGCCCCGGACACATTGATGTTTTTCGCCCGCAGTTCCGGCAGCAACCCCGGGTCCTGATAGGGGATCAGGGTTTTGAAATAGGACTTGTCCCGCAGGGTCCCCTCAATGATGTTATTATCATGAATGGTAACCGCGGTAACCTCGTTCATTTCCAGATAGGTCGTAAAGGCCGAATAGGGGATCTCCCGAATGGCCGGGGCCTTGGGTTTAAAAAAATAAGCGATAAAAAGCCCCATCATAATAAGAAAAAATATTAGGGCAAAACGATTGGGCCGGCCGGTCTGCAAAGAAGGTCGAGGCGGCATACGGTTATTTTGATCATTAAACATCAGTACCCCCAAGGGAAAAGAAAAAAAGCGGCGGACCCGGTTTCCCGGTTTCTTTTTCCCTGCGCAATAAAATCACCGGTCCATTCCGGCCCAGGCCGATTACCGCGGCCGTGCCCTCCACATCCCCGACATTTATAATATCGGTATATTCCGATAGGGGCATCCTATCAAGGGCTTTTTTAACGGACCGTTTCCGTCCCTTTATGATAAGCATATCATCGTGAAAATTCCGCCGTATTACCAGGGGAAGGAAGGCGAAAAAGCCTTCTTTCCCCTCCCCGAGACCGGTAGTTTCAATGACAAACCCCCTTAGCTTATAGCGTCCCGGATCTTTAATCAACCGCGAAAACCCCGTTTCGTAAAAGCCCTCTGGGGAAAGGGCAACAATACTATCCCCCCGGTCTTCCAGCCGCAGGGGACCCGCGTCTAGGGCGGCGATCCCCCCCCGGGCGAAAAGCCGGATGACTTCCCGCCGGGGCTCCCCGGTCCCCCGGCGCCGGCGGTCCGGATGAAAGCCGGATTCCCCGGCGCTTTGTCCCGCCGCTTTCAGCCGATCCGCGGCCAAAAACAGGGCCTCCTCCCGGATAATTTCCGGCGCCCCAAAAAAATCTTCCCGGGCCAGGGCAAGGGCTTGGACCCCGCTTCCAACCGGCTTCCAGGGGAGGGCCCCCCCAGCAAAGGCGGTGATAAAGGCCGCCGCAAGGCCCTGGGTTTCCCCCAAAACCGGGAGGGACCGTTCCCAAAAGGGGAACAAATCGTCCAGAACGGGGATGAGCTGGTTCCGAATACGGTTCCGCAAAAATCGGTTATCCGCGTTCGTCGCATCGGTTCGGTAGGAAAGGTTCCGGTCCTCCAGATACCTGAGTACGGCGGAGCGATCCTGATTCAGAAGGGGACGAAACAAACGGCCCCGGGATCGGGGGATACCAGCCAGACCCGCGGGGCCAGACCCGCGGAGGAAACGCATGAGGATCGTTTCCCGGAGATCGCTTTGGGTATGGGCCGTGAGGATCCGCTCCGCCCCGATCCGCCGAGCTTCCCGGTTCCATGCGGCATGGCGATAGAGCCGCGCCGCCCCCTCGATCCCGATACCCCGCTCCCGGGCGGTCTCCATCACCCTTCCCGGAACTATGGATACCAGCCTGAAGGGTATTTTCAGGAACGCGCAATGTTCTTTTACCCACCGGGCATCTCCCCGGCTTTCCTTCCGGGACCGGATTCCATGGTCTACATGGAGACAAAAAAGCTCAAACCCCAGGTGCCGCCGCAAAACCGACAGGGCGGCCAGTAGGGCAGTCGAATCGGCACCCCCAGAAACGGCAACCAAGAACCGAGAACCTTGCCGGACCAGAGCCATGAGTTCCCGGGCAAGGGCTTCTTCAAAGGCATGCATCACCCGGCCGTCATCCCCAAAACCGCCCGCCCCGGAGCATAGACCCCTCCGGGGAGCTTAGGATTTTGCCTCAGCCTCAGAAGCGGCTGCGGGCTCTTCTTCCGTTGCCGGGGCGGCTTCAGCCTTGGCGAATTTTACCAAGGCCACCACCTGGTCACCCCCTGAGATAAGGCGCACCCCCGAACCCAGGGGCAGATCCCGAACGTGGATCGACTGGTTCACCTTGAGGTCTGAAACATCCACATCGATCCGCTCGGGAAGATCCTTGGGGAGACATTCCACCTCAATATCGTGGAGGGGAGATTCCAGGATACCCCCTTCCCGAACCCCGATGGGGGTCCCGTGGATATGTACCGAAACCCGGGCCCTCAGGATGGTATTACTTTCTACCTCATAAAAATCCACATGGAGGACCTTCCCATCGGTGATATTCCGTTGGGTATCCTTAACAAAGGCATCGTGGATCTTTCCGTCTACCTCAATTTTGACGATGGTACTTTCAGAAATACCCTTAACCCCATGGATAAATTCCAGGGCATCCAGATCGATGGACAGGGCCGAGCCCGAACGTCCGTAAATTACCGCCGGAATACGTCCGGCACGACGGATCCGGCGGGCATCCCCAGAACCGGTGTTGGCCCGGTTCCGGGCCGCAAAAACAACCTGACTCATTATGCTACAACTCCTCTTATGGCCCTCCAAGGGACCGCTTTACCCATTTTCTGAAACGACAGAATCAACGCCTTTTCTGGGACGACAGGGTTCGAACCTGTGCATGCCGGAGCCAAAACCCGGTGGCTTACCACTTGCCTACGTCCCAATTATAGACGTCCCTAAAAATTCACCTTAGAGACGCCCATATTCCTAAATCTCTACAGAAGGATCATCCTGAACATTTCCGGAATCGTATTTTTCCAGGATCTTCTTCTGTAATTCCGCGCGGAATTCGGGATGAATCGGATGGGCCACATCCTTGTATTCTCCAATCCTCGTCTTCCTGCTGGGCATGGCGATGAATACACCGCTTTTGCCTTCAATGATTTTTACATTATGAACTACAAAGCAGTCATCAAATGTAACCGTCACATATGCCTTTAATTTACCCTCACCGGCCACTTTACGGACCCTAATGTCGGTTATCTCCATGGCGCTTCTCCTTTTTTTCGGTCCAGGTTAACATAATATTATTGTAATACCGCATTGCCCGAACGCGCAAGAGGAAAGGTTATTCTGACAAAACTCCATTCCTCCCTGAGGACTTGTAGCGCCCGATCCGCCGCTCCTCCCTGAATAAAAACTCCAAAACAGGTCGATCCTGACCCGGATAAGCCCGTAAATTCCGCATCCAGAGCCTTAAGGCTCTCCAGTATGGCCCCATAGGCCCGGGCTCGCCCCGCAGGCCCCCTTTCCAAAAAAAGGGACAGAAAATCATTCCCGTAGGGCCAGAGGCCCGGAGGGCCGGAAAGGGCCTTTCCCAGGGTTTCCGGGGCAAGCTCCTCCGGCAACAACCATCCCCTCCCCCGCTCCGCGTCCAGGAGGCGGAACGCCCCGGCGGTATCCTGGGCAAACCCCGGATTAACCAACACCACCCAAATGTCTTTGGGGGGGTCAAGGAGGGTAAGCTCCTCTCCCCGTCCGCAAACCAAGGCCGCTCCAGGGGAAAGGAAAAAGGGTACGTCACTACCCAGGGCTTCCGCCAGGACCTTCAGGGCGGACGCCGAAAGGCCGGTCCTCGCCAGACGATCCAGGGCTAAAAGAACCGCCGCCGCATCCGAAGAACCACCCCCCAGACCCGCCCCCAGGGGGATCCGCTTATCCAGCTCAATCCGCAAGGCCCGGTCATACCCGGTCTTTTGCCTAAAAAGGAGCGCCGCCCGGTAGGCCAGGTCCTCCTCCGGGGAAAAAGGCAATGCTTCCTGAGGAAGCAGGCAATTCCTGACCAATTCACAAGTCCCTTTTCCCCAGGAAGCATCAACCCGCAGGGTATCCCCCCAGTCGAGGGCCAAAAAAACACTTTCCAAGGCATGATAGCCATCGGCCCGAAGTCCCTTAACCCGGAGGTGCAGGTTGATCTTAGCGGGGGCCTCCCAGGTTATCACCGGACAATCCCCCGGGGGCTTTCGTTTTCCCCTTCCCCTGGCTTTACCGATCCGGCATTCCGCTGCATGAGATCCACAGTATAGCAAAAAGGAGGAAGGCCTGTAAAGGGGCCGAGAGGAAAGGATAAAAAAATAAAAAAAATGCGTAATTGCGCGGAAAGTAGTTGACAGATACGGAAACTCTCCCTTATGTTTCAAGAGAAATAATCTTAAGAAATAATCTTAATTATGGAGAAAATGATGGTTCCGGATGAGACCATGAATACCAGGCGGAGTCCTGCGGATGACTTAGGTTTGTCATATGAACTCGCCATGATCCCCCAAATGGACGGGTACCCTGACAAATTCCCCCTTCCTTTTTTTGTCTTCGATGATGAAGATGAAGACGAGGACGATCTTGACGAGGAAGATGATTTTGATGACATGGACGACGGTTTTGACGACGACTTCGAGGATGACGATTTTGACGACGAAGACGATGACTATGAAGATGAAGACGATGATTATGACTATGAAGAGGACGTAGATTACGACGATTTTGAGGAATAGCGCCGGTCTTTGTCAGGAACCGGGCCCCGGGGAAGGTGGTTTTTAAAAGGGTAGGATCTCAGCGGCGCTCCAAAGCCGTTCCAGCTCATAAAAAGCGCGGGAATGGGCGGTCATGAGGTGGATGACTATATTGCCCAGGTCTATGAGATTCCATTCGTCATTATGGGACGGTTTACGGGAAGACCGATGGATATCCAATCCCCGCTCATGGGCGAACTCCCGGACATACCGCTCCAGGCCCTGGAGATGGGTATGGGAGGAAACGGTAGCGATGATGAAAAAATTTGTCCAGATCCGGAGGGGGCGAAGATCCATCACCACCACATCCCCGCCTTTGTGCTCCCGAAGGATCCCCCCCAAGGCCAGGGCGGCGGTTTTATTGTCCATCGGTAACGTATCGTCCATTAAAATCCCTCCCTAATATCAGGGTAAAATCAGACTTATATTCAAAATTTTGTAAATTCATATCAGGCTCTATTTCCAATTCCTCCAGATCAGGAGATTCCTGGCGGATATTTTTGCACCGAATCACCTCCGCAAAGGTATTGACGATTGTTTCATGTCCGGAGCGGTCTATAATTTCGGTTTTTTCGTAATCATTCCGATCGGCGTTTCCGATGGAAATGACATCGTATCCGAACCCCCGCAGGAGTTCAGCGGTCCTTCCCGCAAGACCGGTGGCGGTGGTTCCGTTGAGGACCTCTATGGTAAAGACCCTTTCGCTGATGGCCCCTTCTACCTGACGGGTAAGGGAACCCAAGGTCTGGCGCACGATTTCTTTGATGAGATTGCCGTCATAGGAGGGGAACAGCAGGGTTTGCCCCGAAACAACCCGGCTGGTCCCCCCGATGGAATTTAGCCCCACCCGGTCGGTATCAATGCCGGCATATTCGTCAAAAAGCCGGCTCCGGGTATGCTCCGTCATGGTGGTCTTCATCAAGGAATGGTATAAGCGGGCCACCCGGGGGGTTTTGAGGATTTCATTTTTTTCCCCCAGGCTCTTGATGAGGCCCAGAAAAAACCGCTGCCGGCGGAATTGGATTAATTCGGGCTCCTCCTCGGGAAGTTCATAGATGATGTAGGCTTGGGCCTTATCCCCATCCAGCCGGGTAATTCCCGAGGGAAAGAGGATGGGGGATTCACCGTAAATTTCTACCGCCACGGGGATGAAAAGTTCCACCCCTTCGATCAAATCCACGAGGCGGCCCAGGTTTTCCATGGTCAAAATCACGGAATTATTGATATCAATCCCCAAGAGGGTTCCGATTTCCCCCTCAAAGACGGAGATTCGCTGGGGGTCATAGAGGGTATCTATCCGGTCCACCCGGTTTATCCGCGAAATAATAAGTCCCACCTCTCCGGGAATATCAAAAACCGCGGCCCGTTTCGTAGCGGGATAATAGAAGAGTACATAAGAGCAGAGGGGCTTTCCTTCCTTTTCTATGATAAAAAGGGTATTAATAACCCGGTCTTGAGAAAGGGCCTCTTCTATTGGGTCGGACCGTAAATTGCGGAGGACAAAAAACGCCCCCCCCCCAAGGAGGAGGACAATGATACCCAGGAGAAGAAGACTCGCATCGGTCCTGACCCTTTTCATCACATCCCCTTTTTATGGATCACCGCCAGCAGCCGCCGGGTACTCTCCGATATTTCCACGTTCCGGGAGGAGAGATACACCACGGTTTCGTCCACCGCTGCGGTGAATAGTTCATCTAAGTCCTGGTACCGGCGGAGATCCCGAAGCCGGGGATCTACCTCCTCCCGGGAGGGCTCGATTTTATCGGCAATAAACACCGCCTTCGCCAAGGGGCCCATGGACATATCTCCGGTAGTGTGGAGCCGCACTGCCTCCAGGACACCCTCATTATGAACGCCAAACCGATCTTTGAGCAAGACCGCAGCGGCCCGGGCGTGGAGGAGGGAAGGTTTTTTATGTTCCATGGGGGAGATACCCTGCCCGTCATTACCGACAAGGCGGATCAGCTCATCCTCCGGGAGGGATTTGGCCATGTCATGGGCTATCCCCGCCAGGTAACCCGCCACGGCATCCAGGTGAAACCGGAGGCAGATATCATGGGTAAGAAGAGCGGTATTCCGGGAATGGAGGAAACGGCCCGGGGTCAGTTTGGAACGGACCAGGGTTTCCACCACCCCGATAAACTCCCAGGAGACCCTTTGGGGGCTAATCCCCTCCCCACCGGGCAGGACCTCCGGGGGGGGCGGGGATTTCACCCCGTAAAGGCCCCGGTCTTCAATGAGGAACCGGACCCCCGGAGGTACCAGATAGCGCCAGCTCTCCCCTTGCCGGATCCGATCCCGGACCACCCCCGAGGAAAGATCCATGATCTCGTTCTGGAGCCGTTTATGGGGAAAGGGAAAGGGGAGTTCCCCGGCGCTGATCCGGTGGGCGATAATGATATCCGAGCGTTCCGCGATTTCCCGGGCCTTTTTCCATTTGGGAAAATCCCGGGCCAAATCGTCCCCCAGGATGAGGCCGGGCTTCCCCTGGGGCAAGTACCGCCGTTCAATATCTCCCAGGGTGTCGATGGTATAGGAAACCCCCTGCCGCCGGATTTCGCAAGGGTCCACGGTCAACCGGGGATCGGCGGTAATAGACGCGGCCAGCATATCCAGCCGGTCCTCCGGCGGGGTAATCTGGGCACCAGGTTTAAAGGGAGATTGAAAGGTGGGAATCATGATGACCCGGTCATATCCAAAGGCCGAAATAACCCCGTCGGCAAGGAAGAGATGCCCTAGGTGAACCGGGTTAAAACTGCCCCCCAAAATCGCAAGCCTCACCGGTCGGGAACCTCCCTCAATTCGGAAAAATCAGCATCCCCGGCTTCATCCTTTTCCCCAAAGCCGGCATCCCCTTCCCGGGAAGAATCCGCCAGCCGGCCAAAAATACGGGCCAGTTCCGGAATACCCTCCCCGGAAAAAACCGAAACCCCCAGGACCTGTTCCCCGGGATATTGGGCCTTAAGGGCTTCCAGCCGTTCGCCGGTACCGTCCACGTCTGTTTTGGTTCCCAGGATCACCCGGGACTTTTGAACCAATTCAGGGGAAAAGGCGGCCAGTTCCTGATACAAAACATCGTATGCCCCGTGCCAGTTATCCGCGGAAAGGTCGATGAGAAACGCTAAGGCCGCGGTACGGGAAATATGTTTGAGAAAACGGATCCCCAGGCCCAACCCGTCTGAGGCCCCCTCAATGAGCCCTGGAATATCGGCGATGATGATGTCCCGGTCATCCAGGGTCAGAACCCCCAAATTCGGTATTTTCGTGGTAAATGGATAAGGGGCGATCTTAGGACGGGCGTTGGTAAAACGATCCAGGAGGGAAGATTTACCCGCGTTGGGAAAGCCCACGAGGCCTATGTCCGCTAAAATCCGCAGTTCCACCCGGAGCCGCCGCAATTCCCCTCGTTTTCCCGGCAGGGCCTTTCGGGGAGCCTGGTTGACCGATGACTTAAAATGGACATTACCCCAACCGCCGTTCCCTCCCCGGAGGAACACCAGGGAAGTCCCGTCCCGGCCGAAGTCCCGGATGAGTTCCCCGGTATCGGCATCCTTTAGCACCGTCCCGGGGGGAACCTGGATGACCACATCGTCCCCGTCCCGGCCATACCGCTGAGAACCCTCACCGTCCCGGCCGTTTTGGGCCTTAAAGGAGTGTTTATACCGCAGATGGGCCAGGGTCCGAAGGTTACGACGGACCTCAAAAATCACGTCCCCTCCCCGGCCACCATCACCCCCGGATGGGCCTCCCCGGGGGACATACTTTTCCCGCCGGAAACTGACACAACCATTCCCGCCGGAACCTGAGGAAACTTCGATAAGGGCTTCATCGGCAAATTTTTCCACGGTCTTACCGGAGGCTTCTTTCAAAACCGGAATTTATCAAAAAGACCTCGCTAAAAGCGCCTCCTTCAGCAAGGTCCGGGTTAAACCGGCAGAGCCTACTCCGCAGCCACGGGAATAACCCCGGCTAATTTCCGGCCCCGACGGCTGGAGAACGCCACCTTTCCATCCACCTTGGCAAAAAGGGTATAATCCCCCCCGCAGCCCACGTTCAACCCAGGATGGATCTTGGTACCCCGCTGGCGGACTATAATGGTTCCCGCCTTTACCAGGGTATCCCCCGATGCCTTGATGCCTAAATATTGGGGATTTGAATCCCTGCCGTTTTTCGCTCCGCTGCCGCCTCTTTTCCGGGCCATATTAATTCCTCCGCTCCTTATGAATATACATAGTACAACAATCGGGATAGGCCGTTGAGACCGAAACCAGACCTTCCAGCAAAAAAGCCCCGACGGCGGCAAGAAAATCCCTGCCCCAGCCGGTATAATCCGTTTCCATCCCAAAGTTTCCCCGTTCCGGGGGGCCCGCCGGGACCCGGACGATAATTCCCTCCCTGCCCGTAAGGGTCTTTAGGGCGGTTTTCGTCAGGATCGAAACGGCGGCACAGACAATATCGGAACCTTTCGGCCCCGCTCCGGCGTGGCCCGCAACCTTGCAGGACTTGAGGAGCCCCTCATCATCCAAAACCACGTCGATGTTTATCATCCCCGGTTTAAATTCCCCTTGTATCCGCCGGGACAAACCCCACCGGTCTCAGACCCCGGTGATATCCCCGATCTTAATGATCGAATACCCCTGACGATGCCCCTGTTTGCGCCGGTAATCCTTTTTGGGTTTGTACTTAAAGACGATGATCTTCCGTTCCTTGCCATGGCTTTCCACCACCGCCTTGACCTTGGCGCCCGCTATATAGGGAGCCCCCACGGATACCGTATCCCCCGAGTGGAGAAGTACCGAATCTATATCCAGGCTGTCGCCCGGTTCGGCTTTTATCCGGTCAACCTTTATCAGGGCGCCCTTTTCGGCTCGATATTGCTTTCCTTTAAATTCCATTAAAACATACATGAGAAAACATCCTTAAAACCATAATAATGTTAAATCTAGGATAAAACGTTATGGTTAGTCAATAGGCCGAATAAAGGCATTAGGGCGGGGTACCAGGTACTCCCAAAATACTTTTGAGTTCCCCCAGAGGGTCCCGGGTTGGAAAATACTCAAGTCCCATATAACCGGTATAACCGGCCTGGTCTAGGGCGGAAAAAATATTGGGGTAATTCAATTCGCCGGAAGAAAGCTCGCCCCTGCCGGGAAGCCCTGCGGCGTGAAAGTGACCGATCTTTTGTAGATTAGCCCTCACCGTATTGATAATATTACCTTCCATAATTTGCTGATGATAGATGTCGTAGAGGACCTTTATCCGCTTACTTGCCAGGGCGTCCACAATCTCGAAGGCTTCAGCTGATCTCCACAGGTAGTATCCCTGGTGATCGATTTTGGTGTTCAGGGGCTCGATAACTAAGACACCTCCCCAATTTTCCAGCAGGGAAACACAGGACCGTAAGCCGTCAATGATGCTCTGTTTTTGAGCGGCTTCCCCCGCGCCGGTATCGTTACCCACCTGGCTGATCAAAATTTTACATCCCAGCTCATCTGCGGCCTTTACCGATTCCGCAAGACCGGCCCGGTAAGCCTCCCGCTGGGCGGGATCGGTGAGGCTGATAAATTTGGTACACATGGCGGCAAGGGGAAGGCCGGTTTCACGGATCCCCCCTTTGATTTCATCAAGGTCCTTATCCCACCAGGACCAAAATTCAAAGGCAAGATTGCCGGCAATCCTGCCCGCAGTCCCGCCCGCGAGACCGCTTGCGGTCTTGATATCCCGCAGCTTCTGCCTAATATCAGCGCCCGTTAACACCGCGTCAATACATACGGAAAATTGCATTGTTTCCCCCTTATTCCTCATCGGTTTCTATATCGATTCCTTCTTCTCCCCATTCGGCGAGTTTACGGTGCAGGGTTTTGCGGCCGATGGCCAGGACCTCGGCGGTTTTGCTCTTATTGCCTTTTTGAGCGGAGAGGGTATCCCGAATAATGATCTTTTCCGATTCCTCCAGGGTAGTCCCCAGGGGGATGCGGATCCAACCATCATCGCTTTTAGCTCGAAGGGTAGGCGGCAGGTCCTCTTCGGTAATGATCGGCCCCTTGCTCATGACCACCGCACTTTCCATACAATTCCGCAGTTCCCGGACATTTCCCGGCCAGTCATAACCGTAAATGGCGGCCCGGGCTTTTTCGTTAATACCTTCCATGGTTTTACCGTTTTCCTCTGCAAATTCCTTTAAGAACGCGGTAATTAAGAGGGGCAGATCATCCCGCCGTTCCCGTAGGGGGGGAACCAGGATATTGACCACGTTTAAGCGGAAGTAAAGATCCTCCCGGAAATTTCCCTTTTCAATTTCGGCCTTGAGGTCTTTATTGGTGGCCGCCACGATTCGGACGTCGGTTTCAATCGTCTCCTCTCCCCCAACCCGCTCAAATTTCTTTTCCTGAAGGACCCTCAGCAGCTTGATCTGGATATTCTGATCTATTTCGCCGATCTCGTCCAGAAAGAGGGTTCCCTCATGGGCAAGTTCAAAACGTCCCCGCTTACGGGCCACCGCTCCGGTAAAACTACCCTTTTCATGGCCGAAAAGTTCACTTTCCAGGAGGCTTGCCGCCAGAGCCGCACAATGGACCTTGATGAGGGGTTTGTCCTTGCGGGGGGAAAGCTGATGAATCGCATCGGCCACCAGTTCCTTTCCCACCCCGGATTCACCGGTGATCAAAATAGAGGCCTTGGTAGGCGCCACCCGGCGGATCGTGTCGAAAACTTTCCGCATGGGAGTACTGGTACCGATAATAGCTTCAAAGGTTTTTTTTTGTTCCAGCTCTTCTTCCAGCCGCCGGTGTTTGAGGATTAATTCCCTGCTTTGAAGAGCCCGCTTAACGAGGAGGGAAAGGTGATCCAGGTTGACCGGCTTGGTGAGAAAATCATAGGCCCCATTCCGCATAGCCGCCACGGCGTTTTCCACGGTACCGTGACCGGTCAGGACAATGACCGGGATCCCCGGAGTTTCGGAAACGATTCGTTTTAAGAGTTCCTCCCCGCTTAAGCCGGGCATCCTGAGATCGGTGATAACTAAATCTATATCCCCTTTCTGAAAACTCTTTAATCCCCCATCGCCATCGGCGGCGGTTTCCACGACATGCCCATCCATAGTGAGAAAATCCGCAAGCCCTTCCCGGATGTTTTTCTCATCATCCACTACGAGGAGTTTGAATCTCATTCGCCGCCTCCATAGGCAATAAGCCGCCGTTCCTTTGGGGGAATGGGCAGGGTGATGGTAAACGAGGCCCCTTCCCCTTCCCGGGATTTAACGGTGATTTCCCCCTGATGTTCCCGGATTATCTTGAACACCAGAGTCAAGCCCAGACCGGAACCGTTTTCCTTGGTGGTAAAATAGGGCTCAAATATCTTTAAACGATTGTCTTCGGGAATACCAACGCCGGTATCGGAAACAACGATTTGGATTTCCGCATCCTGGGTTTCGGTCTTTATGGTCAGTGTCCCCCCTTCGGGCATGGCGGCTATAGCATTTTTAATCAAATTGAGCAGCGCCTGTTTCATAAACCGGTCGTCCACATCAACCAGGGGAAGGTTCTCCCCCAACTCCAATATACAGTTAATATGGGCTTCTTCTAATTCGTAACCGACGAATTTGATAAGGTCATCAATAATGGTATTGATATTTCCTTCCCTGAATTCCATATTCATCGGACGGACCGCGAAAAGAAAATCCACCACAATATGGTTAAGCCGGTCGATTTCCTCATTAACCACGCCGATATATTTATCCAGAAGATTGAAATACTCCATCGGCTTTTGGCCTATATGATCCTGCCCCGCAGGATGGGCATTGATAAACATCTCCCGGTTGGCGGACAGCGCTTTCTGGATCAGCTGAATGTGGATGGAAAGGGAACCCAGGGGATTTTTTATCTCATGAGCCACCCCGGCGGCCAGGGTAGTCAGGCTGGCAAGATTTTCGGCCCGCCGCAGTTTCGCTTCCTTTGCCCTTTTTTCAGTAATATCTTCAATATAGATAAGAGAACCGGTTACATGATGATCCCGTACCAGGGGAAGAACACCGATACTGAGCAGCCGCTGGATCCCCTTAACTTCGATATCAAATTCCCGTTCTTCAACCCGGTCTCCGTTTACCAAAGTTGCCTCCAGAAACTCAGCCACCTCTTCATTCCGTATCGAAGTCCATATAGGGGTATTCTCCTGTTCATAACTCACGGGGATAAAGCGCTCGGCTAATTTATTAACCAGGATCAGGTTGTGTTCCGTATCACAGACCAGAATCCCCTCGGTAAGGGAATCCAGCACAGTCTCAAGCCGGTCTATTTCCGCGGCGGTGGAAAAGAGCAGCGCCTGGATCTGTTCCATGGTCAGTTTGTTTATTTTTTGTAAAGCCCTTCTAATAAAATGTCTCATAGCGATTTCCCTTAGGTTCCTCCCTCCCAAAGCAGTAATTCGGGACTGAGTTCGATCATTTCCCGCTTTAATTCCGTAAAAAGCCGTTCCAGGGCAAGGGCGACTTTTTGATTAAAAACCCCCACCGCCTCCTCGGCGTCCCTGATCCGGCCTTTCCATATATTCCTATAGGCGATTTCCCCCGGCAGCGTTTCCCCTTTAAAACTTTCGGAGAGGAGGAAAAGGAGCTGCCCTAAAAACCGGGAGAAGAGCCCTGAAATTTCAAAATTACCCGCCTCCTCCAGGACCCTGGATATGAGATTTTTGGCATCCGTTACCGGCCTTCCCAGGCTTCCCTCCTCCGCGATAGGGGCGGTAAATTTACCCAAGGCCAAGAGTTCCCGGGGGCTTTGAGAGAAACCCCGCTTCCGTAAACCCATCACCGCAGAAGCGGCAAGGGAGGCGGTAAAGAAAGCCGCCAGGGGATAGAGTTTTTTCATGGGAACCGGGAGGAAAGAATCAAGGTACGTGGTGATCAGCCCCGTCCCCCCGGAACGCGGAAGGCTGTTTTTTTCCCCGGTCCAGGTCTCCCGGAATACCCGGCGGATCACCTCTCCCTCGGCTGCGGCATCCCGGGGAAAAAAACGATAAGGCCGCAGCCGGGATACTATCGTGGGGATCAACAATTCGGGACGGGAACAGGTAAAGAGGATGGTAACCGTCCGCGGGGGTTCTTCCAGAATTTTCAGGATCGAATTACGGGCGCTTTCCTGCATATGGTCGGCGTTTTCAATAATAAGGAGTTTATGTTTTCCCACCGGAGCTAAGCGGCTCCAATAAGCGGCCCGCCTTATATGGGAAACGGGAACCGTCTCGCTCATGCCCTCTGCTTCAAGTTTTAAGGCATTGCTCAGGATCCGGGCGCTTATTTTCTTTAAGACCTCCCCTCGTTCAGGAACCGCCCCCTGGGTTGAAGGGATGGTGATGGCTAATTCATCCAAATTTTCTTCCAGGGCAAGCATATACTCCTTAAGACTTCCCAGGGGATCATCCGCCCAAAGAACCGGAGAAAACCGGGCCAGGAGTTTCCGGACCGAACGGATAAAAAGGAGCCGCACCGCGGCCGTTTCCGGTTCCCGGCAAAAGGCCGCCGCCGCCGCGGCGATCTCCGCGGAAAAAGGACGGGAACCTAAGAGGAGCAGGTCCGGGTTGGTAAGGGTCCGGTGATGAACGCAGGCGGTACAAGCGCAGTTCCAGGGGGCGTCGGGGGTTTCGCAGGAGAGAATCCGGGCACACTCCAACGCCGCGGTTCCTTTTCCCGATGCGGGGGGACCGAAAAAAAGCAGGGAAGGTGCCAGCACGCCGGCGCTTATATCCTGAGTCAACTGAACAATTCCGCTTTGCCCCAAAATATTCTCAAACATGGAGTCCTCACCCTCCCCCAAAACTGAGAACCGACCGGTGTACTTCCCCAATCACCGGCAGAAGAAACCGGGCGAAAAAACTCTTCTCCAGGAGCAAATTTTTATCAAAAAGGGGCTGTATGTCGATCACAAAAAGCACCAGGGCTATCAGGGTAATTCCTTCAAGTAAGCCGAAAAGGATCCCTAAAAAACGATCAAACCCACCCAGGTTCACCTTGGCAATAATATCCTTGATAATATGTCCCACTATTCTTATTCCCACAAAAGGAATGAGAAACAGTATCGCAAAGGCAAGAATCTCAGGGATTATCCCCACATTTTCCAAGTACCTTTCCCGGATAAAAACGCCTCCCTTTTTGTAGAAAAAAACCGCGGAGAGGGCGCCTGCTACTACCGACGCCATGGACAAAACTTCTTCGATGAATCCCCGGAGGGCGCAACGGATGACCAGGATCAGAACCAGGGCAATAAAAATAATATCAATGGGTTCGAGGCCCATCATACGGGCTGCGATGGTGGAAGTTTCATCCATTGGTCTTTTCCTCTAATAGGGACATCATTTCCCGAACAATTGATGCCGCTCCGTCCTCCGCACCAATCCCGGCCGAGGCCCGCTCCATAGCTGCCCGCTTCTCTTCATCTTCCGCGATGGCCAGGACCGTTTCCACCAGGGCTTTGGGGGAAACCCTTTCCCCTAAGAGAACCGCCGCGGCCCCGGTCTTTTCAAAAAACAACGCGTTTTCCACCTGATCCCCCCGGGTTCCGGAACCGCTTAAGGGAATCAGTACCATGGGTCGGCCCAGGACGGCACATTCCCAGATGGTTCCGGCCCCGCTCCGGCTGAGGACCAGCTCGGCGGCGGCGAGGACCTGGGGCATCTCTTCCCTGAAATAGGTATAGGGCCTATACCGTTCCGAAGGCGCGAGGTCCCCGGAGGCATCCCGGCCGGTTTGGTGGACAACAATATAGGGCTTGGTGAGTTCCGTGATACAGGAACGAACCAACTCGTTTATTTCCCTGGCTCCTTGACTTCCCCCCAAAACGAGGAGGATCCGCTCCCCGTCCTTAATCCCTAAAAAATCCCGCCCCCCCAGGGCATCGGCCCCGCGGAATTCAGAACGGATCGGGTTACCGGTAAGACGGATCCGGTCTTGATAGCGCCGGGGCAAAAAACCCGCCGTATCTTCGTAGGCGGTAAATATCCTCCGGGCAAACCGGGCGTTGATCCGGGTCGCAAGGCCCGGGCTCAGATCCGATTCATGGGTACAAAGGGGGATATGCAGGGAAGCCGCAGCCGCGCAGGGGGGGACGCTTACAAACCCTCCCTTGGAAAAAAGCAGGTCCGGCTTTTCCCGCTTCAAAATCCTGCGGGCGGCAAAAAACCCCGCCAAAACCTTAAAAACATCCAGGAAATTACGGAAAGACAGATACCGCCTGAGTTTACCCGCGGGGATCCCAAAAAATTCTATCCCCTCTCCCTCAACGATGGACCTATCCATCCCGGTATGGGAACCTATCCAAAAAATACGGCACGATCCCTGCCGCTTGAGGCAGGCGGCTACGGCCAAGCCGGGATATATATGCCCCCCGGAACCGCCTCCGGTAAACGCGATCTGTATCATAGATCAAGGGTATATGAATTTAAGACTTTCCGCAATTGATAGAGCGATAAGATTTTATACCAAATTCGATAGACGAGCCTATCTCATTTATAATGAGCCGCACACGATTCGAACGTGTGACCCACGCCTTAAAAGGGCGTTGCTCTACCTACTGAGCTAGCGGCCCGGATTAACCGATACAAAAACAAACTTCAAAAAATCAACCGCCCCGCAACAGAACGCAGACCAAAGGTCTGGCGGGGTATGAAACCCTCAACACGAATACCGAGCCGGGAAACCAACACAACCGTTTTTTACCATACCTGAATCCGTTCTAATAGTCAAGAGGGTCATTAAGAAAGCCGCTCCCCCCAGGCGTCAAACCGGGAAGTTCCAGGAAGTTCTTGTCCGGTTTTCCCTAGCTCGCGGAGCCGGCAAGGTATTGCCCTGCCCGGAGGGAGGGGGGAGAATTCCCCATTGGGGAGCAACAGCCTGAGGTAATTATCGGATAACGCGGCAGTATAGGGGGATTTTTTTTTATTCCCCTCATTGGATGCGGTTCCCTCAATGATCGCCTCTACCTTTTTCCCAATCCAACGCCCTATATAGTCCCGTCGGCCTTGACGGGCCAGATCCGTGAGGGCCGTTACCCGGGAGACGGCATCCCGTTCGGTTACCGGGGCGGTAAAGTGATAGGCTTCGGTTCCCGGCCGCGGAGAATAGGGAAAGGCATGGATCCAGGAAAAACCAATCCGGCGGCAAAGTTCATAGGTCTTCTCAAATTCCCCTCCGGTTTCGCCGGGAAAACCGGTGATAATATCGCAGGCAACAAAGGGATCCCCCTTAACGGATCGCAGCCGGGCAACCCCTTCCTCGATTGACTCGGGGGAATAGCCGCGGCCCATCCTCTGTAAGATCCCGGGGCTTCCCGACTGGAGGGAGAGGTGAAAGTGGGGCCGAATCCGGGGGTGGGCCAGCACGTTAACCAAATTCGGGGTAATATTTTCAGGCTCCACTGAGGAAAGGCGCAGGGCGATATCCCCGGTTTCCCCCAAAAGGTATTCCAGGAGGCCGCCTAAATCCAAGGAACCGTCCCGGTATTGGCATATATTTATCCCGGTTAATACCGCTTCCCCAAAACCGGCGGCTTCCAGGGTCCGAAGCCGGGACAATACCCGCTCCGCCGCCAAACTCACGCTGGGCCCCCGGGCAAGGGTAACCCGGCAATAGGAACAGCGCTTATCACAGCCGTCCTGTATTTTTAAAAAGGCCCGGGAATGATTGCAAAAACCCTCGGGATTAAAGCGGAACCGGTCCTGGGGGGAGGAAACATCCAGGCCCCGCGCCCATTGTTCGAGGTCTCCGGCGGGAGCCCCCGCGGCGTTCCCCCATTCCCGGAGCAATCCGGGTAAATCCAGCAGGGAACTTTTACGATCCCCGGGGATCACCAATAGCCGTTTTTGATAAGCCGGCACCCCCCCTTCGTTACCCGTGAGCCCCGCTACCGCTTCAGCGTCAAGCTGGGCATAACAACCGGTTACGATTACGCGGGAGGTGGGATTTTCCTTGAGGATCTTGCGGATAATCCTACGGGCCTTCTGTTCGGCTTTGGAGGTGACCGTACAGGTATTGACGAGGAAAATATCCGCTCCACCCCCTTCCCAGGGAACCAGGGTAAAACCCTCCCGGGTAAAGGCACTGGCGATGGATTCACTCTCCACCTGGTTTAATTTACATCCCAGGGTGTGAAGGGCTACGGAAAGCACGGGGATTTAACGGTTCCCCAGGGCTTGACGGATACGATCCAGGCCCCTGCGGGCATCGGAAAGCTGGGCGTCCAGGGACAGGGCCCGCTCATAGGCAACGGCGGCCTCCGAGAGATCTCCGGCATTTTCCCGTGCATAGGCAAGCCGGGTCCACCAGGCGGCGTTCTCCGGTACCCGGTGAACCGCCGTAGACAGGGCAATATCGGCGTGACGGAAACGGCCTAAACGGATAAAAATTTCACCCATAAAATAATAAACCATTTCTATCCGCTGTCCCTCGGGGGCAAGGTTGATATATTCCTGAAAATACGACAAAGCCTCGTGGTTACTTCCTTGAAAATAATTAATCTCCCCCAGGATCTCGATGATCCGGGGATCATATCTGCTGAGGTTCCGTCCGGTCTGGGCATAGGTTTGGGCTTCCTCAAACCGGTTTAAGCGGATAAGGCTCCAGCATATTACCACATAGGATTCAATATTATTCCGGTTAGCCGCAATTTCATTAAGACAAATGGAAACCGCCTGCTCATAATTACCATTCCGGTAGGCCCGAACCGCATCGGGCTTATTTTGGGCAAAAACAGTCAGTTGGGGGATCAAAAGAAAAAACAAACAAATTGTATGCTCCCAAGTTCTTTTTTTCATGCCATTTGTTCAAGGGGTTTCCGTTCCGTCATCGTACAACGGCCGTTAAATATACAGCCATTTTCCATAAAAAATTCCGGGGCAACCACATTTCCCGTCAATTTCCCGGTGGTGGTAATTTCAATTTTTTCTGAAACGGTAACATTTCCCTTTACCGACCCCCGGATAATCACGGCGGCCGCATTGATATCGGCATCCACCACCGCGGTCTCATCTACCACGAGGAGGCTTTTGGCGGCTATCTTTCCGGAAACCCTGCCCCGGATAAGAAAGGGCTTTTCAAAATTAATAGTTCCGGAAAAATCGATATCGGGAGATAAAATGGTATCAAAATCTTCATCTTCCAACACATCATTATGGATATCAGTCATAATGTTCTAAATTTAACCGTGGAGCCGGACTGCGTCAATAGGTCCTGATACCTGTTCAGGGCGAGCATATATAAATATATAAATCAACAACCGCTTAGTTAAAATGATTTTACCTATATTCATCCCGGTGCCCTGCCCTGGCCCCACCCGTCACCTTGCGCGATATCCCTGAAACCGGTAAACTTAAAGGGTATCGATAGGTTTTATCAAGGGTTCTTTTATATCATATTTCAAAGGGGTATCGTATGAATTTTGAAAAGGATATGCGTAGAAAAGCTCAGTCCCTGCAAAAAAAGTTGGTATTAGCCGAAGGAACGGAACCGCGGACTATTAAAGCCGCCCGGATCATTGTCGATGAACGGCTGGCTTCGTCGGTTACCCTGGTGGGTAAGGAGTCTCTCGTTATGGAAGGGGCTGAAAAAGAAGGGGTGGATCTCCAGGGCATCACCCTCGTGGATCCCCTTTCCTCTCCTTTGATCGAAAAATATGCCCATGAATATTATGAGCTACGGAAACATAAAGGTATGACAACGGACCAGGCCAAAACCGATATCCTCCATTTTTTGCGCTGGGGGGCCATGATGGTCCATCTGGGGGATGCCGACGCCATGGTGGCCGGAGCTGAAAGCGCTACCGCCGATGTGCTTCGGGCGGGGCTCGCTATCATCGGTACGGTTCCGGGTTCCAAGACCGCTTCCTCCTGTTTTGTTATGCAGACCACCGATAGTTCCTGGGGGGTTGGGGGAACCCTTATCTTCTCCGACTGCGCGGTAGTGCCGGATCCAAATGCGGAACAGCTTGCGGAAATTGCCCTGGCCGCGGCCCAATCCTGCCGGGAATTTCTCGGCGCTGATCCCGTGGTAGCCCTCCTCTCTTTTTCCACCAAGGGGTCCGGGGGGGATCATCCCGACGTGCTCAAGGTACGGAGCGCCCTGGAACTGGTAAAGGCCAAGGATCCCGCCTTGAAAATTGACGGCGAACTTCAGGCCGACGCGGCCTTGGTACCGCAGGTGACCGATAAAAAAGCCCCGGGCAGTATCGTCCGGGGCAGGGTAAATACCCTGGTTTTCCCCGACCTCGGAGCGGGAAACATCGGGTATAAACTGGTGCAGCGCCTGGGGAAAGCCGAAGCTTTCGGCCCCTTCCTTCAAGGATTCGCCAAACCCATAAGCGATCTATCCCGGGGGGCTTCGGTGGAAGACATCGTGGTGACTGCGGCGGTTACCCTGGCCAGGGCGAAATAGGGCGCGGCTCCTCCGGAGGGACCTATGGGGTTTTGTTCCACCGGGAGCTCAGGCGCCGCAGGGGGGCGGGAAAAGCTCAAGGCCGCTCTTCAAGCCGGGGCAGCCCGGGATTATAAAAGATCCGTCGCCCTGCTCGAAGAACTTCTATCCGAATCCGACGCTCCCCCGGAGGCGTACCTTTATTTAGGCCGTTCCTTCCATGCCCTTAAGGATTATTCCCGCTCTTTAGCCGCTTTTAACGATTACCTCCGGATCAATCCCCGTTCCGCCGAAGGGTATTTTTTTGCGGGCCGTACCTATGCGGCCCTGGGGATGCCCCATAAAGCGGTACCCTTCCTCAGAAAAGCCCTGGAGTACCAGGCGGATAACCCCTCAGCGCTGGCGCTTTTGGGGATGGCCTACCTGAAATCCAAACACTCGTCCCAGGCGGTGGAGGCATTGCAGCGGGCGGTGGAAATCGCCCCGGATAATAAACGGATCTACCGGGGGTACCTGAACGCGCTCTTTATCCGGGGGATCCGGCTCTGCCGGATCGAAAATTACGAATTGGGCATTCAGATGCTTCGGTTTGTCCGGGAAAACGGTTTTGATTCCCTCCTGCTCAGGCTTGAATTAGGCCGGGCCGCCCGGGAATTAAATCACCCGGAAGAAGCCCTGGGCCATTATGCCGAGGCTATCCGTTTTGCCCCCCAGGATCCGATGATCCGCTGGTACCGGGCCTCGGTATTGATGGTTTTGGGTAAAAACGGGGAAGCCCTGGAAGAAATAGAAAGGATCCGTTCTTTCCTGGGAGGAAAACTCCCCAATTTGCCCTGGAACAGTGAATTGGTAGACCTTTTTATGATCCGTTCCCTGTTGGACGCGGGCAAGTGGCGAGAGGCGGCGGATTCCTGCCGCGCCTGGCTTAAGTACCGGCGGGCGGACCCGGTGATCCATGCCATGGATGCGGAGGCCCTGCGAAACCTGGGGGATCGCGGTTCCGCAAAAAATCACCTGGAACGGGCCCTGGAATTGGATCCCTCCCAAATTAACCTGTGGTATACCCTTATGGTCAATGCCTGGGAAGATAAGGATTGGAAAACCCTGCAACGGGGATTAAAAAACGCGAAGAAGCTCAAGGGAGATGGGGAGCTTATCCAACGGTTTTCCGTTTTATACGAAGCCGCGGTCAATGACCGCGATCCCCAGGTGATTGAAACCCTGCAAGGGGCGATCCGTTCCCTGGGGCCGGATCCGGAACTCATGTACGCCCTGGGAGAACGGTACCTCAAGGCAGGATTTATCGAAGCGGCTTTAAACTGGTTCAAAAAGGTCCTGGTTATTGAGGGGGATCATGAAAAAGCCTATCTGGGGATTATTACTGCGGAAGAGGTTCTTTTCAAAGAGGGGCGTCCCAAGGCCCGGGAAGGCTTAAAAAAGGCCTATACCGCTTACCTCAAACGGTGGAAGGATAATTACGGTGTCCGCCGGGATAAAGCCCTTTTCCTCTTCAAAACCGGCGCATTTGAAGAGGCCGCCCGGGAACTGGAAGTTCTCTTGGTATGGGAACCGACCAATCCTACCCTGCGCCGGGTATTAGCCTATTCCTACCGAAAATCCGGGCACTACCGGGAAGCGGCGGTGTTTCTTAAGGCCCTGCTTAAGGAAAAACCCGATGACATTACGCTGTTGTTGGAATATACCGGGTGCCTTGAACGGGCCGGAGCGGGTTTTTACGCGGCGGCGGTATTGGAAAAGGCCCGAAATTTGTTTAGAAAATCCCCGGATATTCCCCTGGCGTTGGGACTTCTTTTATACCGGGAACAAAAACCAAAGCAAGCCCTGGAATTTCTACAGGAATCGGCGCTGAAAAATCATAGAGATCCCCGGCCCTATGAATGGATGGCCTTTATTGCCCGGGAACAAGGCAATACCCTGGGGGCCTGCCACTATGAGGAAGAAGCGACAAAGCGGAAGGGTCTTCGCCGGGCCGGTGTAAAATAATACCGCTGAGGCTTTTCCGAAACCAATCGGGCTTGGGAAAGGTTCCGCTTTTTTCACCATTTGACCTTTGGTAAAAACTTCTTTTTTCTCTTTTTCTCAAGGATCCCGGTTGCCGAAATAAGGAAAAGGTCTATAATATTTATTATGGATAGAAAAACAGCCAGGGGAGGAACACTATGGCAGTAAAGGCGATGGATTTGTTTGACGCCTATCGTCAGGATCAATTACCAAAAGATGAAGGGTATGTGATATCTTCTTTTTTCAACAGCAACTCCGCTTATTCTATATATGAAATTGTTTCTTATTCCGGGGTAAAGTCCATTTATCTTAACGATGCCGGATTGACTTTTCAGACAAACGGCAAAAAAATGCATGTCCTGATAGAACCGGCCAGCTATCCCAATAAGGCCATAGAACCCTATGTACGCAGTCATACCGAGCAAATTCCCCTCAGGTTCAGCGAATTGGAACAGATCACCGCCAAAAATCAAAGCAAAATCATGATCGCCAAACAACCTATCGACTCTTTTTCTTCATTTACCATCTTAAAACCCACAGGGGTCAATTTTGCCTTGGTGTTTTACAACCGTCCGGATCTTTTTGCTACCCTGCAGATGTTTTTTGAAAAGACCTTTAACCGGGAAGCGGGAATTCCCCAGGCGGACGCAAAAAAAAGCGCTAAACGGGTAGCGGACATTGTCCAGGCCACTATGAGCTTTAAGGGAGAATACTCATAATAGGGCGCCGGCGGCTCATTCCCCGGATTCGGATCTTCTGATTTCCTCCTGAGCCGCGGCCAGAATAGCGATGGGTACCGAATAGGGAGAGCAAGACACATAATCAAGCCCCGTTTCCATACAGAACCGGATATTTCCGGGATCAGCCCCATGTTCGCCGCAAAGACCGCATACCAGGTCGGGCCGGGTCAGTCGTCCCCGCTCTACCGCCAGGGCGATAAGTTCCTTTACCCTGGTGTCCAGAGTACTGAAGGGGTTCCCGGTGATAAGGTCAAAGCGGGTGTAATCGGCCATAAAACCGGTAAAGTCATCCCGGGATATTCCCAAGGTGGTTTGGGTCAGATCATTGGTACCAAAACTGAAAAAACGGCCGTATTTGGCAATATCGGCGGCCCCCAGGGCGGCGGCAGGGATCTCAATCATGCTGCCGATCTTGTAGGGCACGGGCTTAACCTTTTTCTCTTCCCGCAGGATTTCTTCCACCTCCACAATACCCGTATAGTCGGCCCCTTCGATCTTTTTTCCATAGGCAATAAGTTTTAACTCCGATGCGTTCATAACAATGGGTACCATAATCTCAGGATAAACCGCCACCTTTTCGTCCCGGAGCCGATAGGCGGCGTCAAAAATAGCCCGGACCTGCATGGCGTAAATTTCAGGGTATGAAACCGCAATACGACAGCCCCGGTGTCCCAGCATGGGGTTAAATTCATCCAGGGCCTCAATCCGCTCGCGCACCTCCGCCTCGGAAACCTTTTTCTTTTTACTTTTTTCCAAATACCCCAGATACGCCTTAAGTTCGTCCCGGTTATGGGGCATAAATTCATGGAAAGGGGCATCCAAAAGCCTGATGGTTACCTCCTTCCCCGCCATAACCTTGAAGATGCGATAAAAATCATCCCGCTGCATAAGGCGAAGCTTATTCAGTGCCCGGTTCCGTTCCTCCCCGGAATCGGCGAAGATCATGTCCCGAAACACGTTGATCCTATCGGCCTGAAAAAACATATGTTCGGTTCTGCAGAGGCCTATCCCGTCGGCGCCGAAAGATCGGGCTAAAACCACGTCCTGGGGAGTTTCCGCGTTTGCCCGGACGTGAAAATCCTTCAAAAAACCCTTGGCCAGGGAGATAAAATCAAACAACCCTGATTCGGCCGGCTTGGGCTCAATTAATGACGCGGCACCCTGATATACCGAAGACTCCCCATGATAAGGCACATTCAACGTAAGATAATCCCCCTCGGAAAAGCCGATATTCCCCAGGGCCGCTTTTTTACCCCGGATCTTCAGCGCCGGCGCCACCAGGGAGACTTTTCCGTATTGGCGGGCCACCACTGAAGCATGGGCGGAATATCCCCCCTCAGCGGTGAGGACCCCGGCGGCCACCTCTATGGCCTTGACATCCCCCGCAAAGGAAGCGGGTAAAACCAGGATGAACCGGGAATCTTCTCCCTTCTGTTTGGCCAGTTTCTGCGCTTCCAGGAGCCCCTCGGTACTAAAATAAGCCCTGCCGATGGCCGCTCCGGGGGCGCCGGCGATACCGCCATTCCATTTTTTAAGGCCCTTCACCCCGGCGGTATCTATCAGGGGACGGAGAAGCTCATTGAGCCGGAGAGGTTCCAGGGCCTTAACCACAAAGGCCTTATCCACCAATTTCCGTTCAGCCAAATCCAGAAGCAGCTTAATATCCGCTTGGGTTGATTTCCGATCCATTGATCGTTGATCAATAAGCCAGAGTTTTTTGTTCTCAATAGTAAAGCGGATCTGACGAATTTCCTTAAATTGATCTTCCAGGGTCCGGGCGATCCGTTCCAGTTCCTTTAAATACCGGGGCTCTATTTTTTGAATGTCTTGACCATTACCGCCAAATTCATTGAATTTTTCCCGATGGAAGTTCCCTTGAAGCTTCTTTTCCCCGGTTACCACGTTCCGGCTAAAAAATCCGCCGGAGCAGGAATCCTTTCCATAGTTTCCATATACCATGGGCTGGATCAAAAGGGCCGTATCCTGATCATTCTGCTCATCAATAGCCAACAATTTGGAAATTTCTTCCAGAACGATAAAGAGTTGTGTCTCGGCGTTTTCAAAAAAGCCGCCGGGAAAAAATCCGGCATAGGCATCCATGTAGTTTTCTGCGCTTTGGGCCGGATGATTTCCCTGGACGAGCCCTTCCAGGTCCCTGAGAGCGGCGGTGATTTTATCCCGCTCTCGGGTACGGCCCTCCAGACCCTTGAGCCGCTCCTCGATCCGCAGGATGCCCCGGAGGAGGAACAGCACCTCATGGGCCGCAAAGGTTTCCCCCACCCATCGGGTAAATCCGGCGATAACCGGTTTGACCAAGCCGAAATTATGCAAGACCGGATAATCGGAAACCGCCAAGTTAGGAGACACCACAATTTTAAGGAACATCGGATTTTCAGGATCCCCATATTTTTTTTCCACAATTTTAGAACACCGATCAAGCAGGGATTTTACCTCCTTTTTGATATCCACCGACCCCAGTTCGGAGGCGATGGAGGTGTCCAAAATAAAGCCGGGCAATAGGGGAAAGCCCAATTCGGCGAATTCATTGGCCTGTCTCCCCCGAATTCCAAGCAATTCCGGGGCAATTTTGGGGGAGATCCCTTCTTCTTGACTAAAAAAATGAATCCCTTTATCCATATAGTTTTCCTTTTTTTCATATAAGAGAGACTTTTCAAAATCCGATGGTCCGGAAGGGCCATGATTTTGAAAAAAGCGCCGCAATTAAAATAATTTTAAGATAGTACTCACCGAGCCGCGAAGAAACGCTTCAAACTGGGGACTGGCGCCCTGAATTAAGTAACGCTGCAATTTGGCCACATCCTTGATATCTTCTCCGGCTACGGAAAATTGAATGGAACTGCCGTGTTTAACCTTTCCCCATTTAAAGAGGGCATTGATATCCTGAATCCGTTCCCCATCATAATAAATATATACCTGAAGCTCAGGATGTTTGGCGTTATAACTGGCGATGATCCGTTTCCATGCTTCCACGTTTCCGTTGTGGAAAAGCTCGTTCCTGACTATTACCGAATACCGGGGGGTCATGTGGAACGTCCCCTTCACGGCCAGAGCTGTGGAAACGGCCGGCGGACCGGACGGAAGCGGCGCCGAGACAAGCGCGGGAGATTTTTTCCGGGCCTTTCCCGGAGAAGGCTTAGCCTTTTTTTGCTCCTTTTTGATGGGTCTTGCGGAAACGGCCTTTTTCGGCTTTTTTACGTTAAATTCACCCCGGTACAGCTCCGGAGGAATTTTTGTTTTAGTTCCCTCAAAAAGATCCAAAGCAACCTCGGCAGCTTTTAGACAGAGCCCATCCGTCTCTTTTCCGGCTTTTCCCGCGTAAATAACCAATAGCTCCCATTTTTTCAGCGCCCCCCAACCCGTTAATTGCTCCGGGTCCTTAGGATTGGCGGCCAATAAACCCAATTCAGGGTGATGGTAGACGGCCAAAAGATCCACCGCCGACCATCGGGCAAATTCCTGCGCCAGGGAGGTCGGATTGGCGGCCACCGAGGCCAAGTTAGAAGACCGGGCTTGATACCCCAATTTATCCACCAGCAGCATCCGCAGTAACAGGGCTATCTCCTCACCGCTCAATACCTCATCTTCCGCTTCAAACAAAAGGTCAGCCACATTATAGTTCCCCACGGAATCGGCGATGCTTATGGTATGGTTGATATGCCGTACCGCGGCGTTAAATCCTTTCCGGGTAGAAAGGACCTCTAAATTAGGCCAAGCCTGAGCCATGCCTTGCACCTCCATAAAAAACAGGGCTGTCCGAACAAGTTCAATTTTTTCGGACAGCCCTATTTTAGTTTGTCATCAGTACCAACGAGATAAGGAACCGTATAGCGAATCCTTAAAGCTGCCGCAACGCCCTGCCTCCCCGGCGGCCGGGGGTCTTTTTCTCAGCTCCCCGCTTGGCGGGTTTCGCATCTACCACCCCCGGTTTCCTCCCCCGTTTGGGGGGCGCTTCCAAGGCCGGTGTCCGGGCATCAGGGATACCTTCGTCGGTATTCAACATATCCAAATAGGCCTGACCGGGCGCGATACCCCCGTTGGAAGGAAGCGTCCCTTCCCGGGTCGTATCTGAGAAGGACTGATTGATATCCTCCCGAACCGTGGAACGGCGGCGGCTAAAGGAAGCGAAGGCCGCATCCTGGAATCCCTTAGAAACCCCATGGAGGAATTCGTTCAACACGTTCGCCATGGCATCCAGGGTCGCTTTTTTCCGCTTAATAGAGGTGATATCCACATCCAAAAGCAAGCCGGGCTGAATGTGGTAGGGGTTAATCATATACTCAAACCGATAATATTCCCGCTCCAGGAAATCAAGGCGCTTTTCCATAACCCGCCGTTCAATGGGGTACTGATAATCGTACATATCATTGAGCCGCTGACGCATTAAAATAATCCGCTGCCGGATCCGGTCCTTTTCATAGATATAGGTACGATTCATCCGTTCCACTTCGGTTTCCGCGGGACGCACAAAGGAAATTTCATCCCACACCTTGGCAATGTCTTCATAGAGGGGCTCTCCGCTTTTATCCTTTATGGTTTTGCGGATTTGGTTCTTATTTTTCTTTGCCAGATCCTCATAGTCTGAAACCTTGAAAAGAGGCTTGGCGCCCTGATAGATCACTTCCAATACGTCCCAGAGGTGGCGCACTTCGGTTTCAAAACTCTTTACCTGGACATCATAGGCCTTGCGCTCCTCAATGAGCTGGGCGTTATCATAATACCGCATCCGCACCTGGTAACGTTCATCGGGCAAATGGGCGAAATCGGTGTCCTCATACTCCCGAATCAACAGTTCCCGGGCGTTTTTGAGGTTTTCGATATACTGATACCCCATCTTCGAGGTGTCAAGGATGGCGGTTATGGAGTTAATCGCCGTATTAAAGCCCCGGTTCCGGATATTTTCAATATCCACGATCTTTTTGATATTTTCCCGCACGTTCTGCTGGTCAAAATTCTCGGGATCTATTTCCGCCCGGAGGTCCGTAATCCGGTCAAACAGAGCCTTGGCGATGATGGAGTACCGTTTTGACTTGGGATCATCCCCCTTGTCGTCGGTGTAATTCTCCACCTTGCCGATCTTATTAAAGATAATTTCGCTGTCCGATAATTCCTCAAGTCCCTGATCTATCCGTTCATCCTTGAGTTTCTCAATTTCCTTATCGATATTGTCGATAAGATGTTTGGAAATCAGGTCCTTGATCAGATATTCCACCGTAACCTGATAGTGGAAAATAGGACTGATAAGCTCGGAATCCAGAATATTAACCGACAATTTGACATCGGTAACGGTCTTGGGCTTGAGTACATTGTCTTTAAAGGCACATTTGACGATAGAATAGGCGTTTTCACCCCGGATAAACGCGCCGGTATCGGTCTTTTGCCGTAAAAGACTGTTGGTCAGATTTTCCAGGTCATTAACCCCCCGCTGGATATGACCCTGCAGGTGACCGTACATATTAACCATGGATTTTTCTATTTCACCGGTATTAAACTTATCCGCACCGCCGACCTGATCCAAAAGATCCGCCACTTCCTTGGGGGTATACCGGGAAAGGACCTTGGTTTCTTCTTTATCAACATAATTGCGGATTTTCTTTACCATCTCATCTTCCGCCGTTACCATATAACGGTTGAACATGTTCTGATAATTCTGGTTAAAATAATTATACAACTTCTCTTTTAACCCACCCATTACATCCAGGCGTTCCAGTACATCCTTGGGTAATTTAGCGGTCAGATGATGAATAACCTTATTGGTCTCTTCCTCCAGAAGTTGATTAACCTCATTTTGCTGATCCCGGTATTCCTGGGCTAAAGAATTCCGGGAGCCTACGGCACTCGGTTTCTCCGGATGGAATACATTCGGACTTTTAGGCAGGTCTATAGCACCCATGTTTGGCTCCTTACAAAATATATTTCAATCTTATCTTATCTTATAATATTATATTCATATTATCAATCTTTCCGTAAAAATGTAAAGCCTTTTCTGCTTTTTTATGGAAAAAAACGGGTAAAGAATCGATTTTTTCCGGGGAAAGGCCCAACTTCTAAAAATCGAAGTTTTAAGCGGCTCCCCTTTGAAAGAATCCTGTTTTATACTTAAGTAAAGAGGATGCTTCCAAAACTGAAGTTTTGGAAAACCTTGAACACTCAGGTAGACTTCCTTTTAGGAGGAGTCCGGGATTTTCCATCTTTACGGGAGGGAAAAAATGACTTATTATAGGATTTTATTATGAAAAAAACGATCATGGTTGTGTTTTTTTTAATTATTCTTTTTCCTGGTTTGATGACTGCCGAAGATCGGCGGACTACCCCTATCACTATGTATTTGATTGTTGACGGCTCCGAAAGCATAAAAAAGGGGAAAAACAGCGCGATAGACTGGCTTAATGAATATATAGTGGATAAGATCCTACAGGAAGGGGATAACCTTACCATTTGGATTGCCGCGGAAAAGGCGGAGGTGATCTTTTCCGAATCCTTGAAGGAAACCGCCCAAAAGGAAACCGTCAAGGAACTGCTACGCCGTTCCGTCATGGCCGAAGGTCCCTCCGCGGATTATGCCGCCGCCCTCCGGGCAGCCCTTGCCCGGGAAAAAAGTCAATCTGGACAGGGGATTTCCTATACCCTCCTCGTAACCGGAACCGCCGGCGGTTCTTTCCGGGGAAACGCCCTGGGGGATATCCTCCGCTACGCGAAGGTTCAGGAATTTTCCGGATGGCGGGTCCAGGTGGTGGGTTTAGACCTGGGTTCCCGGGTACAAAAAGCCGTTTCCGATTATATGTCCGGGGGCTGAATTGATTATGACCGGTAAAGCCCTAAAAATTATTACCGCCCTGGTTTTTATTTTTACCGCCCTGGGTATCGGGGCTTTGGTTTTATTGCCCGGCGATATTTTTCATGTTCAAAAGAACAGCCCTTTCGCCCAAACCCGAATCGTTATTCCTCGAATGAACTCGGAAATATCGGAATGGGACTCCGTGGAGACAGCCTACGAAGACACCCTGCTCCCCAAATTTCCCCTGGAGGAGGGCGAGGCGGTGGTGGCGGTATTAACCCAAAATTTTGATGACGACCTTCCGGATGAATATATCATAGCCTGTCGCAACCTTTCGGATCTGGGAGGGGCTATCCATATCATTTATATGGATATAGAGCCTTTATCCGGGGAGTATCAACGGATTTGGAGTATCCCTACCGTGGTAATCCGGCCGGGAGCCGTCTCTCTTTCTGTCATGGATATTATCGGAGACGGGGGGATCGGTATACTCCTCGGCGGGATGAACGGCGCCGGGGAAGAAACCCTGACCGTTTTACGGAAAACGAATCCCCCCCCCACTGCGGATACTCCGGGGCTGGAAGGCCGGTTTGAGACGGATCAGCCCTTCAGCAAAATCGCGGAACTGCGGATCGACGGTTCTATCTCCGTATTGGAAACAGAACGAGTCCCCGGGCAGCCCTGTGCCATTGCGGCCTCGGGCCGGGATTATGAATCTTCCAATGCCCTGGACCGGGTGGAAATTATCTATACCTATAATCCAGTAAATGGGCAATACGAACAAAGCCGGTTTACCAAGGTACCGGGCGCCCAGATAGAACAGCGCCGGGTCCAGGAATTGTTAAGCGGTAATTCAAGAGAACTGGAACGGCATATTGAGGGACTCTGGTATTTTGTCAATTCCCAGGGTCAAGCGGAACCGGGGCAATACATCTATTTTGATTATTCCAACCGGGAAATTATTTTCTACGGGGACGAAATCGAGCAAATTTTTGTCTTGCAGAATTCAATCCCCACCCGGTACGGACAGTACCTGTCGACCCAAAATAGCTCCGTCACCACTCTTAAACGGTTCATCGTCATCGAACTTGAATCCCTGGACCACTTGCGGATCCGGGTTACCGAGGACGTACAACTTAAGATCGGGATCAGCGCCCCCTGGGACGGAGTCTACCGGCGGGCGGAGTCCCTTGAAAAAATACCGGAAGCGGTTTATTCGATAGCCCCCCACATCGAAGCAGCCTATACCGGTTTTATAGGAAGACTCATCTTTCAGAAAAACGGAATCTATGAATTATACACCACCAATTCGTATAAAAAGGGAAAATACACCTTTTATCTTATTGGCGGGGAGCCGGTACTGGAATTACGGCCCGAGGAATCCGGTATAGACCGGGATGTTTACCACATTGAATATCCGGAGGGGGAAACCGGCGAAAACACGGGGTTACCCACCCCTACGCTGACCCTTAACCGGATTAGTTTGAGCACCCGGGGCATTCAGTCCCTGCATGAGCCGGAGATTTTCCTGACGCTGGATGAAGGTCTTTAGGGAAATACCGGAAAGGACTCAAAGCCTGAGTCTTTGAGAAGCAGGATGGTCCTGCCCATATCGTTTCCCATGGGGACGTTTACCGCCCAATAGTCCACGCCCTTTACGGTGCGCCGGGTAATATCCGCCTGGAATCCGGCGTGTCGCAACCGGTCCGCCAGGGCCCGGGCGTTTTCCTCCCGGCTGAAAAGACCTGCTTGCAGAACCGCCTCGGCGGCCTTCCCCTCCGGGGGACGCGGGTTTTGGTCAAGGGAATTTGCCCCGGCCGGGGAGCCCCCCGAAACCATGGGAGAAGAAAGGGTTACGGCCTCCCTTCCGGGAAAAAGGAACCACCAAACGAAGGGAGCGGCACTAACGGCGCCCCCCTCATCTTTTAGGATCCGGGCCTCGGGACTGTCGGGATATTCGGTAAGAAGCCGGGACTTGTACCGGTCGTCCCCGGAAACTTTCCACTGGGTGTAATATAGGGAGGCTTGGTACTCACCATAACCGCCATCATCCGCCAAGGCTGCCAGGGCGGAAACATCCCCGGAACGGAAGGTTTTGATTTGGGCTCCCAAATACCGGGCGGTCCGGAGGATCCCGGCGTCTTTACCGGTCTGTAACACCCGTTGTACCTGGGCATCGGCCTTATCCAACTCTCCTATGGCGGCGAAACACCGGGCGCCTTCCAGGAGAGCCCGGTCATCCAGATCGCCGGGAACCGCAGGATCAGGCGCCGTCCGGAGCCCGGCTGCTTCCGTCCAGATCCGGGCGGCGGCTTCCAGGTCCCCTAAAAGGCGGAAAAGTCCGGCCAGCCGTACCATGATTTCGCGCCGTTCCACCACCGGGGTTCCCGGATCAATGAGTTTTTGTTCAAGGGCTTGAATTTCCGCCGCCGCCGGGACAGAACCGGAAAAGGCTGACTGTCCATGGAGATATACCTCAACCGGAGGGCTGAGGAGGAGCGAAAACACTATACAGGAAAAAAAGCACTTTTTAATTGATCCCATAAGGGCCGCCGCCGTCAAATGAACCCTGGGGAAAGTCCTCCGCCGGGATTTCATTCTTTTTTTTCGGATCCCGTTTTTTCCCCGATCTACGTTTTTTCGTCTCCTCCCCGTTAAGGGCATCCGGGGATTTTGGCTTTTTAAATTTGAGGGAAACTATAAGGGGGATCGTACAAAAAAGTCCCAACACAAAGGCTGAAAAAACGGTGAGGTAAATAGGAACCGCCTCGATCGTGGTAAACCCAAAGGAAATATCACAACGATTGTTCAAGTTGAGGCCGATAAAAACCAGCAGTATCCCAAAAAATACCACAAATCCAATTAATCTCCACGGCATAAACCAGCGCTCCTTGTAAAAAACAGTTTTATTTTATCCGGCCGGCATGAGCCCCCCGCCCCGAAAGGTATTTCCCCGCAGGGATTGGAGGGTTACTTCGGCAAAAAAACCAATCATGGACGGGGCCCCGCTTACCGCCACCATTTCGTCCCGTTCAGTACGGGTTATTAATTCATCGGCATTTTTGCGGGAAATTCCTTCAACTAAAACCTTTTCCCGGCAGCCGATCCGGCCCTTTAATAATTCTAAGGTATGCCGCTTCTGTAATGCAATTATTCGGGACAACCGGTCCCGTTTAAGTTCCTCACTGATCCTGCCGGGAAGTTCATAGGCGGCGGTCCCTTCCCGGGGATTATAATGGTACATATATGCGTAAAGGAATTTTACCTTTTCCATCAATTCCAGGGTCTCTTCCAGATCCTCATCGGTTTCACCGGGAAACCCGATGAGGATATCCGTGGAAAGGCTTATCCCCGGCAAGGCATCCCGGATCTCCGCCACGAGGTCCAGGTATTGTTCCCGGGTATACCGGCGGTTCATGGCGGCGAGGATCGTATTGGATCCATGCTGAACACAGAGGTGGAGATGACGGCAGAACTCGGCATGGTCCGCCATAACCCGGATAAGGCGGGGGGAGAGGTCCTTGGGGTGGCTTGAGAGAAACCGAATCCAGCGGATGGAGGTTTTTTCCACCCGTCGGACAATTAATTCCAGCAGTTCGGGAAAGCCGATTTTCCCCTCCCAAAAATAGGAGTTGACGTTCTGGCCGAGGAGGGTAATCTCCCGAACGCCCCGGTCCGCCAAAAGGTCAATTTCCGTGAGGATCGATAGGGGATCCCGGGATATTTCCCGGCCCCGCACATAAGGAACGATGCAGTAGGAACAAAAATTATTACATCCGTGCATGATGGGAACCAAGGCGCGGAACTGCCCTTCCTCCCCGTGAAAGGGAGCAAAAGAAAAAACCGGCGTTTCCTCAATACCTATCCGCCCCTCTTCCCCCGCGACGGACGCGCCCGAAGCGTTTTCAGGGCCTTTTTCCAAACTTTCCAGGATGAGAGGGAAAACCGATCGGGCGGCGGTCCCCATCACGTAATCCACCGCCCGGTTTTGCGTTTTAAGGGCTTCCCCCCTGAGCTGGGCCATACAACCCGCCACGAGGAGGGTAAAGGTCCGTTTTTTTTTCAAGGCCCCGTACCAGGCAAGCCGGCCGAGGACCCGTTTTTCCGCAGTTGCCCGGACCGAACAGGTATTGAGGATCACGAGATCCGCCTTTTCCCCAGCCTCCGCCACCGTCCAGCCCCGTTCCCGCAGGACCAGGCTCAGGGCCGCCGATTCCGCGGTATTCATCTGGCACCCATAGGTCTCAAAAAAATAGGTCACGACCTGCTCTTAAGCCCCTTTAAAAATTGAATTCCCTTCCAGATCCCCATGGCCAAAAGACCGACCGCGCCGATACCGAGGAGGACCCCCGCAAAGGCCCGCAGGGGAGGGATCGGGGCCCGGGCAAGGATGGCCAGGACTCCGGCAGCGGTAATGATAAGGCCGGGCTTCCTATCTTCCGGATCTTTGGAGAAAAGGGCTCCCAGGCCGACCAGGGCGACTATCGCCCCGGCGGCGATCCCCAGGGGAAAGGGCAGGGCCCGCATAATAAAAAGAAGGATCCCGCCGGTTATACCCCCAACAGCAGCCACTCCCTGTTTGGTTAAAATATTCGTAGGAGTAGGGCGTTCAGGTACTATATCGTTCATTATTTTCCTCCTGTTTATCTAATATACCGCGTTCAACCCGGATCTTCAACTCCCACCCACTTGCGGGGGTTGAAGAAGTATCTTTTATGGGGTATGCTCAAAGAATCACGGGGGCGCGACGGTTTGCGGCCGGGGCAACAATCCGTGGATTGGGGAGTTTGGTATGGTGAAAGGGAAAAAACGGGTCTTTTTTTTCATTCTTATCCTGGCGGGAGTTCTTTTTAGTGTTGCCGCGCAGGAGGATGGTATTTATGAAGAAGAAACGGAACCTCCCTTTGATTCCGAATGGGACTTTGTAGCCCCTCCCCTGTACTCACGGGGGGATAAGACCTTTACGATCTCCCTCGGACCGGTCTTCCCCACGGTTTTTTTCGACAGCGAGGGGGTTTTGGAGAACCGGATAAAACCCGTAGGCGGAACCGGGTCCCTGGGGCTCAATTATTTCCTCTCTTCCAACCTGTACGTTGGGGGGGAACTCGGCCTGCTGTTTATCTCCACCCGGGGGAAGAACATGCTTTTCATGGTTCCCATGGGGGGCCGTGTGGGCTATCAATTCATCGTGGGCCGGTTTGAGTTTCCCCTGTCCCTCCTCATAGGCGGGGTGCCCCAACAATACCTGGAACGTAACCATTTCAGTTTTTTCTTGAAGCCTGAGGCCGGGGTTTTTTGGCGTTTCAATCCCAGCTGGTCCTTTGGACTTAACACCTCCTGGTGGTTTGTTCCCCAATGGAGTGAACATACGGTTATGGGAAATTTTGTAGCCCTCACCCTTTCCGCCCGTTATCATTTTTAAGATGAGGATAAAACGATGAAAAAAATACGGCACATCCGTAACAGGCTCCCCCGCCGGGGAATTATCGCCCTTTTTGCGGTGAGCCTGGGTTTATTGTTCCTTTCCTGTGATCAGCATCCGATTTTTTATGACATATCCCATGAAGTGGCGCCGAAGGATCCCTACATCCCGGGGAGCCCTACGAAGATAGTGGCGAACGGGAACACCCTCTACGTGTCCAACGGGAAAGGCCTTTACCAGTATCAGCAGAGTTCCTGGTCCCCGATAGACAAACCCTCCGGGGCGATTAGCGATATAGCCTTCGCCGGAAGCCTCTATTGTATCATTGAAAACAAGAGCCTCTACCGGTACAACAACAACCAGTGGGAGGCGGTGCCGCTATCGGGGTATACCTATCTACAGAATATCTATGGGTCCAATACCCTTTATATTTGCGCCTCCAATGCGGGAAGCAGTGCCAATGTATATACCATATTATCTTTGAGCGGCGGTGGTTCGCCCCAGGTCATTAAATCCGGAGCCGGGGAAGATTATTTTCTGAGGGGAGCGGCGGGTAATTATTTTGCCACCACCAGCGGAATTTATTCCTCCGGCGGCGGGACCCCTATTTCCGGTTCCACCGGGCATACCATTATGGGGCTCATCTCGGTGGGAAGCGGTATCGCGGCGTCTACCAAAGGCGGGTATATCCTCTATGGGAGCGGTTCCTCCGTTACGGCGTGGTCTTTTGGTTTGACCTTTGACCGGGCCATGGCTATTTACACCACCCGCAATGGAACTAAGCTACTCCTCGTGGGGGTTTATACCAAGGGTTTTTATGAGATTGTACTCAACGGGAATTCATACTCCACAAGCCATTATCCAGGGGAAGGAACCTACGATGTAAATACCACGGCCCATGATTACGCCCAATACCGTTCCAGCCTGGGAGTGCAGTCCCTCACCGGCCTTTATCAGGCGCAGAATGGGACCCTTTTCGCGTCGACCCAGCAAAAGGGGCTTTGGGCCTACCAATTAGGGGATGAGGGCTGGCAGTGGAATGCCTATTAAGAACCCGGACCGATTCTCCTGCGGTTTCTATTTTGACGCTTCCCCATGGAAGACCTTTTTAGCGCCGCCGCGGGAGCCTCCTCCGGCCCCCTGGCGGATCGGATGCGGCCCCGGACCCTGGACGACGTTATCGGACAGGATCATATTGTCGGGCCGGGGCGGCTCCTGCGGCGGGCCATTCAGGCGGACCGGCTCTCGTCGGTTATTTTTTACGGTCCCCCCGGTACGGGCAAGACGAGCCTCGCCAGGGTTATCGCCAATACCACCAAAAGTTCCTTTGAAAGCCTCAACGCGGTTCTGACGGGGATAAAGGATATCCGAGAGACCATAGACCGTTCCGACGAGCGGCGGCGGCTTTACAGCAAACGGACTATCCTCTTTGTAGACGAAGTTCACCGGTGGAACAAGGCCCAGCAGGACGCCCTCCTCCCCTGGGTGGAAAACGGCACGGTGATCCTCATCGGCGCCACCACGGAAAATCCCTTTTTTGAGGTCAACCGGGCCCTCGTGAGTCGGAGCCGGATCTTTCAGCTCAAGCCCCTCTCAGCGGAAAATCTCCGGGAGGCTGCCTTGCGGACGGCGGCGGATGTGGAACGGGGATACGGCAAGTGGCAAGTGGTCTTTGAGGAAGGGGCCCTGGAACACCTGGTGGAAGTTGCCGGGGGGGACGCCCGGAGCCTCCTTAACGCCCTGGAACTGGCTGTGGAAACCAGCCCCGGTTCCTGGCCTCCTCCGGAGGGGACGGAGATCCGTATCTCCCTCGCGGCAGCGGAGGAAAGCATCCAGAAGCGGGCGGTGTTATACGACCGGGACGGGGATTACCACTTCGACACCGTGAGCGCCTTTATCAAGAGTGTCCGGGGAAGCGACAGCGACGCGGCCCTGTATTGGCTTGCCAAGATGGTCCGGGCCGGGGAAGATCCGGCTTTTATCTTCAGGCGGATGATCATCCTCGCCAGCGAGGACGTGGGCCTCGCGGACCCCCAGGCGATAACCGTGGTCATTGCCTGCGCCGAAGCCTTTGAGCGGATAGGGTTTCCCGAGGGGAATTTCCCCCTGGCCCACGCCTGTTTATACCTGGCCACGGCGCCGAAGTCCAACACCACCATGGCCTTCTTTGACGCCCTGGAAACGGTAAACAAAGAGGACGCGGAGGTTCCCAGTCACCTTCGGGACGCGAGCAGGGACGCCGAAGGCTTCGGTCATGGGGACGGCTATATCTATCCCCACGCCTACCGGGACCATTGGGCGGCCCAACAGTACCTTCCCCGGGTATTACGGGGAAAAACCTTTTACCTCCCTTCCCGGATGGGGTACGAAGGGAAGATCCGGGAGGAGGTGCTTACAAAGCGGGAACTCCAGGCGGCGGTTATCATGGGGGACAACAGCGCTTCCGGCGGGGAGGAATACCTCTCCTGGTCCGCTTCGTCCAAGGGTAAGGAAGGCTGGTTCAAACGGCTGGAATCGGGAAGGAGCGCCCTCCTCTTATCCGACCGGGATCTTATTTTAGGCCAATGCTCCCCGGCCCGGCATGACCGGATCCTCATCCCCGCCGCCAATGACGGCCTCCTCCTCTGGGAAAGCCTGCGGAGGGTTCCCGAGGGCCTGGCCGCGGCCCTGGTGGATACCGAAACCGCCCGGGAAGCCCTGCTCCGCTACGCCGCCCTGCTGGATGAAAGCGAGCAGCCCCAAATCGCCGTGTTCCCTTCGGGAAAGCTCCCCGCCCCGGAAGAAGCGGAGGCCCTCTTTTCCTCCCCCCTCTTCGACCACATCCTGGCCAGGGAGCCCTGGAAACGGGTCTTTCCCGACCCCTTGGCGGCCTTTGTTGAAGGCGCCCGGAAGCTCCTCGCCCCCGGGGGAGACCTGGTGATCCTCCAAACCCTCCCGCGCCTCGGGGAACGGATCTCCCGGATCCTGGAGGATGAGCGCGGGGAGGCGCCGCCCGTGCCCCGGCCCCTGCTGGCAAAACTCAGGGAAGCGGAGCAGGACTTTTTTACCAGCCAGGGGGGGTATTGGACCTGGGACGGGCAAACCCTGGAAAGGGCCTTTGCCGACGGGGGATTTAAGGCCTCCTTCTCGGCGCTGGATCAAAAAGAGGAACGGCTCCTTACCGAACGGGACCTGGCCGCCTGGTTTGAAAAGGATCGCTCAACCTGGGGGGCCTTTATCGCCCGAACCCTGGGGGATAGGGATTTTTTAACCATCCGGGAACACCTTTCCGCCCGGATAAAGCAGGGGCCCCTCACCTGGAAATGGAAAAGTATACTCCTGAGGAGTTACGTATAAATTAACCCCATAGCCTTTTACGCGGGCTTTGAGAGGAAGGAGGAATCGATGAAAACTATCCTTTGTTATGGTGATTCTAATACCTGGGGGTATAACCCGACGACCGGGGAGCGGTACGATCATAAAACCCGCTGGCCCATGGTGCTTCAAAGATTGCTTAACGCCGGAGCCGGGGAGGATGAAGGCCGGTATTGGATCATTGAGGAAGGACTCTGCGGCAGGACCAGCTGCAGGGAAGATCCGGTGGAGGGGGATAAAAACGGCCTCAGGCAGCTGCCGCCTATTCTGGAAAGCCATAGCCCCCTGGATATGGTGGCGCTTATGCTCGGGACCAATGACCTCAAAACGCGGTATAACCCCTGCGCCTATGATATTGCCGCGGGAGTGAACCGGCTGGTGAGGGCCATCAAGGATTCCGGCGCCGGTCCCGGCAATACCGCTCCCCGGGTTCTGGTGATCTGCCCTCCCCCCACGGTGGACGCCCCGGTTTTTAAAAATATTTTTGGGGACTGCGTGGAACTATCAACAAAACTTTCCGGGTTTTTCAGGCAGTTCGCCCAGGAAAGCGGGGCGGAATTTCTGGATGCCGGGAAGGTCATACGGAGCAGTAAGGTGGACGGCATCCATTTTGACCCGGAGGAACATTACAAACTGGCCGCGGCCGTAGCGGAGATCCTGGGAAGGATGGAGTCGGCGCTTTAATCCTTAAACGCTGGGGTTGTTCCAAAACTTCAATTTTTGAACAACTCCCGCCGCTCACGTCTTTTTCGACTCTTTCTGAAGTTTCAACAACTGATCTATGACCGTCAGCGCATACTCCTGAAAACGGGGATCCAGTTCGTTGAAAAGCGCGATAATCCGTTCCTTTCGTTCAAGCGGGGAAGCATGAAACATCTCCCCCATGCCTGTTTTCAGCCATTGTTCGTTTGCCCCAAAAGTCAGACTGATAAGATGGATAATTCGGTCGTTGGCCGCACGGTGTTCATTTTCAATTTCCGCCGTATAACCACTGCTGATGTAAATAGCCTTGGAAAAATCTGTCTGGGACATATTCAGGGCCTGTCTGAGCAGGCGAATCCGCTTATTGACCGTCATGTTCGTTCATTATATAGCATAACGATTTTTTATCCACATAGCAAGGCGGGTTTTTACAATGAATGATCAAGGCCGTTCCACAGCCCGTCATTTGTGAAATATCGAGATTGACATGAATTTACTATGTATCATATATTAATACATAGTAAATTCAAGGATAATATATGAAAAAGCATACAGAAGCGGCAAAAAAAACCCGGCTGCGGGAAGCGCTCGATCAATTATCGGAAGAAAATCAGCGATATACCCTTGGAGTTTTACAGGCTCTTGTATTTGCGCAAACCACACAAGAAATGCCAGAGACAAGGCAGGGGTGTTGCGCTTCTGATGAACTTGGACAAAAAAGGGAAAGCTTATGTGGTAAGCGCCGTAGCTAACGAACACGAACTAGATCCGAACTTGATATTCTCCTGGCGCCGAGAACGAAGTTCCCGCAACACCTGCTCGAAGGAGCCGGGAGTATTTTTTAGATAAGACGGAAAGACATAAGCGGGAAAGTCCAGGAACGGCTTGAATGGGGTATCGGCGGCTGACGCAGATGATGATAGACGAAAACATCGTTGCGGTCTCCGGTTCGGCGGTCTATAGGGTCTTGCGGAGGGCGGGATTGAGTAAGCAATTAAAGGATAACACGGAAATGATGAGAAAACACCTGTTTATTGTCAATCCCGTTTCCTTTAGGGCGGGAATGGATATGAACGCCTTTATATCCCTGGTGAAGGATCAATTTGAAAATGTTATCAAAGCGGAGCCTGTTCCAAAACGCCTAAATGAATAGTTGGAGATATTTTAGGGCAGCCAGGCAAATTATCGCCGTCATTAATACAAACGATACTTTCTTGTAACCCTTCACATATATAGCACGGGGAATAAGACTGTCTTTCAAATGGGAGTTTGCCCGCTCTACCGTTGTTCGTATGTTATACCGTTCCTGTTTTGCCGGGTCTAGCGGAGGACGGTCATTGTCTTTCCGCTTATTCGGATCAATTATTGGTATTCGTCCACGGCTCCTGATATATTTATCAATAGTTTTGGAATCATATGCGCTGTCCATAAGACTGTAACAAAAAGGCACTTTCTTTTCCGTTACTTGTTCCATCGGTATGGCCAGCTGGCTGTCATGCACATTGGCTCCCGTTACGATGGCTGTCAGAGGAAACCCGGTGTCACTGACATCAAGGTGAAGTTTGTAGCCTTTCCAAAATGACACATTTCCCTCGCTGTTTTTCTTACACCCCCACGCGCATTCCTTGTCGATGCCCTCCAACGATGTTTGAGCGTCCTGCTTGGTCTGCTTTTCTATGACCGTCGGTTCTTTGGGGACTTTTGGGCTGTTTTTGGTCGGTCTGCCCCGCTTTTTCGCCTGTTTTGGCCTCTTTTTCTCCGGTTTTTTAACCACCTTCTCCCGTGCCGGTATCGCCGTCGAATCACGGCTTACATGATAGACCACCAGGTCTTTATGGGCCATAGACACGATTCCCTCCAGGGTTTGCTCAAGGATTCCCTGCTCTGATAAAAACGCAAGCGCTCGGGAAAAGGTTGCCTTACCGGGCACATCCGTAAATCCGCATAACAGCCGCAGATTTGGTTCGCCGTAAAGCCGCTGGATCAACTGACTGGTCTTTTCTATTCCAAAATACCCTTTGGCAAGAAAACTTCGGATAAAGGGAGTATACTGATAGGGTATCCGTCCAGTTCCCGCATAGGGGCGTATAAGCGTTGGTATCTGTTCTTCTATAACCCGCAGCATATGCAGAAACGTTTTATATTCAGCCGAGAGATGTTCTTCAAAACATCCGGTAAGATCGTATGATACGGCAAGGAGCGCTTGCGCTCCCGCGATGATTTGGCTTATAGTTTTCATGGCGAGAGTCTCCTGATTGATGGTTTTCCAATTACAATCGTATCAGGTTTCTCTCGCCTTTCCTATCCTTTCAGGAGTTTTGGAACAGGATATACCAGAGAGGAGGGAAAATGTCGTATATGTAATGGAACTGGAAAATGTATTGCTTGTGGAGGTTCAGGGATATATAGACGTGTGATTGTACCAGGGCCAATTTATTAAGAATTTATTCAAATAATAAAAAATAATAGAGTACGGCGGTACATCGCATAACAGGTCTGTATATGCTCACCGCCCCGAGGGCGGTTCGGGTTCCGCTCGGCTAGGTCGGCTACGCCTCCCACGCCTCACTCCACCACATTTTTGCAGGGCTGCAAACCTGCGGTTTGCCTATTCGCCCCGCAAAACCGTCGCATACAGCCGGAACGTTATGCGATATACCGAATAAAGTTTGTTTGAAATATATTTTAAAATATTAATTGACAATATAGAGAATAAAAGATATAATGAACTATATCTTTGACATAAAAATTAGAATTATTATGCCAATTGATTTTATCGTGATTCTTTTAAACTTATAATATTAAGGAACAGGATATGGTAAAAAGGATAATCTTTTGTTTAATAATTTTATTGATATTATTATCTTGTTATACATATTCATCTACTGGAGAATCTTGCCCAGCTTGTTATGGAACTGGAAAATGTAATTATTGTTTTGGGACAGGATATACCAGAGAAGATGGAAAATATGAAAAATGTCGTATATGTAATGGAACCGGAAAATGTATTGCTTGTGGAGGTTCAGGGATATATAGACGTGTGATTGTACCAGGGCCAATTTATTAAGAATTTATTCAAATAATAAAA
>JAITEG010000175.1 GCA_031282145.1 Spirochaetaceae bacterium | reverse complement strand
ATCGGCCCCCGTTGAAACATAGTAAGCGCCGTTCACATTATTCGCTGCGGCGCAGTGGGCCATAACGGCCCCCCAGGCGTTTGTCATGTAAGCAACTTTCATAAAACATCCTCCATAATACCAAAAATATATTTTTACGTAAAAAATAATATATTTACGTAAAAATTTGTTCAAATTGAATATTTCTTCTGGACATAAAAAGATTGTAACATTGTTTCGATTATTCTGTCAAATATTTTTTTCATTTTTGAATAATTTTCATAAAATTGTGCATTACGGCTAAAATTTACGTAAATTTATAAGTACATACAATAGAGGCGGTTCCAAAACTCCACGAACAATGCGGCAAGGTTGTGGGCCGCAGGGGTCGTGCCCGTATAACGGGCACGTAGCTGCCCCCTAAAATACGCCGGTATTATTTCCATGGCTAAAGCAGTATACATTGATCCAAGACAACCAAGACAACTTTTTAAGTTAAAACAATTTTCAGGATAACTTCCAATCTTTGGGAATGGGGATGTGGAAAATATCCTCCCAGGCCTTGAGTAATTCATTTTTTTGGACCACGTAGGGAGAAACGCCGATGTACTTGTATTTTCCTTCCCCCAGCAGCGCCTTGGCGGTTGCCAGCCCAACCGCCGTCCCCTGAACATAGGGACGCTGGGCTACAAGCCCCCTAACCATTTCCCCTTTTGCCAGATAAGCCCCAATTTCCACATCCAGATCGCAGGTAAAAATGGCGATATCTTCCCTGCGAAGTTCCTTTAGCGCCGTTATCACCCGGAGGGCGGGCACGTCCCACGAAACGTACAGGCCCTCTATTTCCGGATGTTCCGTGATCATTTCCCGGCATATATCGTAAGCGCGATCAATTTTGTAAAAATACTTTATCGAAACTATATCAATATTGGGATAGTTCTCACGAACTACCTGTTCAGCAGTTCCGTCCCGTAAATGAGTTCCATAAAACGGCGCCCCGTGCGCGATAAAACCAATATGAACTTTATCATGATTCTTGAAATACTCGCCCAAAAGAACGCCGGCGTTGTAGCCGCCTTCCCGTTCGTTTATGGAAACACAGGACGCATATTCGTCTGTTTCCATGCCCAAAGGAACATTGCTGATAAAGACTAACTTTACCTCTTTCGCCAGTTCTTTAAATTTGGCCGCCGTAGCCACATCATCGGAGGGAATGGCGATAATGGCATCGGGTTTCTGCATCCGCAGGCCTTCCAGCTGCGTTACCTGAAGTTCGGGATTAAAGTGGGCCTCGGTAACGGAAAGCACCTGTACGCCGTATTTTTCCAGGGTATCCCGTATCCCGTTTTCATGCAGTCTTGTCCAGGCCGTATTGCCGTAATGAAAAGAAATCCCGATTTTAAAATGACCGCTCCGCAGATCTTCTATTTCTTTTTCCGAAAGGGCCAATCTTTCGACGGGTATGGCATCTTCCCCAAAAGGGCCCCGCCCAATCATCCGGGTTGATTTTCGGAGCAAAAAACCGGTCTGTACTCGCTGTTGTTTTGCGGGCGTTATCCCGCCGGGCGGCGCGCGATTCCCCGCAGATGGATTATTGCAGGCTATTTTGTCAAGGATCCTGGCCGCCGCGGCGGAACCTATCGTTTCGAAATCTTCTTCGATAATGGTGAGCGGAGGATCGACAAGTTCCGTCCATTCCCTGTTGCCAAAACCGATAAATGAAAGATGTTTTGGATATTCAATGCCATGATCATCCAAAAAACGCAATACCCCGGGAGTAAGCCGGCTGACCCCGGAAATTAACGCGGTAGGTTTTATCCTTTCATAAAAATCATACAGCAACTGCCGGGTAATTCCCTCCTCATAACGATCTGCCGTTAATACCATCTCGGGACGATAGGGAAGATGGTTTGCGGCCAAAGCCCGCTGATATCCTGTTATTTGCTCCCTGGCGGGACTGCTGTTCTTTTTTCCCGTTATTATGACGATTCTGTCATGCCCGCACTGAATCAGATAGCCGGTGCTTTTGTACAGGGCCAATTCATGATCAGTTGTAACGGAATCGATATTGCCGCTTTCAAGAAAACGATCCACCAAAACAAGCGGTATAGTCCGGTTCAAAATTGTTTCGTAATAACCGGAATTATCCGCGGAGGGAACCAGTATGATCCCCCCCGTTGATTTGCTGCCAAGCAACGCCGTTAAAAGCTGCTTCTCGATATTAACATCATCGTTCGTTATTGATACCGATATTACATATCCAAAGCGCGACAAATTTCCGGAAAGAACGCCGGCCAGCAAGACATAATCTTCAAGGCAGGGAACGAGAAACGCTATTTGTGAACGCTTGCCGGCATTAACCGTATCGCGTATGTTTTTCCTGTAATTATTCGCTTTTATAATTTTAATGACCCGCTCCGCCAGTTCGGGACTCACATAACGGGTTGAGTTTATGACGTGTGATACGGTTGCGATGGAGACGCCGGCCTGCCGGGCAATATCTTTAATGGTAATTTCTTTCATGTTAAACCCCTAAAGCCGGATTTAGAAGAACTTATGTTTACCCCGCTTCCTGATGCGCCGGTCCCGGGCGATGTACTGCCGCAGGCGGGCGGTCATGTCCGTAAACCCCCGGCGCTTCGCCGTTCATTCGGCCAGGTCGCGTATACAGGATTCGATAAAATTGAGCATCTTCGCGCGCATGAGGGCGTTCAGGTCTTTTAGTATGCCCCGGGCGGGACTGTCGTCCTGGGATTTCGCGGGTTCAACGGCCGAAAGATGGCTGGTCCACAGTCCCATAAAATGCGTTAAATCCCGGTCCGTCAGGGGGAGCTGTTTGCCGGTAAAAACGGCCTCGCTGTTTTTGTCCCGGATAACCATCCTTCCGGCATACACTATCCGGATGTCCGTCAGGATATTTTTCTGAACGCGGACGAGGAAAACCATGGAACCGGCCGTGTGGTCGCCGGTATAGGGATCGGCGAACTTCTTGTATGCCGAATAGTTCCAGAGTTCCAGGGGTATCCTGATCCTGGTGAGCAGTTCCTGGGCGTTAATGGGGGGAGGGCCGGGTACGGAGGAAAAGCGGGACGCCGGTATCCAGCGGGAGGAGGAGGCGGTTCGCAGCTCGTAGCGGGCGTCAAGCGCGATGAGCGGGGCGATGGCGTCAAGCTGTTTGAAGGGGCAGCAGATGTGCCCGCCGATGGCGGCGAGGTTCCGCACCTGGGGGTTTCCAACCGCGTCAAGGGCGCGGGTGAACACGTCGGGGACGATTTTCCCCATGTTGACGATCTCGCTCAGACGGACCATGGAGCCGATTTCCAGGTAGCGTTCCGTGCGGGAGAATCGTTTTAGTTCGTCCACCCTGTTT
>JAITEG010000104.1 GCA_031282145.1 Spirochaetaceae bacterium | reverse complement strand
ATCCCTCTTTTTTATGCTATACCCAATATGCCTTACCGCACAGGAGAAAATACAAGGAGAGCATCTAACTATTAAAGTTGTTGAAATCGGGCCGGGAGACGAATTTTTTTCGTGGTGGGGACATTTGGCCATTATGGTGGACAATCAACTTACCGGAAAATCACTTTGTTATGACTTCGGTGTTTTCTCCTTTGATGATCCTCACTTGATTCGTAATTTTCTCAAAGGCGATCTGAATTACAAGATAACGGTCAGCAGTGCGCAAGATGAACTTGGATGGTATATAAAAAACAACCGTGATATAACCCTTTATACATTAAATCTGGATAATAGGCAAAAAGCACAAATCACCTATGCTTTAAACTGGAATGTTTTACCGGAAAACCGTAACTATTTTTATAAAATCTTTACCGATAATTGTGTTACCCGGGCAATATTAATTATTGATGGTGCGCTCAATGGAAAATTCATAGAAAAATATAAAAACGAAAAAGGAAGATTTACGCTGCGTGAACATGCGGAACGGCATCTTTACCGTTCTGTTGTTATGTATTTCTTATTAAATTTTATTATGAGTGAAGAAATAGATAAGCCTGTGTCAAGATATGAAGAAATGTATTTGCCTTCCGAATTTGTCGCGGCCCTTGTTGATTTTTCTTATACAGATACAAACGGAAATACACAGCCTATTGTAAGCGACATCGAAAGAATAAATACCGCAATTGGAAGGCCGGTGGTTTTATCAAGACCGCCACATGACAAGTTGTACGCTTTTCTTACCGGCATGACCGGAGCTGTTGTTTTTATACTATTGATTATATTTGGAAAAAAGAACAGAGGTTTGCATATTATTTTTTATATTACCCAAAGCCTTATGGCGCTATGCTGGGCTTTCATGGGGACAATTCTTTTTTATGCCATGTTTTTCTCTCATCATACCTACACATATAACAATCTAAATATTATATATGCCAATCCGCTTCTTTTTATTGGAATACCGGCTGGAATATTATGTGCATTTACAAAACATGAACGTAAATACGCTTTTTATTCTAATATTTTAAAGGTATTGTGGACATACGTTTTAATAGGATCTATTTTCACTATCGCTTTGAGAATTACCGGGTTCAATTATACAGATAATACATTGACTTTGTTATTGATAATTCCATCCGCTATCGCATTAAGTTATTTTGGAGATCTGATGTATATAATTGGCATAAGAGCCATTATATTTGGATTACCGCCCTTGTGGTAGTGTTGATAGCAACGGTTGCCATATTGATGTATCTGGAAGACCCTACCGCCCTTGGTCCCAATTTTGCCCTGGCGTTCTTGTCAATTTTATATGGGGGATTACTGCATTTGGTAATTATCCTGCCAAATTCTGTTTTTCTGAAAAAGCGTTTAATAGAGTTAAATATGGACATATAAAAACAGGTAGGTCCCACGTCAAGGCTGGTGTGGATAAAAAATGCGGCGCCTAAAGGACTGTTAACGCTTCGAGCCGGCTAACTTTTCGCGAAGAAAAGCGGCGTTTTCCCGAAGGAGCAAAGGCCAGGCATCACCGGCTTCCCTCGTCCACCAGAATTCACCGGTAAAGAAACGCACCCCAAGCGCCCAGGCGGTTTTTATGCCGCTCTTGAAGTCCACATGGCCTGCACCATAGGGAACCTCCCGAAACACCCCGGGCTTTGTTTCCTTTAGATGCAGAGCGGCCAGATGGCCCCGTCCGCTTTCCAGATCGGCGGCGACCAGTTGAGGGTTGCCGTTTAACGCGCAGGTGATATTACCCAGATCGGGATAAATCGCAAGGTAGGGTGAGGCAATTTTATTCACCCAATACATAGCCTTTTCAACTGTGTTGAGGAACGGTGTTTCCATGGTTTCAAAAGCCAACAGTACCGAAGAACGGGCGGCCATTTCGACGGAACGCGCAAGGTTTTCCGCAAAAAAAGCGCGGGTTGCCTCACTGCTTTCTTTATAATAAACATCATAACCGGCAAGCTGAATTATGCGGACCCCCAGGCTGGCGGCGAGGGATATTGCTTTTTCCATAATCGCGAGTCCCCGCGTCCGGACGGCCTTATCCGGGTCACCTAAAGGGAAGCGCCGGTGAGCGCTCAGACAAATCGAATACACCGGCAGCCCGGCGGCTTCTATAAAATGACGGGTCCGGTCTATTTCGGAAGAAGTCCAGTCAAGGCGGGCGATTTTTTCATCGCCCTCGTCTATAGAAAGCTCCATGAAATCAAAACCCGCCTCTCCGGCTGCCTTAAGCTTTTCAGACAGGGGGAGCGCCTCCGGCATGGCCTTTTCATAGAGTCCTAGTTGGTATTCGGTCATTTATACCTCAAAACGGTTCCAAACCTTATCCAGCGCTTCACCGATAAGGGTGTATTTTTCGTATTTTGACCGGTACTGAAGGCTCAATCTTATTTCCGGATATACGGGACTTGAAATACGGACCATGGCCGCAGCCGCCTCGTTATAATCTTTATAGATACCCGCCGCTACAGCAGCGGCCATTGCGGAGCCTAAAGCGCCAAGTTCCTTTACGCCGGTGACGGTCTCTATGGGTAATTCCAGAATATCCGCAAACATCTGTACCCAGAACGCTGAATTTGCCGCCCCTCCAGCCATGCGGACAGCCGCTGGTTTTTCCCGTACCGAAAGGAGCTTGTCGATATGGGTTTTTGCCGAATAGACAATCCCCTCGTAAACAGAACGCAAGAGATGTGCCCGGGTATGAAAACTCGTCAGCCCGATAAAACTCGCTTTAGCCAGGGGGTGCCGGTTAGAACCCTGCAAGAACGGAAGAAAATACACGTCACAGGAATCGGCGGAGACAGAAGCCGCCATGTTATCAAAATACGCATAGGCTTTTTTTTCTGTTAACGGTACTTCACTATGAAAGCAGTTGTCGATTATCCATTCAAGGTTACCCGCGCCCGTAGAACTTGATTCCTCAATCAGGAAGAAGCCGGGAATCGCGTAGAGGGAATTCATGGCTATTTTAGTACCGGTGATGGGCTTTTTCGAAATAAACTCGTTGATAGTCCAGGTGCCGGTGATGGTACAAAAGTCTTCCGGTTTGGTAACGGACATGGCGATGGCGCAGGAATCAATGTCGAACATTCCGCCGGCTACGGGGGTCCCTTCGGCAAGCCCGGTTTTTTCCGCCGCCCCTTTGGTGATGGTTCCGCAATAGCCGCTCGAATAACAAAGGGGCGGTATCATGTCGTAAACTTCGGCAATGCCGAAGGCGGCGAGAAGATCGGCGTCAATCCGTACGTCCCGGACATTCATCAGGCCGGAACCGGAAATGTTTGTCGCTTCACTTGCCGCTTCGCCGGTTAACCTGAAACGGATGTAATCGGTAACGGAAAAAGCCCATTGGATATTGTCATAAGTTTTCCGATCATGTTCGCGAAGCCATGCGAGCAGGGAAACCTGCTGACAGGCCATAAGCTGTTGGCACAGGCGGTCATAAAACAAGGCGTGCTTCCCCTCGGCTTTCCATCTTTCGGGAAACTTCCACGCCCGGTTGTCGGTGGAAATAATGCCGTTGTACGCGGGCTTCCCGTCTTTCCCCCAGGCGTATAAACCCTTGCCATGGCCGCATACGGCAACGCCCACAATAGTATCCGCCTTGATGCCCGAGCGGGAAATAACTTCCTCTACACAGGCGGCGTTTTGTTCCCACAGGGTCTCCATATCCCGTTCCGTCCAGCCCGGATGAAGCGTAATGATTTCGGTGGACCGGGAGGCAACCGCGACTTCTTTGCCGGTAAGCGTAAAGAGCGCGGCCTTGATAAGGGTGCCGCCGTTATCAAGGCCCAAAAGATACCTGTCGCTCATGGGACAAGCGCTACTTTCAGATCGCCGTATTTACCGGCAGCGTATTCAAAGCCTTTTTCCCATTCTTCCAGTTTGAGTATCGTCCTGATAACGCCGTCGGTCTTGAGGGCGCCGGAGGCGATGCCGTCTATTACAAAGGGGAAACAATAGGGGCTGAGGTGGGAACCGTAGATATCCAACTCTTTCCGGTCGCCAATAATTGACCAGTCAACGGTTGCGGGAGCGCTAAAAACGCTGAATTCCACAAAGGTTCCGAGTTTGCGGATTACCCCCAACCCTTGAATGACGCTTGACGGATGCCCGGTGGCCTCAATATAAACGTCGCAGCCGTAACCATCGGTTAGGGCTTCTATCTCTTTTTGAATATCGCGTTTGCCGGGATTGAAGATGTGGGTGGCGCCGAATTCTTTGGCCTTAGCCAGACGCTTATCGTCCATGTCCAATGAAATAAGCGCCTTGGGGTGTTTGAGCGCCGCATAGGTGACCATCCCGAGCCCCAGGGTACCCGCGCCGGAGATCACCACTATGTCGTCACACTGGATGTTTCCCCGGTCCACGGCGTGTTTTGAACAGCCGTAAGGCTCAATCAACAGGGCTTTTTCCAGGGGCAGATCCTCCGGAACCGGGTAAATCACCGCGGTCTTGGGGTACCGCACGTACTCCGCCATACCGCCGTTATTCGCGGTCTGAAAACCAAAAATATTATGGGGCTGGCACATCCAGTATTTGCCGCTTTTGCAAAAACGGCACTCGCCACAGGGCACAATCTGATCAGCGGTAACCCGGTCACCGATTTTCCAGCCCGTGACATTCTTGCCCATATCCACGATGCGGCCTAAAAACTCGTGTCCGGGAATAAAAGGCGGCTTGACCCAGGACGGCTGAACCTCGTCACCCCAGAACATCGCCGCCCCATGCTGACATTTAAGGTCACCCGCGCAAATTCCGCAGGCTTCCGTTTTGATGATAATATCGTCATCCCCGCATTCCGGCGAAGGATACGCGCCCTCGAACCGGTAATCGGTCTTGCTGTATGCCACCAGCGCTTTCATTGTTTTTGGATAATTCGCCATAGTTGCTCCTTATTAAGCGTTAATTGTCTGAGCTGGTATAAAATATGGTCCATTGCTGCCGGTACGGCTCTTACCTTCAGCTCAAGCTTTATTCAGTTTGAACGCATCCTTTCCGGCGCCGCAGATCGGGCATTTCCAGGAGTGGGGCAGATCCCCAAAGGGGCCGGCGGAGCCGTCGTACTGGTAGCCGCAGATCGGGCAGGTCCAGAGGCTTTCCAGGGGTTTTTCAAAGATCGGGGCGTTTGCCGGCGCTTTGCCTTTGACCACCCGGTGATAGTAGGCATAGGTCATGGGGTTTCCTGAGGCAGCTCCGGCTGTCCCGGCTTCCGCTCCGGTAAGGCTGCCGATAAAGAGGGTATGGGTTTTAAGGTCGGTAAAGGATTCCAGCTTACATTCCAGCCAACCGCAGGTGTTGAGCTTTAATACCGGATACCCCTCCGGCGTGAGGAAGTAGGGGATGGAGGCAAATTTATCCGTATCCCGGCCGGAACGGAAACCAAAATTTCCGATGACCGATCCGGGGGTTTCCTCGGAAAGGATCGATACGGAAAACCCCTTCGATTGTTTGATGCACTGGTTGGTGAAATTCTGGTGATTGACGCAGGCCATAATAAGAATGGGATCCGAGGTAACCTGGATTACCGTATTCACCGTACAACCCGTCGGCCGATCTCCGTTTTTTGTCCCCAGGACAAACATCCCGTAGGTCAGGTTTCGTAATGCCATGGTATCCATAAAGACTCCTTGCACTTAAAGATTTCCTATCATAATAGTGTAGCGGCAGTCCCGCGATTTTGCAACATCCGGGTGGGTTCGTGGTAAACGGTGAATTCCTGCTATCACATCCCGGCGAATTTTTCCCGGTATTCGGGGATTTCGATCATGGGAGGACGCTCAATCCCGGAAATATGGGTTTTTTGGACCTGGTGAATGTTGTTTTCCATGGTAAGGGCAATATGTTCATCCTTAAGCTCCTGGAGCAGCTTGGCGGCCCCGTATTTTTCCGCCCGGGTCAAAAAGGTGTTGAGAATTCCGTAGGACATTTTGCCCAAGGCAGCGGTGGTTTGGTTGCGGTGGATCCGCATGTCCAAATCGACCTGGGCCAGAGCCTCTATACCGGCCAAATAAAAAATATCGATCAGGTGCCCCAGCTCGACCCCATAGCCTACGGAAAAAGAGAGTTGTTCCAGGAGTTCCCGGCGGCCTGAATACTCCCCGGAGAGGGGCTGGACGAGCCGGGCCAGATCCGGGTAAAAAAGGGAAAAGATGGGCCGTACGAGGATCTCCGTAACCCGGCCGCCCCCGGAGGGGGTTATTCCCCCTGAGGAACGGATCGGCCGTTCATAAAAAGCCTTAACATAGCCGATTTTATCATCCTCTAAAAGGGGACCCACCAGGCCGTACACAAATTTTGGGGCAATATTGGAAATATCCGCATCCACCCAGACAATAATGTCCCCCTCAAGAACATAGAGACTCTTCCAAAGATTTTCCCCCTTTCCTCGGTAGGTACCGTATTTGGGCAGTATAGTTTTGGAGGTAAACACCCGGGCACCGAACCGTTCCGCCACTTTTCGGGTATTATCCTTGGAGGAGGAGTCGATCACGACAATTTCATCGATCAGGGGGTACCGGTCCATGAGTTCGGTACGGATCACGAGGATTTCCTTTCCGATGGTGGATTCTTCGTTGAGGGTGGGAAAGGCGAGGGATATTTTGAGCCCCTTTTTTTCTTTTAAATTAACCAGGCGGCTTATGTCCTGAAACCGGGAATGGTGCCAGGTTCTCCGTAACAGGGCGTCATGGGACTTCACGTTTTTTCCTTAGGCACCTGGGTTATTATTCTTTCAAGCAATAAACGCCCCTTTTCTATGGACCCAATCTCTATATTATCCTTAAGGAGCCCTTCCTGCCCGTTTACCATGCCCAGGGATAAGGCGGGAATACCCTGATGGGAGAGGAACGCCGAAGGGTCCGAACCGTTTTCTTCGTTTATTTTGATCCGCAGTTCCTTCATAATTTCCCGAACTTCCCGAAGAAGATCCGCGTTGATCGCGGGATCCCCCACGGGAATAAAGGAAGTAACCGTTACCGTGGTTTTGAGGAGTTTTCCCTCTCCGGCGCTTTCCGCGGCGGCCGTAACCTGATTTCTGATTTCATCTAACCGGGAAGCGTCGGAAGACTCCAGTTCGATCTCCAGGAGCCCCTCCGAAGGGGTACGGCCGAATCCGGTGCCGGCCTCAAGGCGGCGGGTATAGAAATGAACGGCACTATGGTCAGCGGTGATCCGGGAGAGTTTTTGAACAATAGACAACAGAGCCTCCACCACGATATTGGCCCCATCAGGGCTCTCCGGACTTTCCCTTTCTTTTTTAGTATCCAGGGAAAAGGAAATAGTGATCCGGTAGGTTCCCTGGGTATGGGCCCGTATTGAACCGAGGGTAAATCCCCGGATCCCGATGGCGGCGCAGGGACGGTTCAGGGGGATTTCGGTGACGGAATAAAAAACATCCGTCTTCGGATCGTCAAAGGACCGGGCCGCGAAGAGGAGGAGCAGATCCCGGCAGCAGATGTTCCTGCCGCCGGCGATAGTTTCCGCCACGGATAAGAGAGCGGCGGCGCCCAGGACATCCCCCAGGCCCGCCCCGGCGGCATGGGCCGCATCCAGCCGGGAAAGGCTCTCCAGGGGGTGCCAACGGCTTGAGCCAAGATCGGTAAACAGAAGCAGGGGCGGTTCATCCACGAGTTCCGCGGAATGGATCCGCACGAGGACATTACCGTTTTCATCGATCCGGGGAACAAATCCCAGAGAATTGAGCCGTTCCAGAACAAAGGCAACCCGCTGCTCCTCCTGCCGGGTAGGGGACGGAATTTCCGCCAGCCGGAGGGCATCCGCCAGGAGCCGGTCCGCCAGGGGAGAAACAGGCTTTTTGGGCCGATGAAACCACCGGGTAATCTTACCCAGCAGGGCATTGATACCCCGTCCTATTTTTTTTTGCGTCCGAGTTAAAATAGTCACCCTTTCCTCTCCCAGATTTTACTCTATTACCGGTATTTTGTCCAATAATACTTGAACTTGTTCAAAACTCTACGGACTGACTATTAAATTATACCACAATTTGTTATATTTAAAGAACCGGATGTTTTGATGATAATGAGGCTGCTCCAAAACTTCAGTTTTTGGTACAAGTTTCCTGGTCTTCAAGGTCCGGATTTAAAGGAGTTCCCATGGTAGAAGCCCTTAAAAAAGATCCCCTCTGGAAGGGCCGGCGTGGTCCGGTACTCCTCGTGATTATGGATGGTGTCGGGTACGGTAAATATAAGGAAGGCGATGCGGTCGCCGATTCTAAAATGTATCATCTTGACGCGATTAAAGCAAAAAGTCCGTCGGTCAAGTTAAAGGCCCACGGAAAAGCGGTCGGGCTCCCCTCGGACGATGATATGGGTAACAGTGAGGTGGGCCACAACGCCATGGGCTGCGGCAGGGTTTTTAACCAGGGGGCAGCCTTGGTTTCCTCCGCCATTGCAACCGGCGCCCTGTTCCAGGGTCAAGCATGGAAAGAGATCATCGCCCAAACGGCGGCGCCGCCGGCAGCCTCCTCCCGCCTTCCTACCCTCCACTTTATCGGCCTTTTCTCCGACGGCAATGTCCACAGCCATCTGGACCATCTCAAGGCCATGATCCGGCAGGCAAAAAAAGAGGGGGTCAAACGGATCCGCGTTCATGTGCTTTTTGACGGCCGGGATGTGGGGGAAACCAGCGCTCTGGACTACGTGGACCCCTTTGAGGTTTTTTTGAAAGAAGAAAGTACCGGCGGCTTAGACGCCCGTATTGGTTCCGGGGGCGGCCGGATGTGGATCACCATGGATCGGTACGGTGCGGAATGGGCCATGGTGGAGCGGGGCTGGAAAACCCATGTCCACGGAGAAGGGCGGCAATTTGCCAGTACCCGGGAAGCGGTGGAAACGTACCGGAAGGAGATCCCCGGAATTATCGATCAGGACCTCAAGGAATTCGTTATCGCCGAAGGGGGTAAACCCATCGGTACCATAGAAGACGGGGATTCGGTGATTTATTTTAACTTTCGGGGGGACCGGTCCCTGGAAATCACCGCGGCCTTTGAGGAAGACAACTTCGACAAATTTGACCGGGGCCGGCGGCCCCGGGTCTGTTACGCGGGGATGATGGAATACGACGGGGACACCCACGTACCCAAACGGTACCTGGTGAGTCCTCCCGCCATAGACCGGACCATGGGGGAATACCTGGCCGCCACCGGAATACGGACCCTGGCGATCTCCGAAACCCAAAAGTACGGCCATGTTACCTATTTTTTCAACGGTAACCGGACCGGCAAATTTGACGACCAGCTCGAAGACTATGTGGAAATCAAAAGCGACGTGGTCCCCTTTGAACAGCGGCCCTGGATGAAGTGCGCTGAAATCACCGATGAGGTCCTCAAGGCTATTCCGTCGGGAAAATACGACTTTATCCGGCTCAACTTTCCCAATGGCGATATGGTGGGTCATACCGGGGTCTACCAAGCGGTGGTCTGTTCCATGGAAGGGATGGACCTTCAGATCGGCCGCCTGGCCAAAGCCGTGGAAGAAGCCGGGGGAGTGATGGTGATCACCGCGGACCATGGTAATTCCGACGATATGTTTGAACATAACAAAAAGACCGGAGAAGTGGTCTACAAAGACGACGGCACCCCCAAGGCCAAAACCAGCCACAGCCTTAACCCTGTACCTTGTATCATCTATGATCCCGAATATCAGGGTGAGTATCTCAACAAAACCGGGGAAGGCGGCCTTCTTCAGGGTTTGGGGATCAGTTCCATTGCGGCCACCTGTATCCAGCTTTTAGGGTATCTGCCCCCACCGGATTATGATAAATCGGTCTTAAATCAACCAACCCCGCCGCAAGCGGACGGGGTATGGTTGGTTCGATAGGAAATTTATCGTACTGGGGGTTTACTACCCCGCCATGATCGACAGGGAGTTGAACCGCCCCAAGGGGCGGGGTATTAAACCCCCATCGAATAAAGCACGGGGATGCATGACGCTTTAGTGGAGTAAAAAAATTTTTTAGCCGGAAGTTTGACCGGCATCTTCAAAAACTGATGTTTTGGGACAGCCCCAATCTATTAGCCCTCCCTTCGTAGCTTTTCTTGATGTACCAAGACCTCATCCAGGGGCAGGGGATCGGTCCTGACCGGGGCGCAGGGTTTTCCGGTTTCATCCTGGATAGAGAGCCCGCCGTTTCCGATGGTTTGGGCAGCCTCTTTTATGGGGAAGGTTCCGGTCTCAAGGTAGTGGGCAATAAAAACCGAAAGACTGTCCGCGGCGGTTTGTACGGCATCCGCGTAAATATCGGGAAAGGACCGGGAATCGGGCCTTTCCCCCGCCCCCGGGTAAAACCAGGTCCGGTGTTCCAAATTAAGATAATCAATATGTCCGGGGAGGTTCTCGGGGTAGAGATAGGGGAGCGGGATCTCCCGGATCCAGTCGGGGGTTTCCTTGCGGCGGTCCCGCTGGTATACAGAAGTTTTACGGGGATCGGTATAGCGGTAAAAGGTGGTACAATCCAGAAAGGTATTTTCCATCCGTTCCCCAAGTTTCGTGTCCCCGCCGGCCCGTTCAGGGAACGCGGCGATCAGGGCCCGGGCAAGGAGTTCCTTGAGTCCCCAGGGCGGGGCTTCGCAGACAGAAACCAGCAGCGCCTCCTGATCCCAGGATGAGACCGGTCTTTTCCGGAGATAGCTCAGCATAAGAACATCAAGGATCCGCTCAAAAAAGGCATGGGCGGCTTTTCCCAGGGACGGAACTTGGTTATGGTAAAGGGCTTCGGGGTGGGCCGGGAAAGCTGCGCCGGATTTATATACAATATACGGATGGGCCAGACGATCCAAAAACGCATGGGTCATAAACCCCAGGGCATAGGCTCCCAGAGCGTTAATCCCCTTTTCCCGCCGGAGCATACGGATATCCTCTTTATTCGGAGGAGGATCCGGCAGGGCCATCTTGAGGAGGGTTGCGGTAAAGATCCCATATCCCCGGCGGTGAAGCAAGGTGCCGTATTCCAGGGCAACCGGCCTGGTCATCTGGCTATGGTAAAAAATATCCGGCCCCTGGCACCCGAGAATAAAGGGGGTCTGATAATCTATTTGAATTTTTTTCAGGGCCTTTTCGGCCACCACTCCAACCCGGGAATAGATGGCAGGGTACATCACCCCTATCACATCCTCCCCAAAAAGGGTATGCAAAATCTGGGACGGCATAGCTGTCTATAATATACTACAAAACAGAAGATTTGGGGACCTAGCCTCGACTGCTGTCGGGGGCAGCCCGAAGTCCCCCTATCTTCTTGAACTTTTTAGGGTTGTAAATCGTTTTCTGCGGCGAAGAAGACTTGAACTTCCATGCCTCTCGGCACCAGCACCTCAAGCTGGCGTGTCTACCAATTCCACCATCGCCGCAATTGCACTATCGTGAGTTTAAACCCATGATAGCCCTATCCCGTACCGATTGTCAATAGCCGGTTTTCCGTCATTTCCGGAGGGCGAACCGGTTCAGAACCGCCTGTTTTTTTGAGAAATCCCTTAGTCGGGCAACCCGGATTTGAACCGGGGACCCCAAGTCCCCCAGACTTGTACGCTAAACCAACTGCGCTATTGCCCGGCTAAAGGATCTTTTTAAAAAATACGGCACCCCTTGGTGGAAAACCCGCTTCCCATACTTCCGCTCACCCTGAGGTTCTTTATAACCTACAATGAGTAGGGAGATCCTGTCAATATGCCAAAATTGAGATAACAAGCATCAATGCGGCGAAGAATTCCGACATGGCTGGGGCTGTTTTTCTATTGGATTTGTGATAGTATAAAAGTATCATTCTTTCAAAATCGACTGAAGTTTGGAAGAGTAATTTTGATTTTCAGACTGCGGGAGATTATGAAACAAAACATTGCGGTGGTTCCTCTGCTTTTTACCAGAAAATGGGCCCTATCGATAAAAATGCTCAGGGGTTTTATCAAAATGGGTAAAACCAGGCTCTTTCCCAAACGGGATTATCATTTTGATCACATGAAAAACCTCTGTTTGGTTTATTTTAAACTCACCGCCCTGTGTAATCTCCGGTGTGTTATGTGCGGTCAATGGGGTGAAAAGGGGGTGATGAAGCATTGTAATATCGCCGAGGAGGCAAAAAAGATCCTTTCCCTGGAGGATTATAAGCGGGTGATTGACGAAATTGCCCCCTACCGCCCCGTAATCTATCTATGGGGCGGGGAGCCCTTTTTGTATCCCCATATAATACCGCTGGTCAAATATATTGTAGATAAAGGGCTTTATGTCAGTGTAAATACCAACGGTACCTTCTTGGAAAAATACGCCGAGGTCATCGTGCGGGACAAATGGAGTACCATCTTTGTGTCCCTGGACGGCTTCAGAGATACCAACGACGCCATGCGGGGGCGGGGCGCCTATGACCGGGTTATAGCCGGGTTTACCGCGATTAACCGGGAAAAAAAGCGGCAAAATTCGGTTTATCCGATCCTGGGGATCGTAACCACCGTTACCAACATGAATTATCAGGATTTGGATCAACTGGCGGAGGCGAGCAGGGAATACCAGCTGGATGTGCATATCTTCAATTTGGGGACCTATACCAATGACCGGATTGTCGCGGCCCAGCGGGCCTTTATGAAGGAAAAGCTGGACACCGATATTGATTGTCTCGCGGGGTATAATACGGGGTATAACACCCATATTGACGGAAAAAAACTCTACGGCATTTTACAGAACATCCACCAAAAGGATTTTGGCCATCCCATGATCACCGTGCCGGTCCTGAACCCCGAAAAAATCCATACCTATTATGCCGAGCTGGAAAAGCCGGTCCGTAATCATTGCATAGTTCCCTGGTGTCAGACTAATATTAACTACAATGGGGATGTCCATTTTTGCGCCGATTACCCTGACTATATTCTGGGGAATATCAAAGATCAGCCCCTCGCGAAGATTTATAACGGCGAACGGGCCAACCGGTTCAGAAAAACGATTAATGCCTGTGAGGGGGGCATGTTCCCCGGCTGCCTGCGGTGTTACCAGAATATGCTGTTTGGGGAGAAAATCCGGGGATATTAAGCGTTCCCCGATGAGGCGGGTCCTATGAAGGTTAATCCTATTTTTCAGCGCCTCTCCCTGCTCACCGGAGCGGAAACCGTGGAGGCCCTTGAGCGGATCAAGGTCCTGGTGTTCGGCCTGGGCGGCGTGGGAAGCTGGTGCGCCGAGGCCCTGGTCCGTTCCGGCATTGGACACATCGTCCTGGTTGATTCCGACCGGGTTTGCGTTACCAATATTAACCGCCAGGTCCAGGCCACTACCCGCACCGTGGGTTTCTCAAAGGTGGAGGTCCTGGCCGGCAGGCTGCGGGAGATTAACCCCGGCTGCACGGTCGAGGCCCTGGAAAAGGTGTTTTCCCGGAATACGGCGGGGGAATTTGATATCAAAGGGGCGGATTACGTGATTGACGCCATAGACAGCCTTACCCACAAGCTCGATCTTATTGAACTCGCCTCCCAAGCCGGGGTTATCCCGGTAACCGGGGCTGCCGGGGCAGCTGAGTCAACCGGGGTAACCCCGGTAACCCTCTATTCCTCCATGGGGACCGCCCTGAAGCTGGATCCTACCCAGCTTAAAACCGCCGACATTTGGGAGACCCGGGGCTGTCCCCTGGCGCGGCTGGTCCGGTCGGGCCTGCGGAAACGGGGTTTCCGGGGCCATTTTACCGTGGTGTACAGTACCGAACGGCTTCCCCTCCATAGGGAAATCGGGGTTTCCTGCGGGTCGGCCCAATGTCTCTGTCCCCGCGCCTGCGAAGAGCGCGCCTCCGGTGAGGGAGTAGAATGGTGCGCCACCAAAAAGGTGATCAACGGAAGCGCCGTTACCGTTACCGCCGCGGCGGGGATGATCCTCGCGAGCCTGGTGATTCGGGACATCCACGCCCGGTACGGCAGGCCCCCGGAGCCGAACCTTGAGCGAACCCGGTTCAAGGATGCCCCGGCTGAGGCGGCGACGGTGGGCGTTTCCCTCTCATGAGCAATCGTTTTTTACGCCGGGCCGGGGCAGGGGAAGTGGTGCGGAAATTGGTAACCAAGGCGGTTCTGGAACGGGGCCTCATCGCCGAAGGGGACCGCCTGCTCATCGCCGTTTCCGGGGGCAAGGATTCCACGGTTCTCGCCTGGGCCCTCTCGGCAATCAAGCCCGCCGTTAAAAAACACTACGAGATCCGGGGGATACACATTTCCAGTGATTTTTGCTCCTGCTGCAAGAAGGCTGCCCTTGCCGCCCGGCTTGCGGACTGGGGCATCCCCTTCGAGGATCTTTTTGTGCCCGTTATAGGCCGGCTCAAGGAAGGGCAAAGGATGAACTGCTACTGGTGTTCCACCCAGCGGCGGACGGAACTCTTAAAATACGCTGTGGAACATCACTTCAACAAAATTGCCCTGGGGCATCACCTGGACGATATTATCGAAACCTTTTTTATGAACATGACCGCCAAGGGAGCATTAGCGGCCATGCCCATGCTCCTTAACTACCGGAAATATCCGGTAAGCCTGATCCGTCCCCTGGGGTATGTGGAGGAACAGCAGGTCATCGCCTGCGCCGGGGAAAAGGGCCTGCTCTCGGCGGTATGTACCTGTCCCTATGGCCTTCATTCCAAGCGCCGGGATGTCCGGAAGCGTATCGCCGAATTTACCGGTAATTCCGGCGCCGTAAAACGCCGCATCCTCCGCGCCCTGTCGTCGGGGGATCTGTTAACTTCCCCCCCGCCGGATTAGCCTCTGTCGGCTAATCCTCCTGGGG
>JAITEG010000050.1 GCA_031282145.1 Spirochaetaceae bacterium | reverse complement strand
AAGGATAATCCCAATATTGGAGCATTAGAAGCAATCACTCAAAGCCGGAAAATAATGGCTGGATATAAGGGTAAGCTTTTTGGTCTTTATTTGAGTTTTATCGGCTGGGGATTATTATGCTGCCTTTCTTTTGGAATTGGTTTTTTATGGCTTGTTCCATATATTAGTATGAGCGTAACAAATTTCTATGAAGAATTAATAAAGCAGAATCTTGTGGTTGAAAATGCTCAATAAAAAGGTTTGCTATAACGATGGTTACTTCGCATAATAGGACTGTATGTATTCCATTCCGATGCAAGCAATGGCCGGTTCCTGCTGGACACCATCGGAAGGATTAAAAACTCCAATGAGGACGGGCCGCTTTATCTGTTAATGGATAGGGCCTATGAGGACGGGGAGACTCGATGGCTTGCGTTTGAGTGAGGGTACAAGTCCGGTAGTACCTCCTAAAAAGAACCGGAAGAAACCATGGGAATATGATAAGGAGGTATATATACAACGGAACGAGGTAGAGCGGATATTCCGGCGGCTGAAAGGGTTCAGGCGGATAGGAACTCGGTATGACAAGCTGGACCTGATGTTTTCCGCATTTATCTATCGTGTCTTATGTGTTATCGCCGTTTGTTCATTGATTCCATGTAGTGTGAACAGGCCCTAAAAAAATAAGTTGTGTATAGAAAAGAATACGATATCGGATACGAGGACGAGTTTTATATAAAAATATCATAAAAATATTGACAAACTATTACTGAACATGATAGATTGATCCTGGATTTTTCAATAATTTTATTAGCTAAATTCGTAATTCCTTGTATTATCAGGAATTTTTCAGATTTCAGGATTGAGATATCAAAAGGTGGTTATATGAAGATTAAACTATTCATACTTGCCTTTTTATTCTTTTCACTGAGGACCTTTGGGGCTGGTTCCGAAGAAAATAACAATTTAATAACTATCTCAAATGAGGTAAGCAACGGTATTCAGAAAACATCTCTTAAAAAAGGAGATTTATTGGCGATTGTGGCCATAAACAATACGACAGAAGATACGGCATCAACTATTATTTCCAGCATTGAGACGGCTATTACGAAATCAAATTATGTCAAGTTAATCAGCAGAATGCACATATCAGAAGCAATAAAGGAAATCGAGCTCGGATATTCTGGATATATTGATGATGATTCCGCGGCACGCGTTGGCCATTTTCTGGGAGTTACTCATATCATGGTTGGCAGTATTATAAACAATATCCTTACTTTACAAATACTAGAAGTTGAAACGCTGCATATCGTATATTCAGAACAGTTTAATGTATCATTTTTAAACGAATCTACTAAATCAAGGGGGTTTAGATTCTGATGAAACGCCTTACAATCCTTTCACTATTGTTTTTATTGGCTATGGCTTGTTTCGCGCAAAACCATAGTTTTGGCGTGTTTCTTGATGCAGGCGTTGGATATACCTCAGATGAAAATATAGGGCTGGGATTTGTCAATTCAGCCAAAGGCTTTTATTTTGGTGTTGGAGCCGGTATGGCAATTCCTTTTAATGACGGTGGTATTAATTTTACAGGAGGAGTAAACATAGACTTCCTTGGAAAACCGACTATGGAATTTATACGTGGACAAGAGCATTATGATGTTGAAAACTTGTCCGATCAAGTCAGCCTGCGCGTTATGCCATATATTGAAATATCAAAGCATGTTATACACAATTTATACTTGGGTTTTGGTGTTGGTTTAGGATTCACCAACCTCTATTTCGGCATGCCTCCTCAATTATATGACATTAATACTACTTCATATAATAGTTATAAAATGAAAAACAAATCTATAACACCGGTCGGATTTGTTCGTTATTATTTAGGAAGTTTTTACTTCACGGTAAATTATGAATGTGATATTGTAATAAACGGTAATATAACAAAATTAAACGGAGACCCATTTGCCGGTGATATTGATGGTGCAGACGACATTGAAGGAATACACCACAGGGTAAGATTTGCTGTGGGTTATGCGTTAGGGTTTTAAAATTTGAAACTTGATAAGGGATCAAAGTATTTTGAAATTAACTTAGGCTTCTCCACAAAATAACAACTACACATAATCTTGGAATTATGGTACAATAGACATATGAAAGGGGAAAACCCAAAAATCGGTTACAACATTTTCTGTAGTAATAAATTTTCCGGAGCAAGCTCCGGGGTATGGACCTCGGCCTTCCAATCAAAGAAGCCGAGAAAAAAGGCCTTGAAATGCTACGGAAGACCCAGATGAGGAAATACGGGACCAAGGCGTTAAGCGAGGCGCAAATAGCCTATAACCGGTATGTGATACTGATTACATCGATAACCGCTGGGTCCCCAGAAGTGATACTAGACTTGTACCGTCAGAGATGACAGATAGAGCTGGCGTTCAAACGGTTGAAGTTATTGTTTGGATACCATGAGATACCGGTCCATTTTGAGCAGAGTGACCGGGCGGGCATGGTTCTATGGGAAATTATTACTGGAAGCCCTTTGTGAAACCTGGGTTAACAAAGGGCGTTTTTCCCCCTCTGAGGGAAAGTGCTCCTGACAGAGCATGGTCCTTATGGTGTGAACAACAGTTTATGCTGGTTGTGGTAAAGTATATACTCCTGCAGACCGTCTCCGTCATGAAACTGTTTGAGAATATGCATCAACTTGCGGTCCTCTGTGCCAATTCCAAAAGAAAACGACTTCCAGCGCTTTACAGGTTGCTTGTCCCTAAGTAAACACATATGGGATATCAGCCCTCTATATTTCTATTGACAAAATATGATTTTTATGTATATATCATTATCAGGAAGAATAAACTATGTATGGAAAAGAAAATGATACCGTATCTAAGCCAGAGTTATCCATAGAGATCGACTCCCCTGTCGATAATGATATACGTTCCATTATATCCATTGAGTCTGGGCATACGCATCATCTCGAATATGAAAGTTGGTACCGATTTGATATATCCAGGGTACCATATAATTTCAATTTCTGTAAATCTGATTTATATATTAATAAATATAATTCTTTGGGATTTAGCAGAAATGATACGATTGAAGATGATTTATTCAATTTCATTGTCAGAAATATAAATCAAAATCGTGGCAAGATACACTATTGTATATTTAATGGAGAAATCGATCTTAGTGTTTGCTATTTAAAAAGAAAAAATGAATATGGCTTATTGTATTCGATAGACGACGAACCACCAGCCATATATTTTGGATATATAGATTTAAGAAGTAATCTTAACACGGTTACCAATGCAATAGGTACAGAGGTTTGTGATTCTATCCTGAGAAGAAGAAGAATACTTCTTGATGAGTTAAGAAGAAAAGCAATTGACCGATAAAGGTAAGGACGATTGATATAATGGCTTAAAGGAAGGGAAGCATGTTAATCGAGCAGGAGGCTGCCCATTAACTTGAGTAACGGGCCTTGGGGTTTTCCCTCGGGGGCTGGCTAGAAAACTCCTTTTTCAGCACCAGTAAAGAAATGCGGCCTTTATCCACGAGGATACCGTATGTTTTTTTCATCCTGAAGGTCCGGATTCGCCATCTTGAGTTCGGTGAGGAACCGGCTTATTTCAAGATGGGTAGTTACGGCTTTGGGTTTTAGCACCTGTTTTCCGGCAGTACTTTTTAATCGTCCTAAGTCTATATAACATATAGACTTAGGTCAAGGCGCCGAGCAGAATCGAACTGCTGCATAAAGGTTTTGCAGACCTCTCCCTTACCGCTTGGGTACGGCGCCATAATGGTTATTTAGAACACATTTAAATCTATCAAAAAAAACTAATTTTGTCTACCGGGTCTTCAGGCCGTTAGTTCCCGGATAGCTTTTTCCCGGGCGGCGATAATCCGGTCGCACCAGGCGTCAAATTCCGGATCCGCCCGTTGATATTCCGGGTGGGAACGGATGTATTCAATGGTAGCCCGTATACCCTGATCAAAGCGGATTTGTGCGGTAAAATCCGGGACCAGCCGTTTCAGTTTGGTATTCTCAAAAGCCAAGGAGTTGGCCTTGTCCCCCAGGAGGCTACCGGTAAAGTCGTAAGCTCCCCCGCACAATGCCAGGAATTCGCTGGATATATGGACCGCCTTGAGGGGCACTCCGAGGACTCTGGCGATGGTTTGGTATACCTGATTCCAGGTGACGGTCTCATCCGAGGTGATCTGTACCGCCTCACCCAGGGCGTGGATGTTCCCCATAAGGCCGATAAAGGCCCGGGCAAAGTCACTGTTGGCTGTCATGGTCCATAAACTGGTTCCGTCCCCATGGATGATCACTGGTTTTCCCTCCAGCATCCGTTTTATTACCGGCCAGCTTCCGTTCTTGCCATGTACCCCCAGGGGAACGCTCCGCTCATCGTAGGTGTGGCTGGGACGCACCACGGTCAGGGGAAACCCTTCCTCCCGGTATTTTTTAAAGAGAAAATTCTCGCAGGCGATCTTGTCACGGGAATACTGCCAATAGGGATTGGCCAGGGGGGTACTTTCGGAAACCCGGTAATCCGAAAGGGGTTTTTGATAGGCCGAAGCGGAACTGATAAAGATATACTGTTTTGTCTTGTCCTTGAAAAGCCTGAAATCCCGTTCCACCTGATCTTGGGTAAAGGCGATAAAATCCGCGGTTACGTCAAAGGACAGGTCCTTTATTTTTTCGGCGGCCTCCGCCTCGTTCTGAATATCACAATGAAGCTCCTTAACCGGGCCGCCAAGAACCTGATTGCGGTTTCCCCGGTTGAGAAGAAAGAGTTCCGCCCCCTGGGCTAAAAGCTGCCGGGAAATAGCCGTACTAATGGTACCGGTCCCGCCGATAAATAACACTTTCATGATATACTCCTCTTTATTCATTAAATGGGCGCTTCTAAAAAACCAACCGGCTTTTTTAGGATACCCTCATACTAAACAACCGTCAATAGCGCACGGTCTCTCTTGATACCGGCTGATTCCCTATGGGTGGGGGTTTGTCAAAATTTGACATTTTGATAAAATGAAGTAGTTTCAAATTTATAGTCCTTTGGACCATCAGATTTTGAAAGCGTATTAGATATCAAAATTCTGGAGGAATGATGCATATTAATCCCTATGTGGAAGCGATTAACCGATTGTCATTGAAGGTGGAGGGGATTCTGGTGCTTCAACACGGGGAGGAAATCGCCCGGTACCGATGGATCCCCGAAAGGCCCCGGCCGGTTTATTCGGTAAGCAAGAGCTTTACTTCCTTGGCGGTGGGAATGGCGATTGACGAAGGGAAACTTTCCCTCACAGACCGGGTCCTTGAAGCTTTTCCTGGCCGGGTACCGGATCCCTCTCCGCGGCTTTCCGCCTTGACCCTGGAGCACCTTTTGACCATGAGCCGGGGACATCCTGAGTTTTCCCGTCCCGTCGATGTGGACGAGGCCCTTTCCCAACCCCTAACCACGGATCCCGGTGTCCGGTTTGTTTACGACAATGGCGCTACCTTTTTGGCCTCCGCGATGGTGACCAGGGCTACGGGGCAGCGGGTTCGGGAATTTCTCATAGGCCGGCTCTTTAAACCTCTGGGTATTCCCGAACCGGTCTGGGAAACAAGCGTCGACGACCATACCCTGGGGGCCACCGGGCTGGAACTGACTACCGGGAGCCTGGCGCGGTTTGGTCAATTTCTCCTTCAACGGGGAAATTGGGAGGGAAAACAGCTTGTTTCCGCCGCTTGGATCGATACGGCCACCCGGGCCCATATTACCACCAAGATGCTTAAGGACGCTGATTATGATCTGGGTTATGGGTATTGCTTTTGGAACTGTCGTCATGGGGCATACCGAGCAGATGGCAAAAACGGGCAGTATGTGGTGGTCCTTCCCGGGAAAGACGCAGTAGTGGCCATCAGCTCTGACGAAGAAACCATGTCGCCCATCCTCTATGCGGTCTGGGATCATATACTACCGGAATTATAAGCACTTGTTCTAAAACCAATCGTGTTTTGGAACAAGTTCACACGGCGATTTTGGGGCCTCCGGTTTATGAAAATCGTTAACTTGTATCGGGGGATTTAGTATAGTATACTTATTTGAAAGCCACGGGCTTATTTTTGGGCTGTTATGGGGAGGAAGTGTTGATAAAAGGATTAACCCAACGGGTACAGCGGTTGTTGTATATTGACGCGCAAGAAGAGGCTCGCCGGTATAATTCGGATCAACTTTTGCCTGAACATATTATTATTTCCCTCCTCAGGGAGGGGGGAGGAGTCGCCTGTAAAGCCCTGATGTATCTCAAGATAGATCTGTTGGAATTCAGACATTCCCTGGAAAACGAAATTCCCCGTATGCCCGGTTCATTGCTCCACGGGGATGTGCCTCCCTCTAAACGGACCAAGACCCTGCTGGACACGGCCGGGGAAGAAGCCCGGAATATGGGAAATGATTTTATCGGGACCGAACATATCCTGTTTGCCGCCATGCGGGAACAGAATTCCCCTATCCAACTTTATTTGTATCAACGGAGCCTGGATACGGATATGCTCCGGGTAGTGATACAAACCAATTTTAACCGGAGGATGAGTTCGAAAGATACCGGGGTGTACCGGTATCCTGAAGGGTATGAACCCTATTTTATCCGCAAAGAAGACGGTTCCCGGGAGGAACATGCGGTCGGCGGCGGGGGCAGACCCATCCCGGTTACGTATCCCGTTCTTACCCCGACCCTGGATGAATTTTCCCGGGATCTTACCGGTCAGGCAAAAGCGGGAAAACTCGATCCCGTGGTGGGAAGGAGGCGGGAGATTGAACGGGCGGTGCGGATCCTTGCCCGGAGAACCAAAAACAACCCGGTTTTGGTAGGAGAACCGGGGGTAGGAAAAACCGCCATTGTGGAAGGGCTGGCACAATTTTTGGTGGGGGAGGACGTTCCCGATGCCCTCTCGGGCCGGCGGATCCTTTCCCTTGACATGGGTTCCGTGGTGGCGGGTACGAAATACCGGGGGGAATTTGAGGAACGGCTTAAAAAGATCCTGAAGGAAATCGCCCAGGCGGGGAATGTGATCCTTTTTATTGACGAGATCCATACCATTATTGGTGCGGGGGGTGCGGAAGGGACCATTGACGCGTCAAATATGCTCAAGCCCGCCCTGTCCCGGGGGAATGTCCAATGTATCGGCGCAACCACTTTGGGAGAATACCGTAAGCATTTTGAAAAGGACGCCGCCCTGGAACGGCGTTTTCAGGCTATTTTGGTGGAGGAACCCAGCTTTGACGAAACCCTGGAGATCCTCCAGGGACTCCAGAAGCATTATGAGGAGTACCACCGGGTTCATTACACCAAGGAAGCGGTTTATGCCGCGGCCCGGTTGGCCCAGCGGTATATCATCGGCCGTTTTATGCCAGATAAGGCTATAGACATTCTGGACGAAGCCGGAGCCATGCGGAAGTTGGCGTACAATGCCCAGCCCCCGGAAATTGCCGATATTGAACTTGAAATACAGCAATTAATCGAAGAGAAAAGCGCCCTGGTAACGGTCCAGGATTATGAACGGGCCGCGGATATCCGGGATAAAGTACGGAATCTGCGGATCCGCCTGGAGACCGCCCGGGATGCCTGGGATCGGACTGAGGGAAGTGGATGGACGGCGGTAGACGAAGGGGATGTCCGTCGGGTGGTGGCTGAAACCACCGGAATACCCCTTACCCGGCTTGAAAAGCAGGAATCCAAGCGCCTGCTCAAAATAGAAGAGGAACTTCATAAATCCCTAATAGGCCAGGATAATGCGATTAAGCGGATCGCCTCGGCCATACGGAGGTCCCGGGCGGGGATATCCAGTCATTCCCGGCCCATGGGTTCCTTCATATTCCTGGGACCCACCGGAGTCGGGAAAACCCTCTTAGCCAAGAGCCTCTCAGAGTACCTCTTTGGCAGTGAGGATTCCTTGGTCCGGATCGATATGTCGGATTTTATGGAAAAACACAACGCCTCCCGGCTCGTGGGGGCACCCCCTGGCTATATCGGGTATGAGGAGGGGGGTGTCCTGACCGAGCGGATCCGCCGAAACCCTTACCGGGTAGTGCTTTTCGATGAGATCGAGAAGGCCCACCATGATGTGTTTAACCTTCTTTTACAGGTATTAGAAGAAGGGGAACTCCGGGATAACCTGGGACATACGGCGAGTTTTCGAAATGCGGTGATCATCATGACCAGCAACGCCGGGGCGCGGGAAATTTCCCGGGATTCCCGGCTGGGGTTCTCTTCCGGTACGGGGATCATGAGTCTTGAGGAAATCGAAGAGGCGGCCCTTTCGGAACTGCGCCGGCTCTTCAACCCTGAATTTATCAACCGCCTGGATGACGTGGTGGTGTTTCATCCTCTGGATACAAAACAGGTGGGGGCCATTTTGGATATTCAGGTGGGGGAACTGTCCTGCCGCCTTGAAGAGCAGGGGTATGGCCTCCGGCTTCTCCCCGCGGCTCGGCGGCTCCTCGTGGAAAAGGGGTGGGACCCTAAATACGGCGCCCGGCCTATGCGCCGAACCATACAGAAGGAGTTGGAGGATCCCCTATCGATCCTGATCCTGGAAGGGGACTATCCCTATGGAACCGTTTTTGTCGTCGAGGGCCGGGAGGGGAAAATAAAGCTCCACCCCAAGATCGGCCCGGCAAAATTTAACGGTGAAGGAGGGATAAAACAAACCGATCCCCTGATGATCCTCAACAACTCCGGCCGTTAACCTTTTTTGCAGTCCGAAAAAATTTCCACCTTTTTTCTAAAAACTCTTGACATTTCATAGTAATTCGATAAACTTAATAATATTAAAACCATTCCTATATTATTAATAAGGATTTGCTATGATTGCTGCATCGGAATCGTTTAACGAAATTACCCCTGAAGGGGCCTTTGTCCGGCAGGCCAACCACTTTGTAACACCCTTTGGATCAGGGCCTGATGAATTACCGGTAGAAGCCGGAAAGTACCGGCTTATCGTCTCCGGGGTCTGTCCCTGGGCTCATCGTCAGCTTATCGTCCTTGGTTTGCTGGGACTGGCGGATCCCGTTTCCGGAACCGGAGTTATCAGCATAGGGAAGGTGCGTCCGGTCCGTACCCCCAAGGGCTGGGAATTTTCCCTGGATCCCGGCGGGGTTGATCCGGTATTGGGGATCCATTATCTGCCCGAGGCCTATGAAAAGGCGGATCCCGCCTATACCGGACGGGCAACGGTACCCGCGGTGGTGGATATTAGCAACGGCAAGGTGGTGAACAACGATTATCACCGGCTCAGTAATTATTGGGAAACGGTTTGGGCGCCCTATCACCAAGCCGGGGCACCGGATCTTTATCCGGAGGATCTGCGCCGGGAAATTGACGAATTAAACGAGCTGCTCTTTCATGAGGTGAATAACGCGGTGTACAAGGCGGGCTTTGCCGAAAGTCAACGGGAATATGAAAAGAATTACGATCTCCTGTTTAACCGTCTTGACCTCCTGGAAGAACGGCTGGGGAAAGGACGTTACCTTTTTGGGGATCGGTTAACCGATTCGGATGTACGGCTGTACGTTACCTTGGCCCGTTTTGACGCGGCCTACAACCTGGTTTTCCGTTGTAACCGCAATCGGCTTATCGACTTTCCCAATCTGTGGAATTACGCCAAGGATCTCTACCGTATCCCCGCTTTCAAGGATACCACTGATTTTGACGCCATTAAGCGCGGATACCAGCTTGGTTCCCACGGCCATAATCCCTATCAGATCCTTTCCCTGGGACCGGATCTCGCCTTGTGGAATGAAGGCCATGACCGGGACCATTTTACCCGGGCCGCTTCTTAAGGAGGATGCCCCCATGCCGTACCGGACCGTGTTTCCCGATGAACCGCCCATTCCGGGGGCCTTTAAACGAAGGCCCAATTATTTTACCACGCCCTTCGGTTTTAGCCCGGGCGAACTGCCGGTGGAGAAAGGACGGTACCGGCTTATCTGGTCAAAGGCCTGCCCCTGGGCAACCAGACAGATGATAGTCCGATCCCTATTGGGCCTGGAAGACGTCATCAGCGTGGGAACGGTAGATCCGGTACGGCCTCCGCATTTTAAGGACCAACGGGGGGAGAGGACCGACTGGGCCTTTTCCCTGGATCCCGGCGGCGTCGATCCGGTGTTGAACATAAAAAGGCTCAGTGAAATATACCTGGCGACAGATGGGGAGTACGAAGGCCGTTTTACCGTTCCCGCGGTAATCGAGGTAAAAACGCGGAAAGTGGTGAACACCGATTATTTCAATATGACCTACTACTGGGAAACGGTGTGGAAGGATTTTCATAAAAAGGACGCCCCCGATTTGTTTCCCGAAGATCTCCGGGAAGAAATTATCGCCCTCAATGAGGTGATCTATTACGAGGTGAATAACGGCGTATACAAAGCCGGTTTTGCCGAAACCCAGGAAGCCTACGCCGATGCCTGTGAAAAAGTGTTTATCCGGCTTGACGAGCTTGAAAAACGGCTTGCCAAAGGCCGCTACCTCTTTGGGGATCGATTGACCGATTCCGACATCCGCCTGTACGTTACCCTCGCCCGTTTTGACGCCGCCTATTATAACGCGTTCCGGGTGAACCTGCGGCGGCTCCGGGATTACCCCGCCCTCTGGGCCTATGCCCGTTCCCTCTACCGCATCCCCGCCTTCAGGGAAAACACGGATTTTGACCATATCAAGATTCATTACCACCTATGCTGCGACCGGGGAAACGTCTTGGGCCTCCTTCCCAAGGGCCCGGACAATTCCGACTGGCTGCCGGAACGGAGCGCCTGACATGGAAAATATGAAACTTTTTGACTTTGCCCTCGTGTTTACCCAGATACCCCGGATCCTTACCTATCTTCCTATAACCCTGGAAATAGCCGTGATTTCCTTTGCCGGGTCCCTCATGGTCGGTTTCCTTGTGGCCCTCGTCAAAATAAAAAAGATCAAGGTCCTCAGTACCCTCTCGGGCTTTTATGTCTCCTTCACCCGGGGAACCCCGGTACTGGTTCAGCTCT
>JAITEG010000045.1 GCA_031282145.1 Spirochaetaceae bacterium | reverse complement strand
GGGCGGCCTTGGTCGACGCCCCCGGGGCGTCCAGGGCCGCACACGCAAGCGTGTTGATCATTGAAGGTAGCGCGACGGGAGCCCCAAGAGAGGCCGCTGTACGGGATAGATGCGTCAGGGCGTCCGGCCGCGTGGGGCCTTGGGCGGGGGGCGGTGCATTTGCCGTTCCGGCTGTATGCGAAGGGCGCCCTGGGCCGCGAACACCACGGAATGGTTCCGTACAAGTACGGGACCATTCTGGAACGTTCCAAAACCATTCTGGAATGTTCCAAAACCATTCTGGAATGTTCCAAAACCATTCTGGAACGTTCCAAAACCATTCTGGAATGTTCCAAAACCATTCTGGAACGTTCCAGAACCATTCTGGAATGTTCCGAAACCGTTCGGGAACGTTCCGGAATCGTCCGGGAACGGCACAAGGCCGTTCCTTACCGGTGGGGGGTACGCCGCGGTTGTTGCGGGATACCCCGCAACGGTGTCAGGCACCCTTTTCGGGGGCGGAACGGCTTGCCCGCGCCCCCTTACCTGGGCTATTAGGCCGCCGGCGGCTATGATGGGTTATAATGAGGATAGGGAGGTTTTATGCCGAAAGAAAATGTTCCCCTGTTTGAAATATTCGGGCCGGTGATGATAGGGCCTTCCAGTTCCCACACCGCCGGCGTTGCCCGGATATCCTATCTGGCCCGCAGGATGTTTGGAACCCTCCCCGCGGAAGCCCGGATTCGATTTTACGGCTCCCTGGCTTCCACCTGGAAGGGGCACGGTTCCGGAAACGCCGCCCTGGCGGGCCTCCTGGGGATCCACCCCGAGGATGAGGAGATCGCCCGGGGGGGCGAGCTGCTGAAACAATACCGGGAGGAGGGAAAAGGTTTCCCGGTGGAAATAAGCGCCTCCGCGGAGCTGCCCCCTTCCTGGCATCCCAACAGCATGGTCATTGAAATTCTTGGCCGGGACGAAGGGCAGCGTCTTACCATCAGGGCTTCCAGCATAGGAGGCGGTTCAATCAGGATAGACGAGATTGACGGTTTTGAAGTCAACCTCTCGGGAGAACTGGAGGCATTGCTGGTGCTTCACCATGATGAAATCGGCGTCATCGCCGAGGTTTCCCAAATCCTGGCGGAAGCGCGGATCAACATAGCCGGAACCTCAAGCCGCCGCCGGGAGAAGGGAGACGTGGCCCTCCTCGTGGTGGAAGCGGACGGAAAGATCCCCCCGGCTCTGAAAAAACGGCTCGAAGATCTTCCCGCGGTTTACCGGGTGCGTTATATTCCTTCGGTGGGGGATGGGGGGGACCTATGAAATTCAGATTCCATAATTTTGCGGAGCTCCGGGAAATTTTAGATTCGGAGCAAATTTCCCCTCCGGATTACGCCCTTAAGCGGGAGGCTTTTATTACCGGGAGTTCCGTTGAAGCCGCGGCTGCGGAACTGGACCGGCGGATCGCGGTAACCCGGGAGGCCCTCAGCAAGGGGCTCCGGACGCCCCAGCTTTCCCGTTCCGGCCTTACCCGGGGCGCGGCCGCGGCCTTTGCCGGGGCGGAGCGGGCCCTTGTCCGGGACGGCCTTTTCCGGCGGGCCGTTGCCTACGCCCTGGCCATCAACGAGGTAAACGCCTGCGGCGGCAGAATCGTCTCTTTCCCCACCGCGGGTTCCAGCGGCATAGTCCCCGGAACCATCTGGGCATGGTGGGATACGCGCCGCCTCCAACCCCACGAAGGCCCGGAAATACGGGAACCGGCGTCCCCGGCGCTGCCTTTGGCTCCTCCCGGGGAGTCGCCCGCCCCTCCCGGGGAGTCGCCCGCTCCTCCCGGGGAGTCGCCCGCTCCTCCCTTGGACCAAACCCTCAGAGAAGCCTTCCTCGTCGCGAGCCTGGCGGGTATCGTGATCGCCCAGGGGGCTACCCTGGCCGGCTCGGAAGGGGGCTGTCAGGCGGAATGCGGGGCCGCCGGCGCCATGGCGGCCTCTGCCCTTTCCTGGTTGGAGGGCCTCTCCCTGGATCAATGTTTTTCCGCTGCCGCCCTGTCCCTCAAAAATTCCCTGGGCCTGGCCTGCGATCCGGTGGCGGGCCTCGTGGAAGTTCCCTGCGTGAAACGGAACGCCTTTGTGGCGGTTAACGCGCTTATTGCCGTGGATTTAACCTTAGCGGGCGTTGAAAGCGTCATTCCCTTTGACGAAGTGGTATGGGCCATGAAACAGATCGGCAACGCCCTGCCCGTCATCATCAAGGAGAATTCCTCAGGGGGTCTCGCGGCGACTCCCACCGGTTTATCCTACAAGGAACGGGTCACTTAAGGATATTTTGCGGTTACTATTTTATTTTTAAGGGGCGGTAAAAAGCTCCTCCCCCAGGGCGCGGGTAAAGGCGCTGATATCCTCCGGGGCGGAGGACTTGAGGGGAAGCCGGCGGGTGAAGAGGCTGCTCCCCCTGAGGGCATCGTAGAGTTGACAGAGGGCCTCGCCTTCCGGGCCAAGGGTTATCATGAGCCGGAAACGGGCCGGGCCTTGGCCGCCGCTTATTTCATCAATTCCCGCCTTATCCAGGGCCCGCCGCAGGGTTTTTTCAAATTTTGCGGCATGGGTCGGGATTCCGTTTAGTTCCAAACGGAGTTCCGCGGGCAGCGGTATCCCCTTTTGGCGGAGCCCTCCCGGGTTAAGGGCGTAAAGCCGCTCCGCCGCTTCCCTTTTTTCACTTCCCCGGGCCGCCAGAGCCAATTCGGCATATCCTTCGGCAATCATGTCCCGCTCCCATAGGGGATCAAATTGTTCCAGGCTCCCCCGGATAAGGGCCTTGTCCTTTCCCAGGATCCCTTCTTCCAAATCATAGGAAGGCCGGGCCTGGGGTATCAGGGCCACTTCATATTCCCGGGCCGCCTTCAGGTAAACTAAAGCCCGGGAAGGATATGCTTGAAAGGCGGTGTAGTACTGTATCAGGGCATCCAAATGGGGGGCTCCCGGACTTGAACGTTCCGCTTCATAGGCTTCGGCATCCAGGAAACAGTATTTTTCGTAAAGCCGGCGGTGAACCGACTCCTTAAAAGCATAGGAGAGGACCCGTAAAAGGCCGTCGATCCTTTCCTTTAGGGAACCGTAAGCGAAAGTCCCCTGGGTTTTTTTAAGACCCCCATAGGTTTTATACAGGATCTCGTGGAGGTCCCGCCGGTACTGTACCGGATCAATACCGTAATTAAGCATCCAGGAAAGATCCCCCTGGGCAAGGCAGTCTTCGGCGTAAAGGCGGGCTTCCTCAAGCCGGCCGCCAATCTGGTAAACTTGGGCCAGGTTCACCTTGGCAAGGGGGGAAGTATCCAGCTCATAGGCCCCCTGATATTCGGTAAGGACCCGGGGCAGTTCCAAACGCCGGAGGAACAATTCTCCCCGGGCGAGCCGTCCCGAGGGCCGGTCCTGGGCGGCCAGGGAATCATTGGTACGGTCAAAGGCGGCGCTGAACTGATAGAACCGGCTTTCCAAAATAGAGAGATTGTAATAGGCCACCGCGGTAAATCTCCGGTCCCCCACTTCCTCCCCGGTGGCAATGGCTTCAAGGTACCATCGTTTGGAATCCTCATAACGAAACATGGCCAAATAGATGGTTCCCAGGGTCATGGCAAAATCGGCGTCCCTTCCGGTACGGGACCGGGCCTCCAAAAGCAGCCGTTCCCCCTCCTCAAAGCGGTGGAGCTTATAGTACATCCACCCTAAATTGCTGATTGCGTCATAATTGAGGGGATCCAGGGACAATAATCGCTCCAGGTATTCCACCGAAATTGCGGTCCAATTCAGGTACCCCGCGATTTGGGAAAGGAGGTATAAAATTTCGATATTTTCCGGGATCAGCTTTTCTACTTTACGGTATTCATCCCAGGCAAGGGCGAAGAGCCGATGGCCGGAATAAAGGTTCCCCAGGGCCAGGGGGAACCGGGGATCCTGGGGGTAAAGCCTGGTCCCCCGGGCATAGAGTTCAATAGCCCGCTCCCATAGTTCCGCGTTTTGGGAATCCAGGGCTTCGGTAAAGAGTTCCTCCGCCCCGCCCTCAAGTCCCGTTGACACCTGGGCCCGGGCCGCATCCCCGGCCAGGACCGCTAAAAGGATCGGGAACAGCACCAGGACGAGCCCCCGGGCCGGCAAGGCCCGGATTTTTCCGGCCCATGCCGGAAGAACCCATGCCAGGGGAGGAAGGATCCACGCCAGGATACGCCGGGAGAGGGGTATAACCCTTTTGTATTGGCCCTGAAAAAAAACGTATCGGTTTTTCAAGCAGAAAAAATCCTCCCGGGTAAATTCCGGGGCAAACCGGGCGGCGGCGAGGCTCTGGTAGAGGGGATAAACCCCCAGGGCCAGATCCTTATCCAGGTCATGGGCCCAACCGGCTTCGTCCCGGGGACCCCTGCGGAGTCCTCCCAGCCGCAGCCGCCGCACCACATGGGCCCAGAGGCGGCCCGCCTTTTTCCTCGGGTTTCCGGTAAGGGGTATGAGAACGAGCCTGCCTGCCCGGATGAAAACAAAGGCCAGAGCGAGGATGCCGCCAAGAACCATTCCCCAATATCTTTGAAAAAAAAGACCGGCTGACCGTCCCAGGCTTTCCAAACCTCCCCGGGGGGGTTCATTTTCCGCCCCTATCCGGGGATTAAGACGGGAGCGGTTGTCCAGGATCTCCTTCATCAGCCTTTCAAAGACATCCGGGGGCGTTCCGGGGGAAAAGGTGAATTCCTCCCCTTCGGCCAGGGTTGCCGAGGTGGGATCGTATTCTATCCAGCCGTATTCGGGATAATAAACCTCTACCCAGGCGTGGGCCATACTGGAACGGACCGGGTAATAATTAAAGGTATTGGTCTCGGGATCAATAAAAAAACCCACCGCCACCCGGGCGGGTATGCCCAGGGAACGGAGGAGCAGGGTCATAGAGAAGGCATAATAGGAGCAGTAGCCTTTTTTTGATTGAAAAAGAAAAAATTTCAACTGATCCCCGTCGGGAGCTATGCCGGGTTTGAGACTGTACCGGTACTCCCCGTATTTGAGCCATTCATAGATGGTTTTTACCTTTTCCCGGTAATTCGTAATTCCCCCGGTTATTTCCCGGGCATAGGCCGCGATCAGCTCGTCCCCGCCGTATTCAGTATAATAGGCGTATTCTTCGGCGGGTAAGCCCAGGGTTTCCGGGGATACGGCGCCGGTTACCGATTCCATAAGCTCAAAGGGCAGGGCCTCGCTGACGTAACTCTGTACTCCATACGCGGAACTAAAAGAAGAGGCATCCCACTGATCAAAGGGGGTAACCAGGATGGGTTTGTTCATGGCAATAAAAACCTGGGGGTCCAGGTTGACGAAAAAATACTCCTGATTGGTGATCCGGTAGGTGCTAATTCCCCCATCATCAAAGGCAATAGGCTTATCGGGCAGCCGTTGGGGGTGGGCTTTTTCATCTATCGGGTCATACCGAAAAAAACCCTGTTTAAGGTCATACCCGGAAAGGACAAAACGACGAAGCAAAATATGGGTGTCTTCGGGATCCTTCCTGACAATCAGGACCAGATCGTCCTTCATACTGATTTCGCTTTCCAGCTTGAGGTATTGGGTAAAATCAAAACGGAAAAGATTGGGTTCCAAGAGCCCGCCGCCCTTGGTAACGGCCCCTTCCTGGGAGGGCCTCACGAAGAGGACGCCCCCCAAAAAAGCCAGGACAAACAAGGTAAGGCCCGCCGCAAAGCCCTCTTTTTTTCGCGGCCTATATTCCCGGGGAAGGGAAAACATAAAGGCCAGGATCTGCAGAAAGAGGATCCCCGTAAAAAGGGCGATCATCAAAACCGGCCAGCGGTAGGCGTCCATTTCCCCGGTACGGGCGATACAGAACAGCCCCAGGAGCAGGGCGTCCGCGGCGATGATGTCGGCCCGCAAAAAGCGGGCGGACCGGGCGGAAAAATAGGTTGAGAGGGCGGCCCAATAAAAGGGCAGAAGGACCACAAAATAGTTGCGGTCCAGGTTGAGGAGCAGGGCATCGGGGGTTATTGAAGAACCGGGGAAAAAAAGCCGGAGCATGGCTACCCCTGTCCGCTCTGCCCAGGGCGTCAGGATCAGGATGACCAGGGCCGGAAGGGGGGAAAGCCCCCGTTTCGCCAGGATCCAGGCCGCGGCAAAGCCAAAAATCAGGGTGATGACAAAAACCGGCGTATCCGCCAGATCCTGGGCCAGGAGACGGACCTGGTACAAAATGGGAAAAAGCGCCAGGGAACGTAAAATGAGGGCGGATATGCTGTATTTGTCAGTAGTTACCATTATACGCTCGATTCGGACCATTTTTTTAAATCTGCGGCTTTTTCAACCTGCCGGGAACGAAAAAATCGTATAACATCAATCTGAGGTTACTTTCCCATAACTTCAGTATACCCGATATACACGATTTATTATGGCCGTGTCAAGTAACCGCAATTCTCAGCAATACGTAGATCATTTTTTGTAATGTTAAATTCCTGCTTCTCAGTTTAAGAATTCCAAAGCGAAAAGACGCCTAATTTGGACCGAATTTTGGAAAAGACGGCAAAATGCCTGCTTTTTCATACAAATCTAAGCCCTGGAGGCTGCGCTTATGGATACATTTTAGTTTTTTTTAGCAACTTTTCACTTTTTATATGATTTTCGCTTGTATATTGTTCCAACAAGAGTGTAAAATATCCCATTATGGTGTATTATCATTTTAATTGAGATTTCTTTAGGGGAGGGAAGTAAAAATTTATGGATTTTGATTATGACAAAGAAGAACAAGCGTTTTTGGCTGAACTTAATGCGGGAATGTTTGGGATTGAGCGTATACCCAATAAGGCAGATGACTATAGCGCGAAGGAAGACCGTGATGTAAACGCCTATAGTGACTACTTGAAATCCGATTCTTTCAAATTCCTCAACGACAAGGTCGTCAAAAATGGATGATAACGGGGAGAGAGATGCCGACCTTACGTATCTTGCCAAAGCCGGCATTGATAATGGGCGCATTGCCAGACGATATATTATGATCCTTAAAATGATACACAATTTCGTTAATGTAAAAAAAATAGTAGGGAATATTATTGTCGATACCAATCTTCTTAAAAGAGCGGTGTATGATTATTTTGTCGATATTGCAAGGGTAAAGGAATTTCATAATATACCCAAAATTAATACTGAAAAAATTTATGCCTATACCGCCTTTTGGCTGCAACGACGCAAGCCGTTGCAGGTACGGGCTGTTTTTTCGGGCAGTGAATTTATTAACGAGCTTTTTCTTACATCCTATCTGGTGCCACTTATGCTTGCCGAGAAGGGCATTGACGGCAATACAAGCGCCCAAAATAGGACTTTCAATAAATTTCAGGAGCTTTTGTATTACAATTTGAAATATCGCCCTATAACCCAGCAATCACTTGAATTAATGATTGAGGCTTTTTTCTGCGGATTTGATTTTGTTGAAATACTAAAGTCCTCCGCGGAATGTACGAAAAGCCCCTAAACAGAGAGTCATCGCCCAGGGAAGGCAGAGAGGACCAGCCCGCTCCCTCCATATTTGGAATTAAAAACCGAAGTCTATGAATTAAAACATTATGCCGGGAACGGGAGTTGAACCCGTACCCCCTTGCGGAGAGGAGATTTTAAGTCTCCGGTGTCTACCATTCCACCACCCCGGCTAAGGCACGCAAAGCGTGTATATCAAACAAATCCAACACGGGTCGGCGCCACATCATGGCCTCCGACCCCCACTCATGCAGGCCGCCTTTAGGCGGCCGTCCGCGCCGCCACGGCAAACGCACGGCGAAGCCGTGTTTATCAAACAAATCCAACCCGGGTCGGCGCCACATCATGGTCACCGCACCCCACCAAAGCAGGCCGCCTTTAGGCGGCCGTCCGCGCCGCCCCGGCAAACGCGCCGCGTTAAGCGGCGTTTATCAAACAAATCCAACACGGGTCGGCGCCACATCATGGTCACCGCACCCCACCAAAGCAGGCCGCCTTTAGGCGGCCATCCGCGCCGCCCCGGCTAAGGCACGCAAAGCGTGTTTATCAAACAAATCCAGCACGGGTCGGCGCCACATCATGGTCACCGCCCGCTATACTTGCATAATACCCGGGGGATCCGGTAAGGTCAAGAAGGCGTCGGGCGCCGTTTAAACCAACATGAGGGATATAACCGGACTTATTGATACCCATGCCCATCTGTCCATGCTTGCGGACCGGGGGATTCCCGTGGAAAAACGGCTGGAGGAGCTTTTTGGCGGGGGATTTGGGGGGATTATTGATATCGGGATTGCGGCGCATGACCTGGCGAGCCGGGTGAACGCCTTTTCCCGATTTGAAAAGGTCCGGTACGCCGCGGGGATTTGGCCTTACCCGGAGGCAATCGCCGGGCGGCGGGAACTGGCGGCGGCCCTGGAACAGCAGATCCGGGAAGCGCCTCCCCGGCTCCTCGCGGCGGTGGGGGAATGCGGCCTGGACCGCCATTGGAATAAGGCGGAAACCGGGGCGGATACGGCCGGAGAACAAGAACTCCTTGAGGCCCAGTTGGATCTGGCAAAACAGTACCACCTTCCCATTATCATCCATTCCCGGGATGCCGCCGAGGAAACCGCGGAAATCCTCTCCCGCTATCCGGAGGTTCGGGGGGTGATCCACTGCTTTTCTTACGGCGTTTCCCAGGCAAAAACCTTTTTGGACCTGGGCTATTACCTTTCCTTCGCCGGAACCCTCACCTACAAAAATGCCGGGCCCCTTCGGGAAGCCCTGAAATTGGTCCCCCAGGACCGCCTGCTTTTAGAAACCGATTCCCCATACCTGGCCCCGGTCCCCTACCGGGGAAACCCCGCCGAACCAGGTATGGTGGAAGAAACCTACGGTTTAGCCGCGGAACTGCGGGGAATTCATCAGGAAAAACTAAAGGCCCTCATTGCCCAAAATACCCTTGACCTCTTTGGAATCGATTGGACCCGCCCGGAAAAACCATGATCAGGTTTCTTCCGCCGCGATGCGGTAAATAGCCTCCACATCCTTGGCGTCAAGTTTTTTGTAGGTCCCCACGGGGCCGAATTTGACGGCCCGTTTTGCCATTTCGGGGATCCGGTCTGTGGGCAGTTTTAAGTCGGCAAAGGTCACGGGCAATCCAATGGACCGGAAAAAGTTCTTCATTCTGAATACCCCTTCCAAAGCCGCCTGCTCAAAATCGTAATAGGCGCCGTCCACTCCCCATATCTTGGCGGCAAAACGGGCAAGCCGGGGCGTATCCTCTTTGATGTTGTATTTGATCCACGCGGGGAAAATGACGGAAAGCCCCGCACCGTGGGCTATGTCGTACAGGGCCGAGAGTTCATGCTCAATGGCGTGGCTGGCCCAATCCCCTATCCGGCCGGTACTGAGGAGGTTGTTATGGGCGATACTTCCGGCCCACATTATTTCCGCCCGGGCATCGTAATTCTGGGTTCCCCCATTAAAGATCTTCCGGGCGTTTCTGATAATGGCCCGCATGGTCCCCTCACAGAGTTCATCGGTAAGCTCCACATGGCCTTCCCTGGTAAAATACCGTTCCATGATGTGGGCCAGCATATCCGCAACCCCGCAGGCGGTTTGATACGGGGGCAGGCTGTAGGTCAGCTCCGGGTTCAGGATCGAAAAAACCGGGCGGATACATTCCTCGTTAACCGACTGTTTCCAGGGCCCCCGCTCATCGGTGATCACCGAACTGATACTGGACTCGCTCCCCGCCGCCGGGATGGTAAGGACCGTGGCTACCGGCAGCGCCTCGACGGCGGTCTTTTTGCGATCATAGAAATCCCACACATCCCCGTCATAGCGGGCCCCCAGGGCGATGGCCTTGGAAGAATCAATAGCCGACCCGCCCCCCACGGCCAGGACAAAGGAGAGTTTTTCCTTTTTGCAAATTTCCACCCCCTGATACACCAGGGAAAGCCGGGGATTGGGTTTTACCCCGGACAATTCCACCCACTCCACCGAGGCCGCTTTCAAGCTCTCTTTGATCGTATCCAAAAGCCCTGACTTAACCGCATGTCCTCCGGAATGGTGCAGCAGGATCCGCTTGGCATACGCTGCGGTTTCCACGCCCACGGTTTTTTCCGTACCTTTACCAAAGATAATTTTGGTCCGGTTTCCATAAACGAAATTTTGCATAATCTTACTCCTTTGAATTTTCCCCAAGCTCCGTTACGTTTGGGGAAGCTCGCCTTATTTTATGGGGTCTTTCAACATCCGATATGCTGAGACAAGCGGCAGTATACCATATTGGGGACAACGAGAGAAGACGGCAAACCCGTAATTTCACCTTACAAAAAAGGATCCCTGCGTTAACCTCTGTCGACTCATGCCCGCCCTGGGATTAGCCGGCAGAGGTTAAATCCTCTGGAGGGCGCGTTACAGCTTAAACAACAGATCGTCGTAACCGGGGAAGGGCCAGGCTTCTTTGGCAACGAGTTTTTCCAGGGTGTCCCCCTTGGAGCGGACCGCGTCCATGGCCGGCCGGACCTTTTCGTAATAGGCCTTGGCCTGGGCAAAGACTTCCTCAGTTTCCTGGGCTTCGACAAGGACGCTTTCCAGCTTAGCGGTTTCGTCGTAGAGTTCCACCGCAAGTTCGGAGATCCGCTTGGCCCGTTTTTCCTGGGGAACGCTTACGGCACCGATGGCAGCCAGGGCCGCGGCGTCCCGGGCCAGGGATGCGGCGTAACCGGAAGCCGCGGAGAACAGGTAGCGGCGGGCCATGTCTATGGTAACCCCCGCTTCGATATTCAACTGTTTGGCGTACTTTTCAAGATAAATATGATAACGGCTCTCCAATTCCTCCTTGGTAAATACCTGATGATTTTCAAAGAGGGCGATGGTCTCACTCTGGATCAGCACCGACAGGGCGTCCACGGCGTTTTTGACGTTGGGGAGTCCCCGGCGGTCCGCTTCCCGAACCCACTCATCGGCGTAATTGTTTCCGTTAAAGACCACCTTCCGGTGTTTGGAATAGGATTCTTTGATGATGGCCTGGATAGCTTCGTTTTTATCCGGGGCCTTTTCAAGTTTGTCGGCAAATTCCGCGAGTACCTGGGCCACCGCCACGTTGAGGAAGGTATTGGGGGTGGCGATGGACTGGGAGGAGCCTACCATGCGGAACTCAAATTTGTTTCCTGTAAAGGCAAAGGGGCTGGTCCGGTTTCGGTCGGAAACGTCCTTGGGGAGGCTCGGAAGGCTTGAAACGCCGATCTTGATCCGCTCGCCGGAACTGGTTTTTCCGCTGATTTTGCCTTCGGCGATATTATCGAAAATTTCGGTGAGGGGCCCGCCGAAAAACACGGAAACAATGGCCGGGGGAGCCTCGTTCGCCCCCAGGCGGTGGTCGTTGGCGGCGGTCGCCACGGAAGAACGGATGAGGAGGGCGTAACGGTCCACCGCCTCCACTACCGCCGCGGCAAAGAGGAGGAACCGGGCGTTGGATTCGGGGTTTTCCCCGGGATCAAAGAGGTTGAGGCCGTCGTCGGTAGCCATGGACCAGTTGTTGTGTTTCCCGGAACCGTTCACCCCGGCAAAGGGTTTTTCGTGGAGCAGCCCTTCCATGCCGTGACGCCGGGCCACGGTCCGGATGGTCTCCATTACCATCTGGTTGGAGTCTACCGCCGCGGAACTGTTGGCGAATACCGGGGCAATCTCGAACTGATTGGGAGCCACCTCATTGTGCTGGGTTTTAGCGGGGATCCCCACCTTCCACAGCTCGGTGTTGAGTTCCCGCATAAAGCCGGCCACCCGTTCCTTGATGGCGCCAAAGTAGTGATCCTCCATCTCCTGGCCCTTGGCGGGCAGGGCACCGAATACGGTCCGGCCCGTGAGGATGAGATCTGGCCGCTGATCGTAAAAGCCCTTGTCCACAAGGAAATACTCCTGTTCAGGACCCACGGTGGTAAAGACCCGTTTGGAAACCGTATTCCCCAGGGCCCGCAGAACCCGGATCGCCTGTTTGCTCAAGGCGTCGATGGATTTAAGGAGGGGAACTTTTTTGTCCAGGGCCTGGCCGTAATAGCTGATAAAGGCCGTGGGAATGCAAAGGGTGGTCCCGGTCTTATCCTGTTTAAGGAAGGCGGGGCTGGTCACATCCCAGGCGGTATAGCCCCGGGCCTCAAAGGTGGCCCGCAGGCCCCCGGAGGGGAACGAGGAGGCGTCGGGTTCCCCCTTGATAAGTTCCTTCCCCGAGAATTCCAATAATACGCTGCCGTCGCCGGT
>JAITEG010000192.1 GCA_031282145.1 Spirochaetaceae bacterium | reverse complement strand
AGCATCGACGAACTGCTGGCATCCCTGGCCCATAAGGGAAAAACCGGGGAAGGGGCCGAACCGGCGGAGGCGGAATCTCCGCCTGAGGCGGGAGCGACGGCGGAGGGCCAGCCGTGAGGGGGGCGTTCTCCCGGACCTTCGTAGAGTTCTGTACCGCTTTGGGCTGTTTAGCCCGCGTTTTCCGCAACCACCTTTTTCCATAAGGCGATTTTACTTTTCAGTAAAGCGGGAATTTTTAATTTATAAGGACAGCGTTTCATGCAGTCGCCGCATTCAAGACAGGCATCCGCTTTTTCCATACCGGCGTTTGCCATGTTGAATACCTGCCGGAAGGGCATGCGTTTTAAAAGGCTTTCCACGGTTAATACTGAACTTATGCCAATGCCCTGGGGACAAGGCTGGCAATAATCGCAGCGGTGGCACCAGCGGTCTCCTAATTCTTTGATAAGATCATCAATAATTTTCTTATCTTCAGAAGAAAATGGTTTTTTCTCGTTCACAATCGAAACGATTTCCCGCATTTCAGATAATTTTTCTATACCCGGATCAGGAACAACGTTTTCAAACTGAAGCACATAACGGATCGCCACGGGCGCGTTATGCAGCAGCCCTCCGCCAAAAGGCTTCATGCCGATAAAACCCATGTCCAGTTCTTTTGCAAGAGGTATTGCTTCCTTGGCTGCGGTATTATCCACAAAATTGAAGGGCAGCTGCACGACGAAGAATTTTCCGGTCTTCATGATATCTATTGCCAAAGGAATATTATGGCTTGAAAATGCCGGGAAACGAACCTTGCCCATTTTTATTGCTTCGGCAAGCCCTTCATAAGCGCCGCCGGGAGCAAAGACAACATCACGTTTTTCTATCGTTGATACATTATGTATTTGATACAGGTCAACATAATCGGTCCCCAGCCGTTTAAGGCATAAATCAAGATGTTCCATAAAAGTTTTTTTATCGGGCGCCGTTGATTTAGACGCAATAACTAAATTCTCCCGCTTAATATCTTTAATTGCCTCACCTATTTTTTCTTCGCTGTCGGAATAGGCGTTTGCGGTATCAAGAAAATTAACGCCCAAATCAATAACGCCCTTCACCACCGAGGCGGCTTCAGCCTTTGAAAGACGCTGAATCGGGATTCCCCCAAATCCAACCCTGCTTACCATAAGACCGGTTTTTCCAAGACGTACCTTTTCCATAGCAAGAGCATATAATAGAACCTAAAAAAACTCAATGGATTCAGTACCGGTGATAACGACCGCAAAGACCAATGGGGAAAAATTTTGTTTAGCTGTCTTTGAAAAAACTCAGTTATCCGTCAGCCAGGAACGCCCCTTTTTCAAGGCGGCGCCGGGAAACTTCTTGTTTATTTCCAGGATGTATTTTTCCAGGTCCCGTTCTTTTTCATGAACAGAATCAAACAATTCCCCCTGGCGGCCGGCATTGGTTTCAAGGTTCAAGAGCCCTGCGCCGATTAACCGTATTCCCCTGCCGGGTTGGTATTTTTTCCGGAACAAGGCCGAGAGGCGCTCAAACAGTTCGTTCATGGTACTGACCGGATGGGGAAGGGATTCTTGAGCGCTTTGGGTGGAAAAATCATGGTACCGAATTTTGATAGAGATCGTTCTGCTTTGCCAGTTACAATCAAGCAGCCGGAACATGAGGCTTTGACAGATATCAAATAGCGCGGTTTCTATGGTGAATTCATCATAGAGGTCATAGGGGAAGGTTTGTTCGGCGCTCATGGAATGAGTTCCCCGTTCATCATCAAAGGATTGAGCCGCTTCTCCCCGCACCGCGCGGTACAAAAAAAGGCCGAAGGCTTTCCCAAAGATTGCGGTAAGGTTTTCCGGGGAAAGCCTGAAAATATCGTCACCGGTTTTAAGCCCGTACTGTTTAAATTGTTCCTGGGTCTTTTTCCCCGCCCCCCAAATTTTACCAACCGGCAGGGAACGCATAAATGATTCCTCTTCCCCGGGGGCTACCATAAAAGTCCCGTCGGGTTTTGACATTCCCGAGGCAATTTTAGCGACATACTTGTTAGAGGCAAGTCCCAGGGAAACGGTTAAACCCGTCCGTTCACGGACAACTTCCTTGAGTTTTTTTGCCGTTTCCGCGGGAGGGCCAAAAAGCCCGGTGGTCCCGGTTATATCGAGGAAGGCTTCATCAATGGAAATTTGCCTGACCTCGGGGGAAAACTCCGAGAAGATCGCCATGACCTCGCCGGATTTTTCCCGGTACCGTTTCATATTACCCCGGAGGTATATCCCCGTGGGACAAAGCTCCCAGGCGCGGGCAATGGGCATAGCGGAATGGACCCCGTACTTCCGTGCCTCATAGGAGGCGGTGGACACCACACTGCGCCGGTCCCCGGGAAGGCCGCCGACAATGACCGGTTTGCCGCGGTATTCGGGATGGTCAAGCTGTTCGACCGAGGCATAAAAAGCGTCCAGGTCCGCATGAATAAAGTACATATATACTTTATAAGGATACCAAAACAATCTGTGGGATTGCTATCCTACAGATTGTTGGGATTGCCGCGGCCCCTTCCCTCACGGGCATGGGCCGCGCCCTGGGAAAGGATCTATGACCTTATCTCGCTCCTTCAAAACCCTGTTTGAGATCATTAATAATGTCATCAATGTGTTCGGTACCGATGGAGAGCCGGATGGTATTGGGTTTGATCCCCTGTTCCAAGAGGTCCTTCTCGTCCACCTGGGAGTGGGTGGTGGAGGCCGGGTGGATTACCAGGGACTTCACGTCGGCTACATTGGCCAGGAGGGAAAAGAGTTTTAGCTGGGCGATAAAGGCCTTGGCCGCCTCGGCGCCGCCCTTGATCTCAAAGGTGAAGATCGACGCGCCGCCCTTGGGAAAGTAACGCCGGTAGAGCTGGTGATCCCGGTGTTCCGTCAGGGCCGGATGGTTCACCCGCTCGACCTGGGGATGGTTCTTGAGGAAGTCCACCACCTTGAGGGTGTTTTCCACATGCCGTTCCACCCGGAGGGAGAGGGTTTCCAGGCCCTGGAGGAAGAGGAAGGCGTTGAAGGGGGAGAGGGCCGCCCCGGTGTCCCGAAGCAGGGTGGTCCGGGCTTTGATGATGTACGCGAGGTTCTTCACCGCGTCGGTAAAGACCACCCCGTGGTAGCTGGGGTTGGGCTTGCTGAGGCCGGGGAACTTGTCGTTCGCCGCCCAGTCGAATTTACCGGCGTCCACCAGGACCCCGCCGATGGAGGTTCCGTGACCGCCGATAAATTTGGTCGCCGAATGAACCACCACGTCCGCCCCGTATTCAATGGGCCGCAGAAGATATGGGGTGGCAAAGGTATTGTCTACGATGAGGGGGATCCCGTGTTTGTGGGCAATCTCCGCCACCGCCTCGACATCCACCACCGAGGCGTTGGGGTTCCCCAGGGTTTCAAAAAACAGGGCCTTGGTATTGGCCTTGATGGCCTTCTCAAAGTTTTCAGGATCGCTGCCGTCCACAAAGGTGGTTTCCACCCCCAGGTCTTTGAAGGTGTTGGCAAAGAGGTTGAAGGTCCCCCCGTAGATCTGGAAATCCGACACGATATGATCCCCCGTGCGGGTGATGTTTTGGATAGCGTAGGTGGTGGCCGCAGCGCCGGAGGCGGTGGCCAGGGCGGCGACTCCTTTTTCCAGGGCGGCGATACGCTGCTCAAACACATCCCAGGTGGGGTTCATGATCCGGGTGTAGATGTTCCCCGGTTCGGTCAGGGCGAAACGCCCCGCGGCCTGGGCCGGATCTTTGAACACATAGGACGAAGTCTGGTAGATAGGCACCGCCCGGGCGTCCGTGGCGGGATCCGGCTTCTCCTGACCCACATGGATCTGGAGGGTCTCGAATTTGTAATTCTCGTTACTCATAATAAATCTCCTTCTTGCCGCGTTAAATAAAAAATTGCGCCGTGCCCCCTTATCCTGGATGTGGAATACCCCTTCTCCGGATATTGACGAGCTTCCGTATATTTTCCGGTCGTTCCCAACGGGACAAACCATGGTACACACCCCACAGGGGTAGCGCATCTCTTTTCTCAAAAACTGATGATACTTAGCGCATCTATACCGGTCCATATCGGCAATAACCGAATCCGAAACCGGGGTAAAGGCGTTAACCGGACAGCTCTTTTTACATAAGCCGCATTGGATACAAAGTTCTTTTTCCACCAAGGGGTCCGGAGCGATCTCCGCGTCGGTGATCACCGATACAAACCGCACTCGGGGGCCGTACTCCGGTGTCAAAAGGCAGTGGTTTGCCCCGATGGTTCCCAGCCCGGCGAAACAAGCGGCGATTACCTGGGAAAAGGCGACCTCGGGTTTTTCCACCAGGGCCGAAATGTCCCCGTACCCGTCCCGGGGGAAAAAGAACGCCCGGTATCCCAGAGTGTTGAGCAGACCCGCCAGCCGATAAGCCGCCTCATCCAGAAGCCGGTTGGTGGTGTTGTAGAGTTCCGAATAAACCACCGACGGCGTGGTCTCCAGCATGGGAAGAAATATCTGCACCCCGCCGACGATCACCGTCCGGGACCAGGGCCAAATGGTCTGGGGGTAAAATTTTTGCCGGGGATAGGGGAACTGACCCCAGCGTTCCACGTTGGCGAATCCCAAAAGGTTTATCCCCAACCGGTCCGCTTCGCGGGTAATCTTTTTCTTCAGTTCTCGCTTTTCAATCATGGATATCCTCTTTCCAGGAGGTAAAAAACCGTTCTATCGAATGGAGGATCCAGTTCAGCCCAATCCCCAAAATCGCAAGCCCTACAATACCCCCATACATTTCCGGGACATTAAAGGTTTCCTCAGAATACAATACCAGGTAACCCAAGCCCGACGTGGCGCCTATCATCTCCGCCGCCACCACCGCCATAACGCAGTAGGACCCCCCCAGCCGTATTCCGGTAAAGATCTCCGGCGCCGCCGCGGGAATGATAATGTTAAGAAAAATAAATCCCCGGGAAGCCCCCATGGATTTGGCCGACCGGATCAACACCTTGTCCACATTTTTTACCCCGGAACTGGTGTTGAGTAATACCGGCCACAGGCTTGCCCAAAAGATGATGATCGTTTTGGAAAGCTCCCCCAGACCGAAAAGCAGGATAAACACGGGAAACAGGGCAAAGGCGGACATCTGGCGGAAGGATTGGAAAAGCAGGTTGAGGACCCGTTCAATGCCTTTAAAATAACCGATAAAAAGTCCAAAGATTCCCCCCACCGCCACGGAAACTGAAAGACCCACCAGTACCCGCCGGAGACTGATAAAAAAGTGCCGGGAAAGTTCACCCCGAAGGGCAAGAAGGCCGAGGGCGCGGAACACCGATGATGGAGGGGCGAGGTAGGTGGCCCGGACCCAGCCGAGACGGGGGGTGATTTCCCAGAGAAGGATAAACAGGATAAGACCGATACTGCGGGAAAAAAGATCCGATAGTTTTTCCGGAAGGGTTTTGGGCAGGGTCATAGATAAGCTCCAAAGCTCTGGTTTTTGAGGACCTCGTATTGCAGCAGTTCCCAAACGCTCTTCCGAATCCGGGCAAATTCCACGGAGTTTCGAATATCCTCGGTCCGGGGCCGGGGCAGATCGATGTTGATGATCTCCCGTATATGCCCCGGCCGGGCAGTCATAAAAGCCACCCGATCCGAAAGGAGGATTGCCTCGTCGATACTGTGGGTAACAAAGAGGATCGTTTTTTTATCCGCTTCCCAGATCCGTAAAAGTTCTATTTGCAGGGTCTCCCGGGTTTGAGCATCCAGGGCGGCAAAGGGTTCGTCCATCAGGAGAAGGTCGGGATGATAGGCGAGAACCCGGGCTATGGCCACCCGCTGCCGCATCCCCCCCGAAAGCTGGTGGGGGTATTGGTTTTCAAAGGCAGCGAGCCCTACCAGTTCAAGGTAATGCCGGGCGATCCTCCTCCGCTCCCGCCGGTTTATGCGGCGAATTTCAAGACCCAACTCCAGGTTTTTTAAAACCGTGCGCCAGGGAAGCAGGGCATAACTTTGAAATACGATGCCCCGGTCAAAACTACGTTCCCGCAGGTCCTCCCCGTCAATCACAATTTCTCCACCGTCGTATTTGTCCAGGCCCGCCAGGATATTGAGGAAGGTCGATTTTCCACAGCCCGAAGGTCCCAGGAGAGAAAGAAATTCCCCCTCGTTGATGTTCAGATTAAAATCTTCTAAGGCGGTGAGTTTTTCCTTTTTTCCAAGACTGTTCTTAATCTGATATTCCCGTTGCACATGCCGGGCCTGAACTTTTATCATGTTCCTACCGCTATGTCCTGTTTGCGGGATTGTATTGGTTAGTATACACCTGATCCGGCTTAACCTGTCCAGGGCTGAGTTTTTTTTCCGCTTCAAGCCTCTCAAGCCAATACTGAATGTTCAAAACAGGGACAATCTGGTCAGGATAAAATTCAAACATTTCAGTTTCTTCTATCTTAAAACCAAACCGTTTTGCCATAAGCTGCCGGGCCTCTTCAGGATGATCGTTGTTCCATTGAGCTGCCCTGGAGAGGATCTCCGTAAGTTCCCGTACTGCGGCGGGGTGGTCCTTGAGGAATTTACCGCTCACCGAATAGGGGCACATGCCGCTGATGCCGCCGTCTATGTCCCAATCGCTGAAGAGAAGCCTGAAGTCGGTAGTATTGGCGCTGGCCCGGCCCGAAGAAAGGGGATGGATGATGGCCACATCGGTATCCCCCCGGAGGAGGGGTATTTCTTGTTCCGAATCCGGGGCGGTACTCATCTTGATGGAACCGGGATCAATCCCGTTATCCAGGCAGTATTTTTTGGTCACATATTCGGAGCAGGCGCCGAAACTGTTGATCCCCAGGGTTTTGCCCCCGAAATCTTTTATGGATCGGATGGGTGAATCCGCACGGACAAAATATTTCATGTGGGGATTCGCCTGGGTAGATTTACTGCCCGCGGCAAAGATCTTAATATCCGCTCCGGAAGCTACCGCCGCCACCACCAGGGGAGTATGGCGGTTCGCCACATCCAGATCACCGGTGGTCAAAGCGGGGATCATCTGTCCCGCGGCTATCTGCCCCACATACCGGGGACGTACCCCGGCGTTTTCAAAATACCCCAGGTCCTCGGCGAGATAGATGAGGTCATAATAGACCCATTCGGGGTATTTAAATTCCACCACTCCGGCGGGAAGGTCGGTTTTTTTCTCCCCACCGCCGCCGGCAAATAAGATTCCGGGAATAAAAGACAGGGCCCCTATTAACAAAAACAGGGGTGTCTTGCCGATTTTTCTGACATTCATGATATGGCTCCTTATAAAATAACTAAAAACGATAAAAACCATAGGAAATATAATTTATAAATTACCTATGTTTAATATGTTTTACGAAATCACTATAATACGATATTTCTTCGTTGTCAACAGGGATTTATGTCAAAATCTGCCTTCTTGAGACATCTTCATTCGTGCCGAAGGGGTTTGATACCCTCTGCACGCTCCCGCGTGCGAGCTTCAGGGCGGTTAAAAAGGTATTAAACCCCTGAGTGCAACCACCTTTCGAGAACAACATACCTCGCCCTTCAGGGTGAGGTTGTTGATTATTATTGAAAATTGTCATTACAAAAAAAGATTTTGTTTTATTCGACAAAATAGTATATAATTATTTATAGATAGCTATCTTATATAAAAAAACGATGAGGAGTATGATTCATGAAAAAACAAGCTGTTCTTGTTCCCGGCCTGGTGCTTAAAGAGTCTTTTTTAGACGTGTACCAGCTTACCCCCGCAAAATTAGCTGAAGATGTTCAGTTAAGCCAATCCGCTATACGGCAGATTCTTACCAACAAAACAAAGATAAGCTTAAACGCGGCTCTGCGTTTAGCAAAATACTTTGGAAACAAGGTGCAGTACTGGATTGATCTGCAGAACACGTATGACCTCGCGGAAGCGGAAAAAGATGAAAAACTGAGCGCCATTTTAAAAAGCATCCCCAAGGCCCAAAAACCAGCGCCAAAAGCCGCGGCCGCTAAAAAAGCCGCTAATGCTAAAAAAACCGGCCGGAAAACCGCCGCAAAGAGTTCCAAGGCCTCTGCCGCGAAAGCACGGTCCCCAAAAAAGAAAGCATGATGAAGCGGTTCCCAAACTTCAGTTTTTGAAAGACAAACTTTGTTTGTCAAACTTCCACCGGCTTTTTAAGAAAAATGCGCGCTCCCCCCTCCGGAGGGAGTGGTTTATTCGATGGGGGTTTGATACCCTCTGCACACTCCCGCGTGCGAGCTTCAGAGCGAGGTTGTTGATTTTCTTTTCTTCCAGCGGATATACACCTGCCGGCCGGTACCGTTTTCCTGGGGCCGTTCTTCGCTTTCAAACTGGGATATAGCCCGGAAAA
>JAITEG010000165.1 GCA_031282145.1 Spirochaetaceae bacterium | reverse complement strand
CAGTAGATGATGCCGCTTTTGTTCCGGTGATTTTCCAGATAGGAGAGGAGGGAGCGGACCTTGTCCGGGGGCCGTTCCACGCCGAAATAGAGGTTTTCCCGGTTAAAACCGGTGGTGAGGAGGAAGGGGTCATGGAGCTTGAGGATCCTCACGATGTCTTCCCGGACTTTTCCCGTGGCGGTGGCGGTAAAGGCCGCGGTGATGGGCCGTTTTGAGAGGATACGGATAAATTCGGCGATCCCGAGGTAGCTGGGTCGGAAGTCGTGGCCCCATTGGGAAATACAGTGGGCCTCATCGATTACCACCATAGGGATCTTGAGGTTTTCCCCCAGGCGGTACATATCCTCCCGCTGGAGCCGTTCCGGGGCAATGTAGAGGATCCGGTAATCTCCCCGGATCGCGGCGGCCAGGGTATCCGCGTACTCCCGGGGCGAAAGGGAACTATTGAGGTAGGCCGCGGGGATTCCCGCGTCCGAAAGGGCGTTAACCTGGTCCTTCATCAGGGATATCAGGGGGGAAATAACCACCGTAAGGCCCTCCAGGATCATCGCCGGTATTTGATAACAGAGGGATTTTCCCGCGCCGGTGGGCATCACCGCCAACACATCCTTTCCGGCAAGGAGGGCGTCGATAGTTTCCTCCTGTCCCCGGCGGAATTGGGTAAACCCAAAATAGGTTTTCAGGATGCGGTGTTTTGTCTGATCCATACCCCGATGTTACCCTGAAGAAAAGAGCGGAAGCCCGCCGAAATCAACCTCAAAGTTATTGTCCCGCTGAGAGGAGACAAAATAACCGGGGAATTTTTCCCGGAGCATTTTTTCTTCGGTATGTAATCTGTGGAGGTGTTGGTTCAGTTTAAGACGAAACCCGTGGAGGTCCTGCTTTTTTATGGCCCCAATGATTTCCTTGTGCTGGCCCACGATGTTTTCGCCGATTCCGTTAAGCCAAACGGTCAAGAAACGCACCCGGTGATAATGGCCGCACATACTTTCCAGGACTTCCCAGCCCAGTTGATGGCCGGCTACGTCAAAAAAAAACCGGTGGAAGCGGTCGTCGCAATTGGTAAAATCGATAAACTCATTCCGGTCAAAGGCGCTCATTTGGGTTTCCACTATCTCCTCCAACTCGGAGATATGATTCGGCATGCACCGGCTGAGAAAGGGTTTTAATACCGCCATTTCCAGGCTTTCCCGGAGAAACAGTTCCTGTTCCACCCGGTCAAAATCGATCAAAGACACCAGGGTTTCCCGTTGGGGGATCGCTTTTACCAATCCCTCTTTAGACAGGTGGATAAAGGCCTCCCGGACCGGAGTACGACTCACCTTGTACCGGAGGGAAATTTCTTTTTCACTCATGGCGGTTCCCGGGGCCAGATTCAGATTGATGATGCTTTTTCTCAGGGCGGTATACACAGCATCCTGCACATTCCCCGATCGTTGCCTTGCCTGAGTATTCATGGTATAACCATTTTAGTCCTTGTACTGTATACTGATATGCTAGTATGTTATCTTATTTTGTGTCATCGTACAAGGGTTCCTGAGATTGTTAATTTTTCCTTATAAACAGAGGTGAAGGATATGAAAAAATTTATGGACAGGGATTTCCTGCTTACCACTAAAACGGCGCAGGAGCTTTACCATGAAGCGGCGGCGGATGAGCCCATCTTTGACTACCACTGTCACCTTATTCCGGAGGAGATAGCGGCGAACCGCCGTTTTTCCAACCTGGCGGAAATTTGGCTGGGAGGGGATCATTACAAGTGGCGGGCACTGCGGTCTAACGGGGTGGACGAATCGCTTATCACCGACGCCGATGCCGACCCCTACGATAAATTTCTCGCCTGGGCGGAAACCGTCCCCCGGCTCATGGGAAACCCCCTGTACCATTGGACCCACCTGGAACTGCAGCGTTATTTTGACATTTCGGACCCCCTGAACCGGGAAAGCGCCCCGGCCATTTGGAAGGCGGCCAACGAGAAACTGGAAAAGGACCCGGCCCTTTCGGTCTACGGGATCTTCAAAAAGTTTAAGGTTTACGGGGTGGGTACCACCGATGATCCCGCGGATACTCTGCAATGGCACGAAAAAATACAAAATGCCGGGAAGACCGAAACCAGGGTCCTCCCTTCCTTCCGGCCCGACCAGGTCATCGCCATAGAAAGCCCCGGATTTTGGGAGTATATCCGCCGGCTGGGAAGCGCTACGGGAACCACCATCAATTCCCTCCCGGATCTGCTCCGGGTTCTCCGGGACCGGATCGAACTTTTTGACCGGCTGGGTTGTTGTTCTTCGGATCACGGCCTGGAGTACCCGCCCTTTGACGAGCTATGGGCGGCCGGGGCCGCGAAGGCGGATGATTTTGGCGAAAGGGAAGCGGCGGAAGCTTTTAACCTGGCGCTTTCCGGCGTCCCGGTGGAGAAGCCGGCTCAGGAATCCTATAAGGCCTTTATCCTGGCGTTCCTCGGGGCCGAATATTACCGTCACGGCTGGGTGATGCAGCTCCACTTTGGGGCTTTACGCAACACCAACTCCCGGATGCTGGCCGCGTTGGGGCCCAATACCGGGTTTGATGTGGTCCACGACCACCGCCTGGCGGAGAAGCTGGCCCGGTTTCTGAATGTTCTGGATGTCCGGGGCAAACTCCCCGCCACGATCCTCTACAGCCTCAACCCCAAGGATTATTATGTATTGGGGACCCTCATGGGTTCTTTTCAAGGGGGCGCCCTCAGCGCCTCCGGTGCCCCCGGCATTCCCGGCAAGATCCAGCTCGGTTCCGCGTGGTGGTTCAACGATCACCGGGACGGCATAGAGGAGCAGCTTCGGATCCTGGGTAATCTGGGGCTCCTCGCCTGTTTTGTAGGGATGCTTACCGACTCCCGGAGTTTTCTTTCCTATCCCCGGCATGAGTATTTCCGCCGGATCCTCTGTAATCTCCTGGGCCGCTGGACTGAGGAGGGGGAAATTCCCCATGATTTGCCCTTCCTTAAGGGGATGGTCCGGGATATTTGTTTTGAGAACGCCCGGCGGTATTTTAAGGGGAGAAGATATCGTAGGGATCCTCCCCCTGGATCCGATGCTGGATCGCTTCCAGCACATGAACGGTCTCAATAGCAGGAGCGCCTTCCAGGTCCGCGATGGTCCGGGCGATCCGCAAGACCCCGTGATAGGCCCTGCCGGAAAATCCGAGTTTTTCCGCTCCGGCGCGGAGGGCTTTTTCCGCGGCTTCGGTGGGCAGACAAAAACGATCCATCAGGGCCGGCGGCATCTGGGCATTGCGGCGGAGCAGGCTCCCCTTAAAGCGTTCCCTTTGGATTTCCACCGCCCGTTGGACCCGGCGGGCAATTTCAACGCTGGTTTCTTCTTTTTCCGGTCCCCGGTTGTGTAATTCCGGGGAGCCGACCGCCACCCGCAGTTCCACCCGATCCAAAAGGGCGCCGCCGAATTTACGCCAATACCGGTTTATCTCTTCAGGGGAGCACAGACAATCCCGGCCGGAACGCATCCCCAGCCTGCCGCAGGGACAGGGATTGGCTGCCAAAAGAAGCTGAAATTCCGCGGGAAGCCGGACCTGTCCCTCGGCCCGGGCAATGGTGATGACCCGGTCTTCCAGGGGTTCTCGCAGGGCCTGAAGCACATTGGAGCGGAATTCCGGCGCCTCGTCAAGGAAAAGCACCCCAAAGTGGGCCAGGCTGATTTCCCCAGGCCGGATAGTTTTCCCGCCCCCCAGGATGCCTTCGGCGCTGGCGGAATGGTGGGGAAAACGAAAAGGGGGATGGGAGATAAGACAGGGTTCTCCCGTGGGATCGGTAACGCCGGTAGGGTCCCTGGTTTCCGGCATCTCCGCCTTGATCTGCCCTGCCAGGCTGTGGAGCCGGGTTACTTCCACCGCCTCCTCCGGGGTAAGAGGGGGCATAATCGAAGGTAAACGCCGGGCAAGCATGGTTTTCCCCGCCCCGGGTGGGCCGAAAACCAGGAGATTATGTCCCCCGGCAGCGGCTATCTCAAGGACCCTTTTGTACCGCCCTTGACCCCTGACCTCGGAAAAGTCCCCCCAGGATGGGGGCCTGGCAGGGTTAAGCGGAGTGGGAAGGACCGGGGGAGGGGGCAGGGCGCCGGTTTCGTGCCGGACCATCAGGGCGTCGACCGCCTCCTTGAGGCTGGCGGCGGCGGCGAACCGGCCCGAAGCGAGGATGGCCGCCTCCCCGGCGTTCCCCGCGGGAACGATAAATTCCCTAATCCCCGACCGGAGTCCCGCGTCGGTGGCGGCCAGCACCCCCCGGACGGGCCGGATCCGGCCGGAGAGTTCCAGTTCCCCCAGGGCCATCAGGTTTTCCGGGACAGAGATAAACCCCGACGCGGCCATCACCGAAAGGGCAAGGGAAAGATCCAGGGAAGCCCCATCTTTCCGTACCCCCGCGGGGGCAAGGTTGATCAGGATCCGGTCCTGGGGAAAGGGAAATCCCGAATTACGGAAGGCCGCCCGTACCCGTTCCCGGGCTTCCCGAACCGCCCCCTCCGCAAGCCCCGTGATATCGATTCCAGGTATACCCCGGCGTATATCTACCTCCACCCGGATGATGATCCCATCGGCGCCGTAGGGCGCATAGGCCATTACATGCATCTATATACCTCGTATATAATAGGCATTGTCCTGGACTATGCTTCAATAAAAAATAAAAAAATGATGGCGTATTACCGGAAAAAGATATTTTCCAGCATTTTTTTCCCCGGAAGGCGGTATATGTCGAAATCCGAGTCTAAACTGATAATCGAGAAGATTCTTCTTTTTTCCGCAGCCACCACCAAGCTGGCGTCCGCAAAATCCATGGGAATGTCCTGGTATTTTTTCGTCAAACCAACGATCCGGGGAATATCCTCCTGACGGATCTCCTCCAGAAGGACCCCCTGACGGAGTACCCACTCAAAAAAATCGATCTGAACCTGGACATTAAAATTCAACATATAGGAGACTTCCGTAAGCACCGCGGTGGTAGTTAGAAACCGGAAGTCCTTTCCCTCCAAAAAGGATTTTATCCTGTTATGATAATTATCATCCCGATCAAAGAGGGCGATTAAGGGCCCGGCATCAACGAGAATGGTATTTAGCACCGATCTTTTCCCGCATCCGGTTTTTGTAGGTAACGGAAAGGTCCCCTTCACCGCTGCCGTATTTACCAAAATAGGGCAGACCCAACTCGTAGGAACTTTTTTCTGTTTCGTCGTGGGCAAAATATTGGGCCAGGGCTTCTTTTACCATATCCGACTTGGTCATGTGTTTTGCCCGTGATGCCGTATCAAGCTGCTCTTCCAATTCGTAGGATAGCCGCGCCGTGGTCATTGATTTGCTCCTCCGATAAATAGGGTAAAAGTACCTTTAAAAACCCAACCAGGATTTTTAGAAATATTCATAATACCAAGTGTAATACAAGACTTTGATGAAGTCAAGTAAAATCCCGCTTAAATGTGAAATCCCGCTTAAACCGGTAATTCCTGAGGATCCACCCCTAAGATTCCCGCGGCCTTTTCTCCGGCAGCGGTACCGGCGATGATCACCACCGGAGAAGCGGCGGTATGGGCGGCGAGGTTTTTCGCCGCCCCGGCGATGTCCTCCGCATCCAGGGCGATCAGGCGGCGGAGGTTCTTTTCCCGTTGGGCGTCCGTTATTCCGGAAAGGAAACGGAAAAAATCGATAAATCCCTTTTCCGCGTTGGTCCGGGGACGGGTTTCTTTGGAATAGGTTCCGATGATGGTTTTTACCAGGGATTCTTCATCCACCCGTTGGGCCGCGGCTCCCTCAAGGATCGCGTTAAAAGCTTCTAAGGATCGCTCCGGATTGGGATCCCGGTAGGTGGAAAAGGAAAAAACCCGTTCCAAACTATTCGGTTGGGCAAAGGCGCCATAGGCTCCTCCCCGCATCCGTATATCCTCCCAGAGGGGGCCGGTGGAAAGCCAGTGGGAAAGAGCCGCCTCGGCGGCTACGGCTGGAGATAAAAAGGGAGCGGCGGGAAGGGCCAAAGAAGCAAAACCGACCCGAAGGGAGGGGGAAACAAAGACTTCGGCCGTTCCCCGGTTTTGGGCCGCCGGAAGGACCTGCCCGGTCCGGTCCCCATGGGTGGAATTTTTTCCGCCTATAAGGGCGAAAAAGGAATCGGCGTTTTCGGCGGCGGGATTCCGGGACCGGGGAGGGCCGAAGGGGCACAGCCGCTCCGCCGCCCCCCGGAACGCTTCGGGAAGGGCTTCCCCGGAACCGCTCAGGTTCAACAAAAGCCCTCCCCCGGCGATCCGGTCCCGCAGGGCGGTAAGGATACGGCTGATTTCAGCGGTATCCAGTTGCGCCAGGGTATGGACAAATTGTATTTGGCCCAGGCCGTCCCAGAGTTCATTTACCGCCGTGGAACGGGAGAAGTACCGCCCTGAGCGGCAGGAGGCATAACTATGGCCTGAGGGAGCGAGGCTTGAATCCATATCGCTTTTCATTTCCAAAACCAGATCCCGGATCCGGCGGAGATCGGAAAAATCCGCCTCCCGAATAAGTTCCAGGGTCAGGTCCAGGGTGGGGAGAAATTTCCCCTCCAGGGCTTTAAGCCGGTACACCAGCCAATCCCGGCCGGAGAGGTCGAGGATACCCGCGGGGGTGGCCAGGGACCGGAGGCCGCCGGGGGAGGAACCGGTATGGAGCATGGCGTGTAAGCCCCCGGCGGTACGGGCAATGCGGCTCGATACCTCTCCGTAGTCCAGGCCGGGGAGACCCATTGAAACCACCGCGGTGGAAAAAAAGGGCAGCCAGGGATAATCCGCCGGGGTAAGCACATCCAGAGGAAAAGCCAGGTCCCCATAGATAATACCGTTGGTAAAGACTTCATGGGTAAGGGCCGGTACTCCCCGGGCATCCCGAAGTTCCCGGGGGATGGTTTCAAGCTCCCCGGAAAGGTCCTGCCGGGAAAGGTGGGGGATCCGGGCCAATACTTCTTCCGATTCCCCCTGAGTCTGGAGCTTTTCAAGTTCCGCAGTTTTTTCCCCTATCGTCCGGCGTTCCTCCCCGGAAAGGGCCGCTTCTTTTTGGGCCAGGACCGTGGTTAAAGCGGCTTCTTTTTTTTCAAGATACCCCGGTTCAGGTTCCAGCAGAACCAAGGCCCGGTGGGGGTTATCCAGTAAGTATTTTTGGATAAGGGATTCAAAAAACCGTTCTTCCCGGGATATCCGTTCCTTGAGGGCGGTAAAAACCGGGACAAAGAGGAGCCTTTCCCAGGGTTTTTTTCCGTGGAGCCAGCCCCGGAGGGAACGCCGCAGCCATACCAGAGAGAAGGGCCCCCCGGAACGGCGGATCTCCCGGTTGGAGAATTCCAGGGAGAGGAGGGCCGCCTCAATATCTTCCTGGGGAATACCTTCCCGGACAAGGCGGCGCAATTCCCCCAGGATCAGGGCCTCCACCGCGGCACCCGTATCCTGTCCGACCGGTTCTTCCCGGCTTTTTACTCCCCGGAGTCCTGCCACAAAAAGGGTCTCCCGGATTTCATTTTCCAAGCCCGTGACCGGGGCCAGATCCTCCCCCAGGCCGGACTCAATGAGGGCCCGGGTCAGCGGGGAACCGTCGTGGCCCAGGAGAATCTCCGTAAGCACCGAGAGGGCCATGGTTTCCGCAGCATCCGTGGAGTCGCCGCAAAGCCAGGAAAGGAATACCGTGGCCTTTTGTTCCCCTCCGGCGGGACAGGGGACCCGGATAGTCCGGGGGCTGTCCCACCGTGCCGCCTTGGGCAGGGGCGGGGCGGCTTTTCCCGGCGGGAGTTGGGAGAGGAACTGTTTATCCAGAAACCGCAGCTGTTTTTCCGTGGGGATATTACCCGCTAGAAATATCCGGCAGTTGGCCGGGGAGTACCGCGCCCGGTGAAATTCCCTCAAACCCTCCCAGGAGAGGTCGGGGATCCGATCCGGGTCTCCCCCGGATTCAAAGGCATAGGGAGTATCGGGGAGTACCGCCTTGATGGACCAAAGATCCGCATAGGCATCCAAAGAGGAATAGGCCCCCTTCATCTCGTTGTACACTACCCCCGTGATCTGTAAGCCGCCGGGCTGCGGCCCGGATTCTCCCCCGGGGGAAAAAAACAGACGGTGTCCCTCCTGCATAAAGGTCCATTCCGAAAGGAGGGGCCGGAATACCGCGTCCCCATAGACCGCCATAAGGTTAAAATAATCATGCTCATTGACGGAGCTGGCGGGGTACAGGGTCTTATCGGGAAAGGTCCAGGCGTTGAGGAACGTTTGGAGGCTGCCCTGGGCCAAAACCAGGAAAGCGTCCTTGAGGGGGTAGTTTTCCGAACCGCAGAGGACCGAATGTTCCAGGATATGGGCAACTCCGGTGGAATCCTCCGGGATGGTGGCAAAACCAAAGGCGAAGAGATTCTCCGGATCTTGATTTAAGATATGGAAAACTTCGGCCCCGCTTTTCCGGTGCCGGGCCCAGATACCGGATGCCTCCAATTCCGGAAGATCGACTAACGCTAAAATTTCAAAACCGCTGTCCAGGACTTGGCCGGCCCGCAAAGTTGTATTCATACTACATCCTCATCATCCAGAAGTATAATCCGGCCTTCCTCCCGGTTCAGCCTGAACCAGGAAAGGAAATCCCGGGCCGCCGCATCGACCTCCACCCGGGGAACCGGACCGATAAGTTCCGCTTCTTCCCGGATCATATCCCGGCGATTGGCGGATAGGTTGGCGTATATTTTTTCAATAAATTCATCGGAACGGCCCTTGAGGAGGAGTACGATATCCCGGTTGGACATGGCCCGGAGCTTTTCCTGGAGGGGCCGGTCATTGGCGCGGATTATATCTTCCAGGGTGTAGAGCCGTTCCTTTATATCCCGGCCTAAACCGGGGGCTTCCTCTTCCAGTTTCTGCAAAAGCCGGTCCCCAAAGGAGAGATCCGAAGACTTGAGGATCGCCGTCAGGACCCCCATGCCGTCAAGGCGAAGGGGCTCCTCTCCGCTGCGGCTAAGGACCCGGGCCTTTTCCCGCAGGGCCGCCGCAACCTGATCCAGAACCTCCGGGGAGGTCTTATCCAGATGGGCGATCCGGCGGAGGATCTCAGGTTTCTTTTCCACCGGCGCGTGGGTCAACACGGCGGCGCTTAATTGGGGGGATACCCGGGAAAGGACCAGGGCGGATGCCGCAGGGGATTCTTCCCGTAAAAGCAGGGCAAGCTCCGCCCCGGAAAAATCCTCTAAAAACCCAAAGGGATTTTCCCTGCTTTCCGGGACCGCCCGGGAGAGGTAGCTTTCCCCCTGTTCAGGACCAAAGGCGGCGTATAAAAGCCGGCGGGCGGTTTCCACCCCTCCGGAGACACCCCCGGAAAAACGGTAACCGGAATCCAGGATGGATCGAAACTCCTCCAGAATAAGCTCCGCTTCGCGGGCGGTAATTCCCCGGATAGCGGCAATTTCCTTGGAAATCAACTCCACCTGGTCTGTTTCCAATTTGGAGAGGATCTCCGCCGCTTCGTCCCCGCCGATAAGGATGAGGAATTTAGCCACCCGACGGTATTTAGACTCCCCTTCTAAGGGCGATGCCCCCGGAGGTCTTGGAGGGACGCGGGAACCGGTTTTAAGCAGTCCTTCACCCGGAACCGTTTCGGGGGCGATCTTGGACAAACCCGGCCCTACCGGAACCGGCGACTCTTCCGCGGGATCTTTTTTTTGCAGGGTATGTTGATATGCCGAAATACCCCGAAGATTGCTATGCCCCGGGGTCCTATTTTTGTCCTTCAGTTTGCTAACCTTCCCCTTTTATATTACGATTTTTAAGGATATTACACAATTATGTCTGCGGATATGGGAATATAACGGTAAGGTAAAAAAATTAAAATTTTTTACCATATTTTTATTGACACCCCATGCCAAGTGGGGGTATTTTATTAAAAATAATACAAACCGGCTTAAAAAAACACAAACTGGTGGATTGTACAAACACCCTTCGCATGATTCCCTGCCAGCGTGCTTAAAGGGGAGAATCGATGTCAGATCAATTCTTTCATAGCAATGTTTCCATGGAGCGGAGGTATCAGTCCTATCTTGAGCGTCCCCGATTGGATACGCTTCTGGAGCAGGCGGTCAAAAATCCCCTGGTCCTGGTAATCGCCGGGGCGGGGTATGGCAAGACCCAAACGGTTTATTCTTTTGTGCGCAAGTATAACGCCATGACTGCCTGGACCCAGCTTTCCCACCAAGACAATTACCCCTGGCATTTTTGGGAGAATTTTATCCAGGCGGCGGCCTTTAGTGATGAGAATATCCTGTATAAACTGGCCCATACCGGCTTTCCTGAAACAAAGCGGCAGTTTGATCGGTATGTTGCCATCCCCCGGCAGGTAGTCAATCCGGGCCGGAAATATATCTTTGTATATGATGACTTTCATTTGATCCAGGATAAAAGGGTCCTCCGGTTTATGAAACAGTCTGTCACGATGCCCTTTCCCAGTATTACCTCCATCATTATCTCCCGGACCGAGCCGGCCCTGGACTTGGAGGCCCTGGAAAAGCGGGGCAGGGTGGCCCGGATAACCGAGGCGGACCTCCGGTTCAGCCCGGAGGAGATCCTCGCCTATTGTGATCTGTCCCATATCAGCCTGGGTCCCGGGGGCCTGCCGGATCTGTACCGGGATACCGAAGGCTGGGCTTTTGCCATCCAGTTGGTGGGATTGTCCATCAAAAATGGCGCCGCCGCGACGGACTATGGCCGTTCCTCCCTCAGGAATAATATCTTCCCCCTGATTGAACGGGAGGTGTTCTCCGTTAATTCCCGGAAACTGCGGAAGTTCCTCATCAAACTCTCCCTCATCGAACACTATCCCCCGGAACTTCTCACCGAGCTGGCGGGGGATAAAAACCTTATCGAAGAGCTGGAACAGGTAAATTCCTTTATCCGTTTCGACACCTACCTCCACGAATACCATATCCACCATATGTTCCTGGAATTTTTAAGCGGCAAACAGGGGGAATTAACGCCGGAGGAGAAAAAAGAGGTGTATATCAAGACCGCCCGGTGGTTTGCCCTCCATAATATGCGGATTGCCGCTATCGGGTATTTTGAAAAAGCCGCCGTCTACGACGAACTCCTCGATGCGGTGTATGCCCTGCCCATGATTGTGCAGGATCGGATCGCCCAGTTTCTGTTGGAACTGATGGACCGTGCGCCCCGGGAGATGTACCGGCAGCAGCCTACCGCCTGGATCGTCCATGCCCGGATGCTCTTTACCCTGGGGCGTTTTGAGGCGGCCTGGACTGAACTCCAGGAGGTGATTCAGGAATACGAGGCCCTTCCCCCCTCGGCCTTTTCGAACCGGCTCCTTTCGGGCTGTTATCAGAGCCTGGGGTTTATCAGCTTTATCACCTGCCTCCATACCCGGCGCTACGATTTTGTCCCGTATTTTGAAAAAGCTTATTTTTATTACACCCGGAGTCCCTACAAAATCGCCGGCCTCCGGGTTGCGGGGCTCAGTTCCTATATATGCCGGGTGGGAAGCCCCGAAAAGGGGGAGATGGAAAAGTTTATTGACGCCTCCACCCGGGCGATTCCCTTCCTCGCGGCCACGATGGACGGCTGTTACTACGGCATGGACGATCTGGCCCGCGCCGAATTGGCCTATTTCCGGGGGGAGCTGGAGGAGGCGGAAAAGTTTGCCCTGACCACCCTGGACAAATCCCGGGAGCGGACCCAGTACGAGGTTGAAAACCGCAGCCTCCAGTACCTGATCCGGATAAACCTCGCCCGGGGGGAGTACGGCCGGATCCGGGAGTTCCTTAAAGCCCTGGAAGCCCAGTTGCAGGTGACCGAATATGAGAACCGGCAGGTATTCTACGATATCGTGACCGGCTGGTTCTATGTCCAGATCGGCCTGACGGCGAAACTTGCCCCCTGGCTGAAGAACGATTTTGAGGAAAGCGAACTCAGCTCCCTGATCCACGGCATGGAAACCCTGGTACGGACCAAATGGCAGGTTTTTGAAAAGCGTTACCCCGTTGCCCTCGCGGCCCTGGGGAACCGGGAAAACCAATACAGCCTGGGGGCATTTCTCTTGGGTAAGATCACCATGAAGGTTCTGGAGGCGGTTTGTCTCAAGGAGATGGGGGATAAGGCGGCTTCCCTCGCGGCCTTAACCGAGGCCTATACCCTGGCGGAACCCAATGCCCTGGATATGTGCTTCATTGAAATCGGGAAGGACACCCGGACCCTGATGGAAATAGCCCTGCGGGAAGAGGATTGCGTCATCCCCCGGCCCTGGCTCCTCAAGATCCGGCGGGCCGCTTCGGCCCACGCGAAAAAGCTCTTTGAGGCGGCGGAGTATTTTCGGGAACGGCGGCCCGTCCCAGCCGCCCGGGGATCGGGTCTTTCCCACCGGGAGCTTGCGGTGTTAACCGGCCTTTCCCAGGGCTTAACCCGGGAGGAAATTGCCGGGGACAGCGAAATTTCCATCAATACCGTGAAAAGTGTGATCAAAAGCATTTATAATAAATTAGGGGCGGTCAACCGGGCCGATGCGATACGGATAGCGGTCTCCAAAGGAATATTGAAACACAATGAATGAGGTGCCTAAAGAATGGTTTTTTTCCAATGAGGTCTTGCCCGGGGCGGATAAGCCCTTCCTCTCCCGGCCCCGCTTGCAGCGGATCCTGGACCAGGCGCTGCAGAGCCCCTTGGTTACCGTGGTGGCCGGGGCGGGGTACGGTAAAACCCTTTCGGTTTACGAGTATCTCCGTAACGCCCCCTATAAGATCGTGTGGCTCCATTTGTCCGAACGGGATAACAACAGTTGGCGGTTCTGGGAGAACTACGTCCGGGCGGTGGCCTTTTTCAGTCCGGAAATCGCCGTGAGACTGGCGGCCAACGGCTTCCCGGAAACCAAGGAGCAGTTCGACCGGTTCGCCCTTATTCCCTACCAGGACCTCAACCCGGATATAAAGTTCGTTTTTGTGTTCGATGATTTTCACCTGATTCAGCGCGGTCCGGTCCTCCGTTTTCTGGAACAGGCCCTAAACACTGCCTTCCGCAACGTGAACTTTATCGTTATTTCCCGGAAGGAACCGGCCATCAATACGATCAACTTCCTCTCCAAGGGGCTTTTGACCAAAATAACCGAAAAGGAACTTCGCTTCACCCAGGAAGAAATGCTCGACTATTTCCGGCTGGAGGGGATTACCCTGCCGGAGGAGGTGGCCCGCGACCTCTACCGGGATACCGAAGGCTGGGCCTTTGCCATACACCTCGCGGGACTTGCCTTAAAAAAGGGAGCCGATGATTATGGCCGCAGTTCTTTCAAACTCGATATCTTCAACCGGATTGAACAGGAGATTTTCTCCGCCGTTTCTCCGGATATGCAGAAGCACCTCATCAAATTCTCCCTGGTTGAGCATCTCCCCCTCAAATTACTCATCTCCCTTTCCGGGGACCGCAGCCTCATCGACGAGCTTGAGCGGATCGGCTCTTTCATCAGGTATGATCCGTACCTGGCCGCCTACCGTATCCACCCGCTGTTTCTGGAGTACCTCAACAGCAAACAGGAACGGTTAACGGAGCAGGAAAAACATAACGTGTACGTCCGGGCCGGCCAGTGGTGTGAGGACAACGGCCAAAAGATGGACGCCATCGCCTATTATGAAAAAGCCGGGGCCTATGACAAGTTGATGGAGGTGGTTTATACCCTTCCCCAGGCGCTGCCCGAGCCCACGAGCCGTTTCCTCCTTTCCATTATGGAAAGGGCGCCGGAGGAACTGTACCGGAAGAGCCCCCGGGCCTCTATTCTCCATACCCGGCTGCTCTTTTCCCTGGGGAGGCTGGAAGAAGCCGAGGCGGAGGCCCAGAGGCTCATAGCGGAATACGAGGCCCTGCCTCCTTCGGTCCACAAGAGCTGGGTTTTATATGGCAGCTACAACAACCTGGGCTTCGTGAGGAGGCTCCAGAGTCCCTCCACCGGAAACTACGATTTTCCCCGCTTCTTTGAAAATGCCTATCACCACTATCGCCTGAGCGGGGTCGAGATTCGGGGGGTCATTACCGCCGCCGCGGTGGGTTCCTATGCCTGCCGGGTGGGCGCCGCGGAAAGCGGGGAAATCGAGAAGTACCTGCGGGCAGCGGCCGCCGCAGAGGGCCCGGTCGTTGCCTCCATGAACGGCTGTACCAGCGGCCTCAGCGACCTGGCCCGGACCGAAGTGGCCTATTTCAAGGGGAACCTGGACGAGGCGATACAATGCGCCTACCGGGCCCTGTACCAGTCCCAAAAACGGAACCAATACGAGATCGAAAGCCGTACCCTCCTCTACTTTTTGCGCCTTTCCCTTGCCCGGGGAAAACTCGCCAAGATCGGGGAATTCTTCCACCTCCTCGAGGCCCAGTTACAGGTACCCGAATACACCAACCGTTTCCTGCATTATGACGTCGTCTCCGGCTGGTTTTATGCCCATATCGGAAAAACCGGCAAGATTGCCTCATGGATCCTGGAGGGCCCCGCGGAAGGGGAGGAGAATTTCCTCGCCGAGAGTCCGGAAGTTCTGGTTCGGATCAAGGGGCATATAGCGGAAAAACAGTATGCCGCGGCCCTGGCCGTCCTGGAAGAGGCGCAGACCTCCTATGGCCTCGGGGCCTTTCTGCTGGGGAAGCTCGAGATGAAGGTCCTGGAGGCGGTATGCCTCCATTACGATGAAAAGCCGGAAGCGGCCCTGGCGGCTTTGGAAGCCGCCTACGGTCTCGCAATGCCCAACGCCCTGGACATGCCCTTTATCGAACAGGGTAATGACCTGCGGCCCCTTATATTGGCCGCCCTGAAAGACGAAAACCCCCGGGTCCCCCGGCCATGGCTGGAAACGATCCTGAAAAGCGCGTCGGCCTATGCCAAAAAGAGTTTTGCGATAATCCAAAAATACCGGGAACACGAACCGGCGCCGCATATATTTTTGTCCTCCCGGGAACGGAAGGTTTTGATCGGCCTTTCCCAGGGCTTTACCCGGGAAGAGATAGCCGAGGACGGGGCTCTTTCGCTTAATACCGTCAAAACGACCATCAGCACCCTCTACGACAAGCTCGGAGCGGTCAACCGGGCCGACGCGATACGAATTGCCACCGCCCAGGGTATATTAAAGGTAGAATAACCGGGACCGTTCCAAAACTTCGGTTTTTAGCCTTGAAACTGCCGTAATTCTTAAAAAAAATAAAAGAAAAAACATTTTTAGCCGTTAGGGTGTATTACGTTCGTAAGCTATTCATAGAATGTTTAATATGAGGAGACATGGTATGAATAGGTATCAATATGCGGATACCCAGGACTCCCAGGATCAAAAAACATCCTGTTCCAATATTATAAACCGCAGGGAGATAGAACCCCTGCTGCTTAAAGCCTATAGGATGCTTAAATCCTATGAAAAAGCAACGGAATGTTGTGTATCGGTGCTGGATCAGACCGGCCATTCCATCAGTGAATCATGCCCTATTTTTTGTGACTTTTGCAGGCAGTATTATCAGAGTCCCCGTGCCCAGGGGAAAACAGAGGAATTTCCCTGTTCTACCTTACATATCGCCGGGATAGCCGAAGCCCAGCGTACGGGCGGTTCTTATATCTATGTATGTGATATGGGGTTTGTGTTTTGGACCAGTCCCATCTATTCCAACGGACGTTTCGCCGGAGCGCTCATCGCGGGAAATGTACTCTCCGTAGAATGGCAGCAGCGCCTTGAGAAAATATACGGCGGGTTTCAGGGCAAGGTGAAAGAAGAAGAAATTCTGAATCATCTTAGAAATGTTCCGGTCAGGACCATTGAAGAGATCAACGCCTTGGCCCAGATTTTATTGGTATGTTCGGAACAGGCATCCAGGAACTCTGAGGATTATATTGAAACTATCAAACGCAAGGCCGAACAAAATTCCCGTCTTAACGCGCAAATACAATCACTGCAAAATAATTCAGGTAAAAAAAACGTTCCTTCCGGATATTCTCTGGACATGGAACGGCAGCTTTTAGCCGCCCTCAGACGGGGGGACAATGAAACGGGGAAAAAGATCCTAAACCAGCTTCTGGACAATCTCTTTACCTCCAATCCGCATAATTTTGATTTTATCAAGCTCCGGGCCATAGAACTGGTGGTGCTGCTTTCCCGGGAAACCATAAACCCGGATACCACCGAAGATAATTCCCAGCTTGAAAAGAACAACCGCTATATACGGCATATTCAGGAAGCGCAAAACCTTGAGGAATTAACCGATGTAATGGTTTCCATTGTAGAACGCATGAGCGGACAGATTTTTTCTTTCCAGGGAGTACGCCACGCTTCGGCATTGCGGAAAGCCGAGCGGTATATATGGGAAAATTATACCAGGAAAATATGTCTCCAGGAAGTTGCCGACGCGTCGGGACTATCGGCCCCTTATTTCAGCACTATTTTTAAGGAAGAAATGGGAGAGAACCTGTCCAATTATCTGAACCGCCTCCGGGTAGAAAAGGCCTCCACCATGCTTACTGAAACTGCCCTGTCGTTAAATGAAATTGCCGGGGCCTGCGGGTTTGAGGATCAAAGCTGGTTCTCAAAAATATTTAAAACCTACGCCGGGATAAGTCCGGGAAAATACCGGGAGACCGGAGGAAACATCAATTCCTTTCCCCATGACGAAAACAGCCCCAATCCCGAGGTATAAGCGAAGAATCTATGATACCAGAAGAGTCTTTATCCAATATGGATGTCCAGCCCGATCCCATTCTGCTCAAGGCTTACAAGCTGCTTTTGTTGTATGCCAAAGCTACGGGCACCCTTGTTTCCGTTCATGATAATAACTATCAGCCCCTGCCGGAAGTCTACCGTGATTATATCCAGACGGAAAAAAACACCTGTTTTTATTGTATCAAATATATGGCCCCTAACAAATCGGGCAATAGCCGGGATTTAGTAAACACTCCCTGCGATGAGCAGCACGTTAACGCGATCAAGGAAGCCCACCGTTTTGGCGGGTCCTATATCTATATGTGCGATGTGGGGTTTATGTTTTGGACCAGTCCCCTTTATTCCGAGGGTTCTTACGTGGGGTCCCTGCTCGTTACCGGTTTTTTGGGCGTTGACCGCCGGGAGGCCAGCGAGGCCCTTTCGGTCATGACATCGGGGAAACTCTCGGAAGAGGAACTGCGGCGGCACCCGGAAAAATACCCTCTGGGGGAATCGGAAAGAATAAAAGCCCTGGCGGAACTCCTCCTGGTTTTGGCCGAATCTTTATCCACCGGCAGCGAAGATTACCATGAAATTCTAAAACGCCGGGCGGAACAGCAATTCGACCTCTCGAACCAAATTGAGGAATTAAAAAAGCAATACCCCCAGGAGCAGCTTTCACCGGGGTATTCTTTAAGCAAAGAGCGGCAGCTCTTGGCAGCAATCCGGCGGGGGGATAATAAAATGGGGCGGAAGATATTGAACGAACTTCTCGCGGTACTCCTCTTTTCAAATCCCGACCATTTCAAATTTATTCAATTTCGAGCCATAGAACTGGTGGTACTTCTTTCCCGGGCAAATGTAACTCCAGGTAATTCGGAAGAAGTTTTGTTAGAAACAAATAACTACTATCTTGGCCGTATACAGGAGGCTAAAAGCATTGAGGAACTGACCGATTTACTTCACTTAATAGTAGAACGTATAGCGGGGGACATCTTTTCTTTTAAGGGAATACGTCACGCCGCCGCCCTGCGTAAAGCGGAACGGTATATATGGGATCATTATACCCGGCGGATAAGCCTTCAGGAAATTGCCGACATATCCGGTCTTTCGGCTCCCTATTTCAGCACTATTTTTAAGGAAGAAATGGGGGAAAATCTTTCAAGTTACCTGAATCGTTTAAGGGTGGAAAAGGCGAGCTGTTTATTAACCGAAACCGATTTATCCCTAAGTGAAATAGCGGGTTCCTGCGGTTTTGAGGATCAAAGCTGGTTTTCCAAGATCTTCAAAAGTTACACCGGAATAAGCCCCGGAAAATACCGGACCCAGGGAGGAGGCAGGGTTTCTGAGATTTCAGAGGACAATTTTTCCGTAAGATATCGATCTATAATTGGAAAGTAATTTGGAATATTTAAAGGAATTACAATATTCCGGTATACGCTTGTTGGATAATGATTAGTTGGAAGGAGTTTTTATGATTAACCTGAGCGAAATTTCGTGTAGTTTACAATCCGGCAAGGCGATGGAGACTTCCGCCCTCGTAACAAAAGCTCTTGCGGAAAATTATAGTGTGGAAAGTATCGTCAAACAAGGGTTGATTCCGGGGATAAAAACGGTGGAAGAGCGGCTGCTCCGTAATGAGATCCTTTCCCCTGAAATGGTGATCGCCGACAGGGCTATGAATATGGGCCTAAAGACACTGCGGCTCTTGATTCCCAGCCCCGCCAATAAACCGGACGCTACGGTAATTGTCGGAACCGTTAAGGGGGAACTGCGGGACATTGAAAAGAATCTTATTGCCGTTATGATGGAGGGCCTTGGATTACGGGTGGTGGATCTTGGTACGGGGGCTTCCCCGGAAAAATTTATCCAGGCGGCGATCAATGAAAACGCCCAATATATTACCGCTATTTCCACGGTCACCACTACCATGCCGCAGCTTAAACTGATTGTACAAACCGCGGCGGCGGCAAATATACGGGACCGGGTAAAAATAATCGTTACCGGAAAGCCGATAACGGAAAAGTTTTGCCAGGCCATAGGCGCCGATCTATACGCGCCGGAAGCGATAGACGCCGCCGAGTTGGTCGCGGCCGGGCGGGTTGGGAACTATACATGAAGACCCGCAGCCCTACGGCTTGGCTCCTAAGGATGTCCCGACGGTGAGGCGGGCTTGATGGAGGGGTCCTCCGGGGCGTTACGGGAAAAGGCAAAGGCCCGCCGGGCCGCGTCTTCCGGCATAGTGGCAAAGGCGCAGTAGTCCTTCATCTCGATAGCGTCCACCAGGCGTCCCGGTATACCCCCGGCGCGCATCAAAAGCCGGGCCACATCCCCCGCGGAGGCGCCGTGGCGGCGGCCAAGGCCGATATACACCCGGCTTTTGTTTTCCCGGCCCTTTTCCCCTTTCCGTTCGGTATAACCCCTTCCATGACGGCGGAGGAGCTTGGCATCCTCAAAGGAATGTTTCCCCCGCTTCCGCTCCGATTCGTGGCCGGCCAATTCGGTTAGTTCCGTTACCGGCCCATATCGGGAAAAGTCCAACAGTTCCCCGTAATTTCCGGCGATAAGGGCAAGCACCGCCCCCTCGGCGCCCAAGGCTTCGATGAGTTCCCGGCATAGGCGGGCGTGGAGCGGCGGGGCCAAAGCCCAAGCGGCGGCGGTGGCGGCTGCGGCGGGGGTAGCGGGGTCAGCCGCGGCGGTGGTTCCCGCCTCATCCAGGGGCTCCGGAGTATCCCCGTTCCCGGGAGCCGCGGCGACTATCGGGGCGATTATCGCCTGGCGGATCCGGCCCAGGATAGCCTCCATCACGGACTTTACCGGCGGCAGGCGCATCCACTCGATCCGGCTCCCCAACACCCGTTCCATGTTCCGGGACAGGGCCGTGAGCCGGCCCCGCTCCGAGGGAAGCACCATGCTGACCGCCATGCCCCGCCGGCCCGCCCGGCCGGTACGGCCTATGCGGTGCACGTAGGTCTCCCGGTCGTTGGGCAGGTCCCAGTTCACCACATGGGTGAGCCGTTCTATATCAATACCCCGGGCGGCCACGTCGGTAGCCACCAGGATCGTCGTCAGTTTCGAGCGGAAGCGCCGCAGGGTCCGCTCCCGGGCCTCCTGGGTAAGGTCCCCGTGGATAGCCTCCGCGGCATAGCCCCCCTCCACGAGACGGCGGGCAAGCTCGTCGGATCCCGCCTTGGTGGCGCAGAACACGAGACCGTAAAAGTCGTCGGCTTCGTCGATGAGCCGCCGGAGCCCCTCCAGGCGGTCGTCCTTCTTGAGGACCATGTAGAACTGGTCCACCGCGGGCTTCTCGTCCTCCCCGACCGCGTCCTCCAGGATTTCCACCTCGCCGATGTGTTCCCGGATCACCCGGAGTATCGTCTCGGGCATGGTGGCGGAAAACAGGGCCACCCGCTTCTCGCTGCGGGTCCCCCGGAGGATAGTTTCCACGTCCTCAAAGAAGCCCATGTCCAGCATTTCGTCCGCCTCGTCCAGGATGAACCACTCAATAGCGGAGAGGTTCAGCACCTTCCGTTCCATCAGATCCATGACCCGGCCGGGGGTTCCCACCACAATCTCCGTACCCCGCTTGAGGTCCAGGATCTGGGTACGGATGGAAGCGCCGCCGTACACCGCGGTTATCCGGGGATAGGGGCCGGTCACCAGGGAGCCGATCTCCCGGGACACTTGCAGGGCCAGTTCGCGGGTAGGGGTGAGGATCAGCGCCCGGGGCGCGTGGCCTCCCTGATGTATCTTTTCAATCAGGGGGATACCGAAGGCGGCGGTCTTTCCCGTTCCGGTCCGGGCCTTTACGATGAGGTGTCCCTCGTCGGCCAGGAGCCGGGGAAGCGCTATAGCCTGAATGGAACTGGGGGCGCTGAATCCCTTGCGGGTCAGGGCGCCGAGCATGTTTTCGGATAAACCGAAAGAAGAAAAAGAAGCGTCTGTTAACATAGCGTCTATAGTATACTCTATCGGCTTGAGTTGTGGAACAAGCCCGGCTCGCAGCGTTTCAGCGCCGCCGCGCAGGAGGCGGGATGCCGCCGGTAAAGCCAGAGTATATCCATGAGCTGGCAGGGAGGACCTTTCAGAAACCGGTTGGTACAGGCAAAGGCGGCAATGTCCCGGTACACCGGAGGGACCGGGACGCCGAACTTTTTAGCGAGCATCTTGTCTACCGGGGCGTTCCGGCGGGTCTCATCATGATGAAAGAACTCATGAATGATAAGGCTGTCTTCCACGGCCTGGGGAGAAAACCAGTCCAGCCCCGCCTCTTCCTGAACCGCCATGATAAGGCCGGGGAA
>JAITEG010000138.1 GCA_031282145.1 Spirochaetaceae bacterium | reverse complement strand
CCATGATCCCTTGCCAGGCCGGTCCAAGGGGAGTATGCTGGAACCATGTGCTGGTATTGCGGTTCCGCGATAAAGGATGAGGAACCCCTGGGAAGATCCCTCCGGTGCGCCGGCTGCGGCAGGGATCTCCGGGTTTGCCGGAATTGCCGTTTTTACCTTCCCGGCGCCCGGGGGGATTGCGCCGAACCCAATGCGGAGGTCCCTCCGGATAAGGAACGGGGCAATTTTTGCGACTGGTTCTCCCTCGACCCCCGGTTTCGTTCGGAAACCGCCGGGGAAAAGGCCCTTCGGAACTCGGCGGGAACGGCAAAATCGACCTTTGAGGATCTTTTTAAATGATTGGTTCCCCGAATCAACCGGGACGTTTCCCCGGAACCCGGGAAAATACGCCTCCCACGCCATCGTTCTTGTGGAAGCCTCAGGGGGGACTCAGGTCCCTGGAGGGCGCGGAAGAGGTGTTGCGTTGCATATACGGGCGGGTTAAGTGCGGGGTTTGGTAATCCGGGGCTCCCGGAATATCTTTTTCATCCGTGCCGAGGGGACAGGGCTCGATGCTGAACTCTTCTCCTGCCGGATCAAGGGCAAAATCCTCAAGGGGGTGGAGGGTTATTATAACCCCTTGGCGCCGGGGGACTTGGTGAACTTTGAGCCTAATCCGGCTCATCCGGGGACCGGTCTTATCCGGGAAGTGGAGAGGCGGCGGAACGGATTTACCCGGTTTAACCAAAAGGGCCGGGCCCCCCAGCTCCTCGCGGCCAATGTGGACTTGGTTCTCTGCCTTACCAGCCCGGTTTCCCCCCCATTCCGGCCCCGTTTCCTGGATCGTTCCCTCCTTCAGGCGGAGATCGCCGGGATCCCCGCGGTGATCCTCTGTAATAAATACGACCTTTCCCCGGATGATCCTGATACGGAAGAACGGCTTGAGGATTACCGCCGTATCGGGTACCGGGTACTGCGGGTATCCTCTTTAACCGGTCAAGGGATGGATGAGGTTCGCTCCCTCATTGCCGGTACTTCCGCGGTTCTGGTGGGTCAGTCCGGAGTGGGAAAGTCCACCCTGATTAACGCCTTGGCCCCGGAAACGTGCCAGCGGACCGCTCCCCTCAATGCAAAATACGATCGGGGTAACCATACCACCACGATGTCGGCGCTTTTTGAGGTTTTACCGGGCAAGACTTTTTTGATAGATACCCCCGGTATCAGACGCTTTCTTCCTGAAGGGGCCGCCGCGGATGAGATTATCCATTATATGCGGGAATTTGCCCCCCTGGCCGGCTCTTGCACCTATGGGCTCTCTTGTTCCCACCGCACCGAACCGGGGTGTAAAATAATGGAAGCGGTCGCCGCGGGCAGTATCCATGAAGACCGGTATGAAAGTTTCCTCCGGATTCAGGATGAATTGTCGGGTGTTTCCTATGATTGAAATTGGGGGAACCGGTAAAACTTCAGTTTTATCGGTTTTCTTACCCTTCAGAGAGAAAAGATATGAATGACAAGACCCGGAAACTCCTCGAATTTGACCTTATCAGAAGGCGGGTCGCCGAATCCTCCTTAAGCGGGGAAGCCGCCCGGCGTTTGGAGGGGGAACTCCCGCTGACAGATCCCCGGGAGGTGGAAGAACTTAAAAAGTTGGTCGCCGAGTTTATGGACAAGTTTAACTCCGCCGGCGAGGAGCCCCGGGGCGGTTTTCCCGATATCGGCTTTCTTATCCCCAAGCTTGAAGTGGAGGGTATGGTCCTGGAACTTGATGAGGCCTATGCCCTGGGGGTGTTTGTCCGCACCGCGGAGGCGCTTAAGGAGTGGCTCCGCGGTTCCCGTGAGGATAGGGATCCCCCGGATGACGGTCATTGGGATAGCGCTCCCCCTGGGGAAAAGTCCGGTTTCGGCGCGGGCCCGGGTCCGTTACAAGGTCTGGTTTCGGAATTGCCGGATTGTTCGCCCCTCGCCCGGGAGATTTTCCGGGTGTTGGATAAGGATGGTTCCCTCCGGGATCTTCCGGAATTCCGGGCGATAAAAGGGCGGATCCGAAACCTTACCGAAGAATTGGAGGCTATCGCCTCCCGGTATACCGGGAATGAAGAGACCCGGCGTATGCTCCAGTCAACCCTGCCCTCCCAGCGGGACGGCCGTATGGTCCTGGCGGTAAAGGCGAATTTCCGGGGGCGTATTAAGGGAATAGTCCACGAGGTTTCCTCTACCGGTCAGACGCTGTTTGTGGAACCGGAAGCGGTGGTGGATAAAAATAACGAGATCCTCATTGAGAAGCGGCGGCTTGACGGGGAGATCCACCGGGTCTTGCGGGAAATGACGGGCCGTATCGCCACCCAGCGCAGCCTCTTGAAAGAGCTTCATGAAAAAATAATCCACCTGGAAACCCTCCGGGCCCGGGCCCGTTACAGCCGGGAAACCCGGGGACATTTTGCCCTGGATGGGGACAGCGGGCGGCGGCAGGAACATGAGGCCCTATCCCCCGTGCAGGCGGCGGGGCTGGTATTGCGGCAGGCCCGGCATCCTCTTTTGGGTTCCAAGGCGGTTCCGGTGGATATTTCCATGGGCGGCACTACCCGGACCGTGATTATCACCGGGCCTAATACCGGGGGGAAAACCGTAACCCTCAAAATTGTGGGACTTTTTGCCCTGATGAATCAGTTCGGCCTCGCCCTTCCCGCCGGGGAGGGAACCATCCTGCCGGTGTTTGACGGTGTCTATGCCGACATAGGCGACGAGCAGTCCATCGCCCAATCCCTCTCGACCTTTTCCGCCCACATGACCAATATCGCCGCCATCACCGCCGCGGTTACGGAAAATTCCCTGGTGCTTTTGGATGAATTAGGTTCAGGAACCGACCCCGAGGAGGGGAGCGCCATTGCCATGGCGATTCTGGATCACCTCATTGCAAAAAAAGCCAGGGTTATCGCCACCACCCATCACGGCATATTAAAAAATTATGGGTTTTCCCGGGAAGGGGTGGAGAACGCCTCGGTGGAATTTGACGGCCAGACCCTTTCTCCTACCTACCGGATCATCATGGGCATCCCCGGAGAAAGCCGGGCGGTGGAGATCGCCGCCCGGAACGGACTTCCCCAGGACATTGTTTCCACCGCCCGGACCTACCTGAATGAAGAACGGACCGATGTTTCCGCCCTCATCACCGGGCTTAAAAAGAAGCACCAGGAATTGGACGCCGCCGCGGAGGCCGGTAAGGCCGAAATCCTCAGGCTCCGGGAAGAACGGCGGCGATCAGACCTTAAGGAACTCAGGCTCCGGCAGAAGGAAATCGATTTGAAGACCGGGGGCATGGGAAGCCTCAGGCTGCTCCTCGCCGAAAGCCGGAAGACTCTGGAGAACCTCGTCCGGGAGTTAAAGGAGGGGGAAATCACCCGGGAAAAAACGGTCGCCGTAAAGGAATTTCTCGCCGGGCTTGAAAAATCCGTGGCCGCCGAGGATGAGGTCCTGGAAAAAGAGGGACGGAGTTTGGCCGAGGAGAGGCGGCGCCTGGAAACAGAGGATATTCCGGGGCAAGGCCGGCCTTCACGGGGTAAGGGGGGGGGCCGGGGAAACGTCCCGCCGGCCATAGGACCGGGGACAGAGGTCTTGGCCGGGGACTATCAGCGCCGGGGAACCGTCCTCAGGGCGGACAAAAAGGGGTCCTGGGTTGTGGAAATCGGTTCCCTGCGGATGAGTATTCCGGAAAAGGACCTTATCCCCCTGGAGCCTTCCGGAGAAGATAAAAAACCCCTTATCGCCGTGCCGGATCTGAGCCCGGAAAATCAAGCCCGGTTTGAGCTAAACCTCCTCGGGATGCGTTTGGAAGAAGCCCTGGAGGTTCTCCGCCGGCAAATTGACGCCGCCACCCTCGCGGGACTCCGGGAATTTTCAGTGATCCATGGCAAGGGGGACGGCATCCTTCAGCGGGGGGTACATGAATTCTTGAAACAACAGGGCGTAGTGACGGATTATTACTTTTCCCGGCCCGAGATGGGCGGTTTCGGCCGAACCGAGGTGGTCCTCAAGGGTTAAAAATCCTCCAGGGGTGAATCGCTATCCATCAATTCCGGAAGAGTATAGACGATAGTACCGGATTTTCTGACCCTGATTTCGGCGAATCCCTTAGACACCAAAGCCTCGAGGTCTTTTTTCGCTTCTTCGATGGAAATATTCGCCTCCAGGGCTACTTCCGTCGGAGTAAGGATACCTTTGTGCTGTTTCGCCAGTTTAAGGATAACCCGCTCGGTACTTTCTTTTTCATGCACCCTGCGGACCTGGGCGTCATCGGCATAACGCCATCTCGGCCCTTCCCGGGAATGGCCGGCACGGATTTGGTTGTAGAGGGCATCCCGGATATTGGCTTCCCGAACCTGCCCCGGCAGGGTAAAAAAATCGTAAATCGCCCCGATTGTCCCCATTCCAAAGGTACACATCCACAGGATTCCTGTAGGTATTTTCCCCAAATAGAACCGGTGAAATCCCAATACACCAAAACCTGAAAAAAACCAGAGCAGATAAGCAAGTCCTAGACTGTACATGGTAACCTCCCAAATAGCCTTGCCCGGCCTATTGGTAACCCCTTTCGGCGGTTAATTTCAGTATAACCGGAAGTTTCCTTTTTTCCAAGAGTGCTTTCGGTAACATTTTGACATGAGGCACCTCGGGGAAAAATGATTTTGCGGGGATAGAATGGAAAGAGGTTTTTACAGGGGTTCGGAGACGAGTTTCCCTGTGGTTTTATCTAATCTTATCCGGATCTTCCGCAGGGGTTCTTGTATAAAAAGGGCGATCTGGCAGATTTCGATCAGGGTTCCCGAGGCAATTTCCCCGGTTACTTCCACCTGGGCCTGGTCATCCGCTTCCAGGCGGCCCAAAAGATCGGCGATCCGTTGTCCGGTTTTTTTCTGCTCCTCCTCTAGGCGGTGCAGTAATTCCTTCATTTTGGCCTGTTTTTCCGGGGGTTGGTCCGGAACAGCCATTAGTTCCTTGAGCTTCGCCAGCTTGGCGGACAGGATCCGGAATTGATAGTTGTTTTTTTCTTTTTCCTGCTGGACCGTAAAATCAATTCCGCAATGAATATGGGTGGGTTTCCCGGATTTTTTGCCTATTGTCCCCGCCCGGAGCCCGTGGATGGTGGTAATATCCCCTCCGACAATTGCTCCCTTATCCCCCAGATCGATATTGTCCATGGCATATATACTGGAGTTAATGATTTCCGTCTCCACCGTCAAGGTTTTTCGACAGGCTACCCGGCAGTTTTCAATGAATTTGGCCTTGAGGGCCCCCCCGACTTTGACCAGGGCCCTGCCCCGGCCGATGATCCCGCCGGCTACCGTCAGATCGTTTTTGGTGATTACATCGGTCACGTCAAAGGTTTGTTTTACGGTAACCGAACCGCCGGAGTAGATCTTAAATCCATCCGATACGGGCCCTTCTATGATCACATCCCCGGGAAAAATGATGTTCCCCGTGGCGTAGCCCACGGCGCCTTTTATCACCAGCGTTTCCTGGACATTGATAACCTTGTTATGTTCCACTAATTGGCCCGCGGTTTCGGCGATGATATGGTTTTCCTCGGTCCGGGTATTTTGTCCTCCGGAAACTCCCTCGGGCCGCAGTATCCTCCGGGGAATGACCATTCCGTGGACGTTTTTACCGTCCTGCCCTTTTTCCCGGGGCCGTTTATATGCCAGGATCTGTTCTCTTTTTACCACCACGAAGGGAGACAGGGAACGGTAGTCAATACGGTCGTTTGCTTCGGAGGGGGGGGTGCCCGGAGTGGGGGTAAGTTCAAAATACTCAAAAATCTCATCTTTTGGGGGATCCCCCCGGGCAATGAGGACCTCCTTTATGGGTTTCCGCTCACGATTGCACCGGAGGATCGTTTCCTGGATGGTTTCTTCCCGGATCCCGTAGACTATATTCAGCCGTTCTAAGATCGAAGAAACATAGGCGGAGGTTATGGGTTCCCCATTTCCTATGGCGGGCATAAAGTCCGCTCGGGCTTCCAAGTCATCCTCAGAAAAAGTTACGGATATATTCCCGTCATTTTTATTTTCCCGTAAAATTGTCGCGCGATTTTGTAGGTTTTTATTTTCCGGTAATTCTCCGGCTTGGACTCTCGTTTTCTTAGAGTTAAATTTCTCCATTCGTTTTATGCTCCGAATATTCCTATTATAATATCGGTAGAATATCCTCCGTTTATAATTATAAGGTATGGCAGGATAATTTACCCGGAATTAAGGAGGCTGGTCCATGGATATGCCGAATTTTAAAAAAATACTTGCAAAAATTATCCCATCATTGTATATTTATGCAAAGAGGGGGGATAATTATTCGTAATTTATGAGGTTTTATCCTTAAAAAACGTAAGAGCCGGTGACAAACCGCCGATTTTGAAACCGGTTCAATTACCCTCAAGGAATATGGAGTAATAGTGAAAGAACGGCTGGCTCGTTTAAAAACTGTCCGTAAACTGATAAAGACCTATCGAATTGAGTCTCAGGAAACGCTTTTGGGATATTTGCAAAAAGAAGGATTTATGGTTACCCAGGCTACCCTTTCTCGGGACTTAAAGCTCCTCAAGGTGGGTAAGATCTCCGATGGTCATAATGGATATGTGTATTCCCTGCCTGGGGAGGACGAGCGGCAGGAGACGGAGCGGACCTATATCCATGATTTTCTTCGGGGCTATGTTTCCATCGAATGGTCCGGGAATATGGTGGTGATCAAAACCTATTCGGGCCATTCCGATTCGGTTGCCCTCGCGGTGGACAACTTAGGCCTGGACGACGTGCTGGGAACCATTGCGGGAAGGGATAATACGGTTTTTGTATGCCTCCGGGAGGGTATCACCGGAGAGGATTTTATGTGCCGGATGAAGGAGAGTATTCCCGATCTGGAAGATTAAGGAGCGGCGACTGAAAGCGCGTGCCGCTTATTCAGGTACCGGTTCATGGAGAAAAGGATTATGAAGTATAACGATCTTGATAAAACCGCGGCTTATAAGCGGCTTTTGGACCTTGCGCCCCGGGGCAAGGGGTTTGATTTTGTCTCCCACCTTACGGCGGAACGGGTACGCAAGGCGGCTCTTCCTCTGGCCGCGGGACTTACCTATTCCTGGGCGGCGAAAGCGGTGGACGATCCCGTGCTGGAGGCCCTTCAGGCTCTGGCGGATGAGCAGGAACTTCTGGAAAAATACCGGGCCCTCTTTGAGGGGGAAATTATGAATACCGGAGAAAACCGAAAGGTCCTTCACCACCTGCTTCGGGGGCAATTAGGAAAGCAGGTTCTCCATGAAGGGAAAAATCTGGGGGAATTTTACGCCCATGAACTGGAAAGGTTTTCCGCCTTTGCCGCCGCGGTCCATGCCGGTAAGATCCGGTCTTCCACGGGAAAAGCTTTTACTACGGCGGTACAGATCGGTATAGGCGGATCGGACCTCGGGCCCCGGGCCTTGTACCTTGCCCTGGAAAACTGGGCCGCCGTGGAGGGGAAGGGACATTTACAGGCGAAGTTTATCTCCAATGTGGATCCCGATGACGCCTCCCAGGTAGTCGCCTCATGTGTCCTGGAAGAGACCGTCTTTGTGCTGGTTTCCAAAAGCGGTACCACCCAGGAAACCCTGGCTAATGAGCTTTTTGTCAAGGAGAAACTCACCAAAGCCGGGCTGGATCCCCGTAAACACCTGGTGGCGGTAACCAGTGAGTCCAGCCCCCTGGCCCGAAACGACGCTTACCTGGATTCTTTCTATATCGATGATTTTATCGGCGGTCGGTATTCTTCTACCTCCGCGGTTGGAGGGGTGATCCTTTCCCTGGCCTTTGGTCCTGAAGTGTTTAAGGAACTCCTCGCCGGCGCCCATGAAGCGGATAAAAACGCCCGGGAACCGAAGATCCTTGCCAACGCCTCTCTGTTGGATGCCCTTATCGGCGTATGGGAGCGGAATTTCCTCAGGCTTCCCTATACGGCTATCCTTCCTTACAGTCAGGCCCTTTCCCGGTTTCCCGCCCATCTCCAGCAGCTTGATATGGAATCCAACGGTAAGGGGGTCAATCGGGAGGGCCTTCCCCTGGCCTATTCCACCGGGCCCGTGGTTTTTGGAGAACCCGGTACCAATGGTCAACATTCTTTTTATCAGCTCCTCCACCAGGGTACGGATATCGTGCCGCTGCAGTTTGTGGGTTTTACCGAAAGTCAGCGGGGAGATGATGTGGAAGTGGACGGCTCCGTGAGCCAGACTAAACTCAAGGCGAACCTGGCGGCGCAGATAGTTGCCTTTGCCAAGGGCAAGACCGATCTGAACCGGAACAAGGAATTCCGTGGGGGCCGGCCCTCCAGCCTCATCTACGGCAAACGTCTCACCCCCCAAGCCTTGGGGGCCCTCCTTGCCCATTTCGAAAACAAGGTTATGTTCCAGGGCTTTGTCTGGAACGTCAATAGTTTTGACCAGGAGGGGGTCCAGTTGGGAAAGGTCCTCACCAAAAAGGTTTTGGCGGCTCAGGCCGGGGGGAATTCCGGGGATTCGGCCCTGGATGCCTATGGCGAGCTCTTAGGGATATAACCGGAAGGGGGATATATGAACCAGAGGGGGGTAATTCCCGCGGATGGGGGCTGGGTAGAAAAGGACATTCGGGAATTTCCCGGTTCTCCCGCGGCCCGGATTGGGGACGGATGGATGCTTATCACCGCGGGAAACCTCCGGGAGGGGAAGGGCAACTGGAATACCATGACCGCCTCTTGGGGAGGGCTTGGGGTGCTTTGGGGCCGGAATGTGGCTTTTATGTATATCCGGCCCATCCGGTATACCTTTGATTTTGCCAATGCCGCGTCCCTCTTTACCCTCAGTTTTTTCGACAGAACCTACCGAAGGGCCCTGGAGTTCTGTGGGGACCACTCGGGCCGGGATACGGATAAGGCCGCCGAAACCGGCCTTACCCCCCTTGAGTTTGAAGAAGGCAAAGCCGCGGGTGGCATCGGTTTTAGGGAAGCGTCGGAAGTTATCGTCTGCCGCAAACTGTATACCCATGATTTTGATCCCGCCGGGTTTTTGGATCCCTCCATCGAAACGAATTATCCGAAAAAGGATTACCACCGGATGTTCATCGGGGAGGTTTTGGCGTTAAAGGTAAACCAGGGGGTATGATCCCGTCGGTTTTCTTGTAAAAGATTCAACGGGCTTTGTTTCCGAATAAGTCTATTTTTTGCTCAAGGCGCAGGCAAAACGTACTACCTGGAAAAAATGTTCCGGGGTAAGCCGGGGGTAGCTGTCCCCGGGGCCGTTGAGACGGCGCCAGGTTTCGGGGATGAGTCGCCGGTCTACCTGCTGCTGTATTTCCCGGTTTACCAGGGCTTGGTCAAGGCCGGGTTTGTTCCGCAGGAGGGAAATAAAGGGGCCCGCTTCTTTACCGGGGAGTACCGTGATGGTTTGGGCGGGAATACCCGCCCGTAAAAAACCCGCGTCATCGGAAAAGGGGGTTGGCAAGAGCAGGACCTTATCCATGTGAAGTTCCCGGGTTGTTTCCAGGGCCAAGTTTCTAAGCTGCTGTACCGCCTGCCTGGTTTTGGTTATCCCCAGTCCTTTTTCGTTTTTCATCAGGTGATCGGCGGTGGTGGAAATAATCAAGGTGTCTCCGGTACCACAGGCATCAAATATAAAAAACCGTCCTCCCCCGAGGCCCGCCCGTCGTAAACCCATGGCCAGGGTATAGGAGCCTTGGCTTTTGATCCCCTCGCCGCAGGTTAATTCTTCTTTATCCGTAAAAATAATAATCCAATTCTTGCTCTTTTTTTGCCGTAATTTCATGGCGGTTTCTATAAGGAGAAATACCGCGGCGCTGTTATCGTTTGCTCCGGGACTGTCCGCTACCCGGTCATAATGGGCCACCAGCACGATGGGGACAGAGCTCACGTGGAGGGCGGTCCCGTTCCACTTCCCACCATGTCCCCGCGCTTTCTTTTCTTCCTCCGGTAAGCTCTGTCCCTCCAGGGGCGGAAAAACCATAAAATGCCGGTGTCCGGCGATGGTAAGGGTAGACCGCCGCAGGTCTAACTTGTCTAACAGGGCATTCAGAAAGGCAAACCTATCGGTTGCCGGGGCGATAAATTCTTTAAAATAACGGTAGGGGACTTCCGTCAGGGGCGACTTTATCATTGGGGGGCCGCTTAGAACCGTACCGCGTCAAAGGACCGGGAAGGGCTGTTTAATCCGTTTTGAGCCGCTATAAAGGCGGCCTCCGTAATTCCGTAAATTGACGCGGCGGTAAGTTCCAGGGCGCTCCTGACGTCCCCGGTCTTAAGGTAACGGGAAAGAAACACCGCGGCGCTGTTTGCCGCATATCCATAACTTGCCTGGGATTGTATTGATAAAATAGCCACCGCTTGCCTTCCCCCCTCTTGTTTGGTTAAGACCACCGGCCGATATACCGGACCGCCCTCATGTCCGGTGTATCAACTTGCGGAACAGGGCGGTCAAAGAGTGAAGGATCGTTGTCCTGTTTTTTCCGTATTTTTGAGAAAAATCCCGGGCCGCGTCGGGAATAGGATAATAGATATCATATTTTTTTTTCAAGAAATCCCAGTGTTTGACGATCCAGACATAAAGATCCGCCGGGGTTCTGCCGGGAAAATTAAGATAAAGCCGTTCATCCTTGATTATTTTAATGATAGGCTCATATACATGATTATACCAGGAGATCAAGGCTTCGGAAAAAGGGATTTCTTCGGCAATGTCTTGATTCAGGTAATATTTATGGACCAAAATATGGTTGTATATCACATCGTAACGGCCGGGCATACTGAAATCCAAATCATAACAATGGGTGTATTTTCCAAAATCGGTTTTTTCATAAAAAGCCTTTTTTTCTATCCCGATGATCAGCTCCCGGAGGTCATCGGTGGTCATAGATGGATCGATGGTTATTTCACTGGAAAGGCTGATTACCTCCGCGTCGATCATCTCAACTCCCTGGCTCCTGGCCACCGAAACCCGATGGTTTCCGTCCCGGACAAAATAAACTCCCCCGATTTCATAAAGCTGAATGGGGGGCAGGGTGATGCTTCTGATGTGAGCTTCGTCAACCCGGACCCAGCGGGATTTGAGATGATCCGATTTTGGCAGGAAATATTTGTTAAAATCCCGGTACCGGCCTTCACTGCCCACGATAAGATCAATAGGGACCGTCCGCATCCCCTTATAGGTTTGATTTTTGGGCTTGAGAATTTCCTTCACGTCATTAAAAGAAAGGAGTTTATCCTTATCGGTGTTCATAAAATGCTGGATCCGGGAAAGAATGGCCCGGCCCCGGGCTTTTGAAAAATCTTCCGTCGCCTGGAGGGTAAATATATTTTTCATTGTTTTTCCTCTGTTTCAATTATGTAATGGCTAAAGGCGTTTACCACCAGGGTATCCTGATACTGGGTGGTTCTGAGATCCGATAAATCATAAAGGTGAATATGACCGTGGATGAGATACTTGGGTTTAAAAACCCGCATGAACCATAAAAAAGCCTTGAACCCCCGGTGACAGGGATCCTCCTTGTCATGGATACCCTGGGGAGAAGCATGGGTCAGCAGTACGTCCAGAAACCGGCCCCGAAAGATCCGGTTGAGGATCAGGGTGGGAATGAGTTTTATGATTTCGAGGTTCATCTGGAATTCGGTATACTGATTTTCCCCCCGGTTATACCGCCTTGAACCCCCGAGGCCCGCGACAATAAGTCCTTCCTCGATTCTTACTTTGGAGCCGATATGAACGGCCCCTGAACCATAACTCGCCTCCTCATGCATCCAATTACTGGAAATGACCGTGCCGGATGTTTTATACCGGTGTAATTCGGCAAGATTATGATTTCCAAACACAAAAAACAGGGACTTATTAAGGCTCGAAACGATAAATTCCAGGTATTCCATAGGGAGATCCCCGGCGCTGAGAACCACATCAATGTCCTTAAAACGTTCTCTAATGGAATTTGAGTACACCAGGGGATCGATGTGATCGGATATACATAATATTTTCATAATCCCTGTCTAAATACACCCCATTTTACAAAAGACCATCCTGTTTCCCCTTCGCTTTTATAAAAAAGGGAAAAGATTACGGTAAATTCTGCCGAAAATTTACCGGGGCACCCCGATAATTCCCTATATAAAGAGGACGTTGTTGGTTTTGATTTTCTGGGAACAACTTTTATCATGGCCATGACTTTTTTCGCTTTTTTATGGTATCTTTATTAGTATGAAGATTAATTGTTTTAATCCTTCATGTCAAACCTTTGAGAGCAGGGTGAAAATAGCATGGCGGAGACACGTATAGTGAAAAAATTCGGTTTTGGTATAATTTTTATAATTTTATGGATGGTTTTTTTGCCCCGGGGATTTGCCCAAGATGCCTTTACCCAGGGGGAAACCTGTTTTCTCCTGAACAAACCAGAGGAAGCGATCCCCTTTCTGGAACTTTCCCTGGCGGAGGATCCGGCAAATACCCGGGCAGGTCTTTATCTGGGCATAAGTTACCAGCAGCTTGACCGGCTGGATGACGCCATTGCGGTGTTCCGAAAAATACTTCCCCGGGGCGGGGATGAAACCGCCCGTATTGCCTTTAACCTGGGTAATGTCTATTATATCAAGGGTAGTATGAATTATGCGGGCCAATATTATACCCAGGCCATTGAGGCGGATCCCGCCTATGCATCAGCCTATTTGAACCGGGCGAACGCCATGGTCCAGGCAGGTTCCCTTAAGGATGCTATTTCCGATTATGAGCTTTACCTGTCATTGGAACCCCGGTCACCGAAGCGGCCCCGGATTGAACAGCTGGTAGCCTTTATTAAAGAAGAATTTGCCGCCGAAGAGCGGCGCCGGATCGAGGCGGAAGCCGCGGCCCGCGCTGAGGCCGAGCGAAAACAGCGGCTTTTGGATGAAATATCCGCTTCCCTTCAAGCCGCGGCGGAAGAAAGTACCGGTCTTTCCGCCGGTACCGAGGAAGTTCTTGGTTATGATGACGCATTTGAGCTGGAATAGGGATGTTACATGAATAAAAGAGTTTTAGTTATCGGCGGGATAGTTCTGGGGGCTATACTTATTATATCACTGAGTCTCGGGACGATTTTTCTCTTAAGCAAAGATAAAAAACAAGCGAAAGAGGAAGACGCTGAGGGGCTGGTCAGTATCCTTAACGAAACTCATAGTAACGGGGCTGATACTTCCCGTAACAACATCATCAGACTTGCCCGGGAATATATGGAACAGGAGGCCTATCAGCGGGCTCTGGATCTTTTGGATCGTCTTCTGATTGAGGATGTTTCCGACGAAGAAGCCCGTGAGGTGCGGGACGCGATTCTGGCCGCCCAGCGGGAAGCCCTCGCCCGGGAACAGGTGGTTAATGCCCGGCCATCCCTGGAAGAGATGGCCGCCATGGAACGGCTGGAGACGGAGCGCCGCCGGAATGCCGAGGAGGAGCGGGCCCGGGAAGAGACCGAAGCCGCCGCCCGGATGGTGGCGGAGGCGGAAAAACGGGCCAATGAGGAGGCGGAAGCGGCCCGGCGTAAAGCGGAGGAAGAAGAACTTGCCCGGCAGTCCCGGGAACTACAGGCGCGGATGCGTCTGGTAAACGATTATATTTCCCAGGGAAAGGCCTCGGTGGCGGGGAATGATTTCAACAGCGCTCTGCAAGCCTTTGATTCCGCCCGGACCAATATGCCTCCGGGGCAGCCCCGGTTTGAAGCGCAAAAGTTTGCCGAGATGGCGGATACCTATTATGACGGGTATTCCCGGAATAAAAATAGCCCCCAAGGACAGGACGCCCTTCGAGCCGCCCAAGCCTATGCCCGGGAGGCTATCGGAAAGGATCCCTCCCAGGCTATGCCCCACAACACCCTGGGAAAGATATACCGGGATCTTGGTCAATGGGATAACGCCGTGGAGGAATTTCGGGAAACGGTTCGGCTGGAGCCCCATAATTTTATGGCTTCCTATGAATTAGGACGGGCCTATTTCAGTTCCCATAAAATTGCGGAGGCCCGGCAGTCTTTTGAAGCGGTTACCCGTCTTAATGCCCGGTTTGAACCCGCTTGGTACAACCTGGGGATAGCCCTTTACGAATTACGGCAGCGGGATGATGCCCTGGCCGCCTTCCGTCAGGCGGTGGCCATACGGCCCGATTATACCGCCGCTCACCGGGGAATAGGCAGAATCCTTTCTGCCAAGGGGGATGTCCGGGGGGCGATAGAGGCATTCAACCAGGTTTTGCGATACGATCCCCGGGACCTCGCCGCCCTTCGGGAACTGGGGGTTGCCCAGAGTGCTGCCGGGGATTATGCCGCCGCGGAGCTTTCCTTTGGTAAGGCCCTGGAAGCGGTTCCCAACGACGACCGGACCAATTATAACATAGCGGTAGTTAAGCTTGCCCTTAATAAAAAAAACGAAGCGGTGGGGTTCGCCAAAAAAGCCGTAGATGGGGCCCCGAACAACAAAGAATATAATTATACCCTGGGACTTGCCTATGAGGCGGCGGGAAATTCGGACGATATGGTTATGGCGTATACTAAAGCCGCTTCTTTGGATCCCCGGTATCTTTTGCCCCGGATAAATTTGGGAAAATTCTATACCGCCCAAGGGTTTCCGGATCAGGCTTTGGAAGTTCTCGGCGAAGCCTATCGGGTGGAACCGAACAATTTTGAAGTTAACAACAATATGGGGCAGGCTTACGCCAAACAGGAAAAATGGACCCAAAGTGTGGAACACTACGAGCGGGCCTTGACGGTACAGCCCAATAATATTACGGTCCGGGAAAATTTGGCGTTGGCTTATTTAGGCGCCGGGAACCTCACCAAGGCCCGGGATATTTACCGGGATTTGGTACGGCTGGCTCCCAATAACTGGGACGCCATTTTTGCCTTGGGTAATACCTATGTCAGTCTTGGGGACGCCGATTCGGCTAAGCGGTATATTCAAGACCTCCTGACCCGTAACCCCGGTTATTCCCGAAGGGCTGAAGCGGAAAGGATATTGTTAGAGCTATGAATGGATCAAAGGCCGTACAAACCTTCGTGTTTGCCGCTATCCTCATCTTGTTGCTGGTGATGGTGTGCCGGCTTTTTGCCCCATTTTTTACGGTTCTTTTGTGGTCTACTTTGTTGTATATACTTTTAAGTCCCCTGCACCAACGGGTAACAAAAAGAATCAGAACCTCAGGGATAAAAGGGGTGATATATAAGAATATATGGGCGGGGATATTTTCTTTAGGAACGGTGATACTCATCCTGATCCCGCTTTTTTTTGTGGCCGCCCAGTTTTTTAGACAGATCACGGAACTTATCCGTTTGGCAAGGGATACCTTTAACCATAACCCCGGGGTCATCAAGGATATGCTGGAAAAAATATCCGAATTTATCCGGGACATTACCTCGGATCAGATCATCATCAGTGCCGATGAAATCTTGCGGAGAATAGTCGCCTATTTGAGCTCTAGTCTCCAGAACCTTATACAGATGAGCAGCAGTATAGCCCGGAATGTAGGGTCTTTTCTTTTGGGGCTGATCCTGATGATATTTAGCCTCTTTTTCTTTTATATGGACGGCGCTTATCTTTCCCGGCTCGTTCTTCACGCTATTCCAATCAGGAAAGAGTATATTACCGCCCTGGTGGGGAAATTTAAGGATATTACCCGGAATCTTGTTTTCGGTTACATTATGGTCGCCCTGGTTCAGGCTATTATGGCTTATATTGTTTTTATCATTTTCCGGGTTAAGGGGGCGTTGGTTTTCGCTGGATTGACCCTGATCTGCGCTTTTATCCCTATGTTTGGGGCGGGTCTCGTGTGGCTGCCCATCGGAGTCATACGTATCCTTAATGGTGAAATTTTCAAGGGGATACTGTTTCTTATTATTTCGGGATTTTTTATTTCTACCCTGGATAATTTTCTGCGTCCGATGTTTTTGCAGAACCGGATCCAACTGCATCCCCTGATCATTTTTTTTGCTATCCTTGGGGGGGTGAGTGTTTTTGGATTTAATGGTATTATTGTGGGCCCGATGGTGGTAATTCTTTTCTTAACGGTATTGGATTTGTTCCTTACCGAACATATGGTAAAGCCGGATTAGGGGGGACAGGATGAACGCGATTATCACCGTGGTAGGTACCGATCGGGTCGGTATTATTGCCCGGGTAAGCGCCTTTTTGGCGGAGCGGAATATCAACATAGAGGATATAAGTCAAACCATTTTAAAAGGTAACTTTGTCATGGTTATGATGGTTGATCTCTCCCAAGGCAGTGTTTCCCTGGAAAAGGTCAAAGAAGAACTTGGTGAAATTGGGAAAGCCATGAAGGTATCCATCAGCATCATGCATGAACAAGTTTTTAGCGCCATGCACCGTATATAAAAACGTATGTTATTTACTCCATTTGAAATAAAAGAAACCGTGGATATGTTCCTGCGGTATAAACTTGATATCCGGGCCATTACCCTGGGGGTTTCCCTGCTGGATTGTGCTTCCGCGTCCGGTGAAGAGACTCGGAGGAGGATCCGGGACAAACTCCTTAAGACGGCGGGATCCCTGGTTCATACGGGCCGGCAGATAGAGGTTGAATACGGAATCCCTATAATCAATAAGCGCCTTTCGGTTACCCCCCTGGCCATCATTGCCGGTTCTTCCGAGGATGAGGATTATACCCCCTATGCGGTGGTCCTGGATGAGGTCGCCAAGGAATTGGGTATCGACTTTGTCGGGGGCTTCTCCGCCTTGGTGCAGAAGGGGTTTTGCCGGGGAGATCGGCGGCTTATTGATTCAATTCCCCAGGCGCTGTCCCTCACGGAACGGGTTTGCGCGTCGGTAAATGTGGCTAGTACGAAAAGCGGTATCAATATGGATGCGGTCCGCCGTATGGGAGAGGTGATCAAAGCTGCCGCGGAAAAGACCGCCGAAATAGATGGGCTCGCCTGCGCTAAATTAGTGGTTTTTTGTAACGCGCCGGAGGACAATCCCTTCATGGCCGGGGCTTTTCACGGAGTAGGAGAAGGGGAGGCATGTCTTAATGTCGGTGTTTCCGGTCCCGGAGTGGTGAAGGCTGCCTTGGAAAGACATCGGGATGCTAATTTTGATGAACTGGCGGATATTATTAAAAAAACTGCCTTTAAAATTACCCGGATGGGTCAACTGGTAGGGATGGAAGCGGCCAAACGTTTAGGGGTTCCCTTCGGAATATTGGATCTTTCCTTGGCCCCTACACCCGCCGTAGGAGATTCGGTAGCCCGAATTTTGGAAGAGATGGGTCTTGAATCAGCGGGAACCCATGGAACTACCGCGGCCCTGGCCATGCTGACGGATATGGTAAAAAAAGGCGGGGTTATGGCTTCGACCCATGTGGGGGGATTTTCCGGAGCTTTTATACCGGTTTCAGAAGATGAAGGTATGGTCGCGGCGGTGAGAGCCGGTTCCATAGGTATGGATAAATTAGAAGCTATGACCTCGGTCTGCTCGGTAGGACTGGATATGATTGCCCTCCCGGGCGATACCTCCGCCGCAACGATTTCAGCAATCATTGCCGATGAAATGGCTATAGGGATGGTGAACAATAAGACCACCGCGGTACGGGTCATTCCGGTTCCGGGTAAAAAAGCCGGAGAATGGGCTGAATTCGGCGGCCTTCTCGGGGGTACCCCCATTATGGCGGTAAATGGGGCAAAAAGTGAATCCTTTATAGCCCGGGGAGGCAGGATACCTGCTCCTATCCATAGCTTCAAAAATTGAATTTCGAGGGTTCTCGCAATTTCTCATAGCGTTCCCGTGGTTGCTCCGCGAGTTCTGTTCACTATTCATTGACACAGCCCCCGCTTAAATATATACTGATTCCCGAAATTATTGAGGGGGGGTTATGCCCAAAGGTCTATTACTGTGTTTTTGTTTCTTTGTTATTTTGCCGGTTCTTTATGGACAGAGTCCCGGCAGTTTTCTGGCGGAACTGGACAACACCGTCCAGGGCACCGCGGTGGACATAAGAGGGCTGCTCCCCTCAGGACCCGCCCTGAAAATCGCGGTCGGCCAGTGGTTCTATCGGGACGGCCTTCCCGCTTTCAGTTCTTATTGGGCTTCCCAGCTTACCGAAGCGTTAGCGGGTCTGCCGAACCGGTCTTTTATCCTGCTTTCGGGGGGGGGCGGCGCGGATCTGACGATTTCCGGTGAAATTACCGAAGTTGCCGGTATCATCCGGGTGTATACCCGGATCCTCCGCTCCGGCAACCGGGAGATCGCGGCCAGCCTGCACTCGGATTTTGCCCGTACCCAAAACCTGGTGGAAATGCTTTTAGACGGCGGGACCTCCAGTTCGGTTCCCTGGGACGTCTACGAGCCTGACAGCCGGGAAAATCTCCTGCCGGTGGAAATAGCCGCCGATGTTATCAACCGCACCATTCACGGCCGGGGCGACGCGGATTATTTTCTCCTCCTGCCGGACCAAGATGGATTTTTGAGAATGGAAACCACCGGGGATACGGATACGGTTATGGAATTCTTCGAGGCAGGTTCGGAACGGGTCCTGGAAGAGAATGACGATGGGGGCTCCAATGGGAATGCCCGGATCCAATATCAGGTGACGGCCGGGACCAGTTATGTTGTCAAGGTACGGGGATATGGGGATGAAACGGGGGCCTACGGTTTTCACGCGTTTTTTACCGAATCGGTTTTTCCGGTTCCCGATGAATATGAAGGGGATGATGATTTTTCGTCCGCAAAAACGATAACCCTGGGATCCTCCCAGCAGCACAATTTTCACCGAAGCAACGATGTGGATTGGGTTAAATTCGAGATAAGCCGGGCCGGGAATTATACGGTCCGGACCCGGGGGGTAAATACTACCCAGCTTGACACCTATATTGAACTTTATGACATACACCAGGACTTGGTTGATGAGGACGACGACGGTGGTGAATCCCTGGATTCTTGCCTTACCCTAAATCTCCGGGCCGGGACCTACTATGTAAAGGTGAGATGTCTTGATGACGAACCGGAGGAGCCTTATACCATCATCATAGAGGCGGAAAACGCGGATTGACCATCGTGGACGGCGGTTTTGCCATGGTTCGGATATGGGGCTGAGGGAGCACAAAAGAAAACTGATCCTATGGGGGGTGATTATTTTCATTCCCCTCCTTTGGGCGGGGATGTTTTTTTCCCGTTCCCCGGTACTGGTGGTAACCGATCCTTTTTTTGATGCCCTTTACGGTATCCGAAGAACTTGGGAGAAACGGCTGGAACTATCTGTCCGGTTTTTCCGGCCGGTAAAACCGGTTTTCATCGGTGAAAACGCCGGGGAGGATATGGTACCCTTTGCCGTGGAAGCGGTATCGGCCCGGCCCTTTTGTGTGTTTTTCCCCTTCCGGTACAGTGACGGCGCCCGGCGGTATGTCCGGCAGCACCCAAACGTTCCCTCGGTGGTTCTTGGGGGCCGCTTGTCCCCTCCCCAGGGGGAGGAGGATCTCCTCTTTTTTGGAACCGATACGGTCCTGGATATGTACCGGGCCGGTCTCTGTGTGGCGGCTCTGGTTCTGCCTGAGGAAGAGGTTTTTGTATTTCCGGATCCCCTTATGTCCCGCTCGGATAGGGATGCCTTTCTTGAGGGACTCCGGGCGGGGGAATATATGAAGGATCCCCTCTACATGAATGTCTACGCGGATTTGAGTTCCCGGATGGGTATTTCCGTGGTGATGACCGGAACGCCCCCGTCTTTTTTGGCGGGAGGGATAAAAATACCGGTGGTTCTTTTTTCGTGGATGGATCCGGCGGTAAGTTCCCGGGATGTGAAACTTGTTTTTGATGATTCTCCTTGGGCCCTGGCGGAGGAAGCCCTCAATATTCTGAGTCAAGGGGGAAGGGAAGGGATGATTCCTTCAGAAATATCGGTTTTGGGCCGGAGAATTCCGGAAAAGGCCCGGGAAACGGAAATAAAAAATTTAATACGCCAAAAACCGGTGATGCCGTAAATACGTGTTTTTTTTATGAAAAATCGATTAAGAAAAGGCTCCCCGAGCCGATAATGAAAGGGGTGTTGTTATTTTTTCATGGTAAAACGGGGTTAAGTGTTTGACAAAGGCCCCGTAAAGAAATATAATCGTAACAGACCTAATTCCCCAATGATTGGTAAAGGAGTATGGGATGAAACAAGGAAGTTGCCGGGCTGTATGCTTTGTTTTTTGGGCATTTATAGCGGTCGTTTTTGTATTCGGTGATGAAGGCATCGCTAATCTTCAATCCAGGGATCTGGATCTTTTTGACGGTAGTAATGGGTATACCTGGAGGATTGAGGGCAGTAAATTCGCCACCAAAACAGATTCAGATACCTTTCCCAAGATAACCCAAGTGGCTCTTGGGCCGACGGCTATAAAGACTACGCCGGACGAGGAACAGACCAGCCTGGGTGTTTGGGGCCGTTTTGATCGGCAAGGGTATAACTGGGTAGATGTGTATCCCGTGGCGGCCGACGGGGGAAATGACGCGGGCCCCGCGGAAATACCGATACCGGGCCGGGTTAAGGAACTGGATATGTGGGTATGGGGTTCTAATCTTAATTATACGCTTGAAGCCTATGTTCGGGATTATACGGGGATCGTGCATGTCCTTAATTTCGGGAGTCTTGCGTATGAGGGTTGGAAAAACCTGCGGGTTTCCGTTCCCGCTAACATCCCCCAAATAAAGCGGGTATTACCCCGGTTGACTTCCTTAACCCTGGTAAAATTCCGTATTTGGACCCCGCCTGCGGAGCAGGTGAACAATTTTTATGTTTATTTTAGCCATTTAAAGGCGCTGACCGATATCTTTGAGCATCGCTATGATGGTGATGAATTAGCGGATCCCCAGCGGGTACAAGAGCTTTGGGCCGCTGGAGCCAATAATTAAAAGGAGGCCGTTACATGAAACGTGTTTTTATAGCAGCTTTGATTCTGTTTAGTGCGGGGTTTTTATTTGCCCAGCAAAATGAAATTGGCGCCCCCAATGCCGAACGGATCGGAGTTGACGCGGCCCAGCAGCAGTTAAAGGAAATATCGGTAGATAAATTTGAGCATGACGGGTATTGGCTTTCCTCCATGTCCAGCGACGAGGGGTATACGACGACCCGGCTTTTCAGCGGCGGTCCCCAAAACAAGGAGCCTCTGACTGAAGAGGAGGGGCTTAATATCCCCGATAGGTATGTTCTGGGCACCAAAGTGGATTTTCTCCGCCGGGGTCATTCCAGTTTTACCATTTTTCCGATGCGGCCCATCCCGATTGAGGGGATTACCAAAACTATTTCCCTTTGGGTGGTGGGACGTAATTACAATCATGAACTGAAAATTCTATTGCAGGATTATTTCGGCCGGCCCTTTGAACTTTATGTAGGTAAACTCAATTTTCAGGGCTGGAAAAAACTCACCGTGGCGGTTCCTCCCCAGGCGGCGGACGGTATCAACGGCATTGTTCAGCGAAATTATCATTACAACAATCAGTTGGGTATTAAGATCACCGGCTTCCGGATTGACTGCGATCCGATGGAAACCTACGGAAGCTATTATGTTTATTTTGATGATCTTCGGGCGGTAACGGATCTTTTTGCGGAGAACAACCGGGACCCCGACGATATGGCGGATGCCTGGTAGCATCCCGCTTCTCACCTGAGGCGATAGACCCAGGCCCGGCCGTTTTTTCCGATCCGGGTGGTGACGGAAAGCCGGGTAAGGACATAGAGGGTTTTTCCTGCCAAGGCAGGGGGAATCCTCGCTTTTTTTTCCAGGGAACGGACCGTAAAGGTCTCGTCTTCTTGAAAGGGAACAAAAAACCGGTAGTCCTGGGGGCGGACAAGGGGGATGGAGCCGTGGTGGGCCAGGAGTTCCCGGCCGGTAATACTGATCCCCCCTCGCCGCCAGGAACCTCGGCCGTCCCGGACCCGTTGTTCGGACACTTCCACCAGGGCCAACTCTATGGTGATCCCCGGAATTTCGGGAAGATCCGGCGCGTAAACCAGGGCTTTGAAGAGGTCCCAGGGGGTTCCCTTTCGGGGGCTTTTTCTACGGGAGAGCAGGGTTCCCCTTTCGTCAAAGAGTTCCAGGTATTTGGTGACCATAATAGGATGGATGATCCGGACCGGACCGGTTTCGGTTAATTTTTCAACCTTTTCCCGGAGGGGTTTAAAACTGCCGGTTTGGACTTCAATATATTCCCCTCCCGCAGTTACGCCGTCACAAACATAGCCCTTTAAGGGAATTTCGGTTTGCCCCCCCTCGCCGGTGTAGCGGAATTTGAGGGCCCGGTGGAGACCGCTTTCGCCCTCAGTCCCGATCCCTTTCATGGGCGGTTCCCGGTATAGGACAGGAGTTCTTGGGCGCTGAGGAGTTCCAAAAAATGAAGGGTCTCGTTACCCCCCCGGTTTTCATGTACCTTGATCCGGCTGACCCTAAAGGCGATCATCCGGTTGGTCTTCAGGGGAAGATCCAGGGGATTGCCGTTTATATCCACTATAGCATTGAGGGAAAGCCGTCCTTGAATTTCCTGGACATCTCCCTCGGGAAAAACGATAAAATATTCGTTCAAAAACATAGGCCGATCATACCGGGCAGTTTCTTCCTGTACAAGCCGTACCTGCACCTTCGGTTTTAGCCGCCGCGGGGGTAAAAATTTGAAATCCTAAACAACCGTGTAGTATCTTAGAAAAAAAAAGTTACTATTTATAATTTTTTCTGAAACAAGGCATTGACCCGGATAAAATGATGAATATAAGATAAAAGTGGGATAAATTAGGAAAAGATGGGAAAAATTAGGAAATAGTGGAATGGATTTGTTGATAGGGGAATTTAACAATACCTTAGACGATAAAGGCCGGGTGAGTCTTCCCTCCCGGTTCCGTTCTATTTTACCGGGTAATAGGGTGTTCCTTACTCAGGGCGGAGAGGATTGTATTTGGGTATGTCCTCCCGAATTCTGGGAAGACCTTTTGCGGAAGGTTTTGAACTCCACTTCCATCTTTAAGGCCAGTTCCCGGGTGGTCAGGCGGAGGATCATTGGTCCTGCCCAGGAGGTGGAAATTGACAAGGCCGGCCGTATCGCAATTCCCCAAAGCCTCAGGGATTTTGCGGGGCTTTCAAAGGACTGTATCATATTGGGCCAGTTGGATTATATGGAAATATGGAATATCGACCGGTACCGGAACTATAGGGGTTCCACCGAAGCGGAATTTAGGATGAGTTTTGAAGAGTTGGGTGGGGAAGGGAATTATGTTCCTCAATCAGGGTATGAGTCTCGGGGTGGTGAGGAATAGTGGAAGTGGTTCATACTCCGGTTTTACTGGAGGAGACGATTTTTTATCTCGGCCCCCGTTCCGATGGGGAACTCATGGTGGACGCCACCTTGGGGGAGGGGGGGCATAGTTATGCCTTTTTATCCCATTTTCCCAGCCTGCGGATCATAGGGATTGACGCCGATGGGGATATCCAGAAGATAGCCCAGGAACGGCTTAAGGAATTTGGGGATCGGATACATTTTTATCCCGGGTGGTCCCAGGAATTTTTCGCGGATATTCCCCGGGATATTAAGCGGCCTGATACCATCTTGATGGATCTGGGGGTCAGCCGCTACCACTACGAAAAATCCCGCCGGGGTTTTAGTTTCAGTAGGGATGAGGTGTTGGATATGCGGATCGATCCTAACCGGGGAATCTCAGCGGCCCAGCTCCTGGCCCGGCTCTCCGAAAAAGAGTTGGCGGATCTCATATATAAATACGGGGAAGAACGGTATTCCCGGCGTATCGCCCGGGCTATTATCGATGCCCGTTCCCATTCGGCCATAACCCGTTCCGCAGTCCTGGCGGAAATCGTGGAACGGGCGGTTCCTTCCGCTTACCGGCGGGGGGCGATACACCCGGCAACCAGGACCTTCCAGGCCCTGCGGATAGCGGTAAATGGGGAATTATCCCAGCTGCCGGAGCTTCTGGAGGCGGCCCTGGGGGCCCTGGAAAACGGAGGACGTTTGGGGGTTATCACCTTTCATTCCCTGGAAGACCGGATGGTGAAAAATTATTTTAGGGAGAAAAACAAGGACTGTATCTGTCCTCCGGAAGCGCCGATATGTAGATGTGGGGGACGCCGAATGATTAATCTTTTAACCCGTAAAGCGGTATCCCCTGGGGAGGATGAGGTAAAAAATAACCCCCCTTCCCGAAGTGCCAAATTACGGGTGGCGGAAAAAGTTCTGGACGAGGATGGCCGGTGATGAAACGACGGGTGATTCTATATTTGGTAACCTTCACAATTCCTCTATTTCTGGGTCTTACCGTATGGCAGGCCACCAGATACGCGGAGTTGGAAAAAGAAGTAAAGGAACTGGAAGCTGTCCAGGAAGAATGGATAGAAAGCAATAAGCGGCTTATCGTGGGGATTGCGGTATTATCTTCCCCGGAGCGGATAACGTATATCGCCGAGCACGATTTGGGATTATACAAAAAGCGGCCCGAGGAAGTGCTGCAGGTTCAGATAAAAGGGGCAACCCATACCGATGGATAGCCTGATTTATGGGAGGGTATAGGTGTTTTTAAAATTTGTTTACCCCTTGGTCAAATATTTTAGTCCTCTCAATATTCTGCAGTACCTTACCTTTCGGGGGGCTTATGCGGCGTTAACTACCCTCTTGATCTGTTTTATGTTCGGTCCCCGGATTATTGAATCCTTGCGAAAGTTCAAGGTTGGTCAGTCTGTTCGGGGGGATGGTCCCAAGACCCATTTGATAAAAAACGGAACTCCCACTATGGGCGGGGTTTTCATTATTATCTCTATGATGGTAGCGGTACTGCTCTGGGAGGATATACATAATGATAAAGTATGGCTTACCCTGGGGGCCCTGGTTTGTTTCGGCGCCGTGGGCTTTCTGGATGATTATCTCAAACTAAGGCGGCATAATTCCGAAGGACTTCCGGCGTGGGCAAAATTGGCTTTTCAGTTTCTGATTGCCTTTGGTATTGTGTTTATTCTCTATTTTTCCGGGGGAGAGGGAGTTACTTTCCTTTATCTGCCCTTTTTTAAGAACCCGGTGGTGGATATGGGCTTTCTCTGGATCCCCTTCGCGGTACTCCTCGTGGTGGGAGAATCCAACGCGGTTAACCTCTCCGACGGCCTGGACGGCCTTGCCGCGGGACTTCTGATCCTGGTTTTTATTGCTCTGGCCATCCTTACCTACCTTTCAGGCCGGGTGGATTATTCTTCTTATCTGGGGATCCCCTATATCAAAGGCGCCGGAGAATTGACCGTCTTTTGCCTTGGGGTGGTGGGGGCCTGTGTGGGATTTCTCTGGTTTAACGCCCACCCCGCCGAGGTTTTTATGGGAGACGTGGGAAGTTTATCCTTGGGGGGGGTTATTGCCACTATTTCTCTTATAATAAAGAAGGAGATTCTGATCCTTATCATCGGCGGCGTTTTTGTTTTGGAAGCCGCTTCGGTGATCCTCCAGGTTATGATGTATAAAATGCGGAAGAAACGGGTGTTCCGTATGGCCCCTCTACATCACCACTTTGAATTATCCGGCTGGGCGGAAACTAAGGTGGTTATTCGCTTCTGGATCCTTGGGGGCTTGTTTGCGATTATAGCCCTTTCAACGTTGAAAATTCAATAAGGCGGAGAGATGTCGATGAACCAATTTGTGGTGGATCCGGCGGGTCGCGGGAATCATTATGATCATCTTTTGATAGCCGTTATTATTCTGTTTACCGGCGTGGGCCTGGTTACTCTGTATTCCGCCTCCTATGCCTTTGGGGAGCGTTTTTTTGGAGACGGTTTGTATTTCTTTTCCCGGCAGATTGTCTTAGGGGGCTTGGGGGTCCTGTTGTTTTTTCTTGCCCTGCGGATACCCCTGCGGATAGTGAGAAAATGTATTGTCCCCCTGGTCTTCGGAACCCTCTTGATGTGCCTTTTGACCTTTGTTCCCGGTATTGGGGTTACAAAAAACGGCGCGGCCCGGTGGATTCATATTGGTTCCAATACGTATCAACCTTCAGAGTTGGTTAAACTGGTATTACCTTTGTATTTGGCCCATATATTTACCAAAAAAGAGGATAAGATCCGGGTTTTTTCTTCGGGAATTTTGCCCCCCACCATGGTGACCATGCTCTTTTTCTTTTTGATTTATTTGCAGAATAATTTTTCCACCGCCTTGTTTGTTGCGGTAAACGCTCTCCTGATTTTTTTCTTTACGGGGGTACCGCTCAGGTATTTTATCGGCGCCGGGGTAATCTTGGGGCCCCTGTCGGTTCTCCTCATTTTTACCAAGGAACACCGTCTCCGGCGGTTGATAAGTTTTATCTGGCCCGACTGGGAACCCCTGGGCGCGGGTTATCAGGTCCATTCCTCTATCCTGACCATAGAATCCGGGGGATTTTGGGGCAAGGGTATTGGTCAGGGGGTAAGAAAAATTTCCAGCGTACCGGAGATACATTCGGATTTTATTTTTTCTTCCTACGCGGAAGAAACTGGCTTTATAGGGATCCTGCTTTTCTTCCTCCTCTTAGGAGTTTTTGTGGTACGGGGATATCGGGTGGCTTTGCGGACCGAGGATACCTTTGGGCGGCTCCTCGTCTTTGGGCTGGTTACTACCATAAGTTCCCAAATGCTTTTGAATGTCGCTGTAGTTTCCGGCCTTCTTCCCGCTACAGGAATACCCCTGCCGTTTTTTTCCGCCGGCGGATCTTCTCTGGCTACTACCCTGTTGATCGCCGGTTTGATCGTAAATGTTTCAGGCCTTCCCCAGGAATTGGGGCCTTCCCGGAATACCGGAATTTTTAGGGGGCCGGAGGTAAACTTTGGCTAGTTATTATGCCTATGCGGCTCCGCACAAAAAAAATGTTTCCGGTGTGGATAGGAAGCTTAAACGGATCGTTATTATCCTTGCCATGGTGGTTGGGGCGGAACTCTGCTGGTTTCTTTTTATCAGCCCCTGTATGCCCTTACAGGCAGTGGAGGTGACGGGAATTCCGGGTATCGAAAGGAACCTGGTCTTAAACCGGGCGGGAATCAATTCCCATTCTTCGTATATGACGGTAAACCCCGCGGTGGTTGAGGCCAACCTGGAGGGGCTTTATCAGGTTAAATCCGCCAGGGTGATAAAACATTTTCCCGATTCGGTAATGATAGTGCTTGAACCCCGGGAGGCCCTGGCTTTTACGCTGGTAAGAATCGGGGAAAAAATTACCCCGGCGTTTTTTGATAAACAGGGGGTGATCTTTAAAATCGGAACCTCCCTGGAGGATGAACCTCTTTCTCCTTCCTTACCGTTGATCTCCGGTCTTGCCTTGAATGAACCGATATTGGGGATGCGGCTTTCTCCGGTATTCACCGGGTTTCTCGCCAGTCTGGAACGGATCCATACTACCGCGCCAGAACTGTTGACCGCTTTTTCCGAAATTAGGATCCACCCGAAAATCTACGATGGATTCGACCTCATCCTCTATCCCAATCATAACCCGGTACGGATCCGTTCTGCGGCGGAATTGCATGAAGATATGCTTCGATATATGATGCTGGCAATTGATGTTATTGTTTCTCAGGGTACTCAGGTTGATGAAATTGATTTTAGAACCGGTACGGCATCCTATACCCTAAAGGAGGCATCCTCTGGCTAATGATGATTTAGTGGTTGGTCTCGATATCGGTACCACCAAGGTTTGCGCCGTAATTGGCGAGCGTAATGAAAATGGGACACTCGAAATAACCGGTGTGGGGAAAAGCGCCTCCACGGGCCTGCGAAAGGGGGTGGTGGTAAATATTGAAGCTACCCTCAAGTCGGTTGCCGCCGCCATTGAGGCGGCGGAGATGATGAGCGGCCGGGAGGTCCACACCTGCTGGACCGGCATCGGGGGAAGTCACATCGACGGGATTAATTCCCGGGGGGTAGTGGCGGTTACCGGAAAAAACCGGGAAACCCGGGAGATTGGTCCTGAAGATATTAATCGGGTGTTGGAAGCGGCCCGGGCGGTGGTGATCCCCATGGACCGGCAGGTTCTGGAAGTAATCCCCCAGAGTTATATCGTTGACGATCAAAAGGGTATCCGGGATCCCCTGGATATGATCGGGGTCCGTCTTGAGGCAGAGGTTCATATCATAACCTGCTCGGTAACCAGTGCCCAAAACTTGATGAAATGTGTTAACCGGGCTGGTTTCAGGGTTAACGATATGATCCTCCAATCCCTGGCCGCCGGCCGTTCCGTCCTTACCGAGGAAGAAAAGGAACTGGGAGTGGCCCTGATAGACTTGGGGGGGGGGACTACCAATGTGATGGTGTACACCGGCGGTACCCCTTATTCGACCACCACTATTCCCGCGGGGGGTATCCAGGTTACCGGCGACATATCTCTGCTCAAAAATATCGCCTTTGAAACCGCCGAGCGGATCAAGCTGGACGCGGGGTGCTGCTGGGATGAATTTCTTGAAGGGGATGACGATATCATCGTTCCCGGGGTAGGGGGGCGGCCCCCTTTGCCCATACCCCGATCCCAGCTCCTGGCGATTATCCGTCCCCGGATGGAGGAAATTTTCACTATGGTGAAGGAAAAGTTGGATAAGCTTTCCCTTTCCCGCCCCTTGGGGGGGGGGATCGTCCTCTGCGGCGGGGGAGCCCAGCTTCTGGGGGCTGCGGAACTGGCGGCTCATGTGTTTAAACTGCCCGTCAGGGTGGGAATCCCCCTTCCGGTAGGAGGGTTGGTGGAGGAGTACCGGAGTCCGGTATACGCCACCGCCGTGGGCCTGGTATTGGAAGGGGCTCTGCGGGAAGAAAAGCAGGGTGGCGAGCGGGGAACCGACACGCGTCCTTACGAAAAAGGACAGACGCCGTTGATCGGTAAACTGGTGGACTGGTTAAGAAAGGAATTTTTTTGAATCGGAGCGGTTTCACAATTCCCTGGTCCCTGGGGCCATGAATTTGAGACGAGGATACTTCATAAGGGCGGATGGGAACGCCTAAAAATATTGAATTAAGGAAATGATTTGGGAGGGGTTTTATGGACATTCAAGTATTGGACGACAAAGTCGCCAATGAAAGACGGACGATTATCAAAGTTATCGGTGCGGGAGGGGGCGGCTGCAATGCGGTGAATCGCATGATTCAATGCGAGGTCCAGGGGGTGGAGTTTATCGCCGCCAATACGGACCGGCAGGCATTAAATGGGTCGAAAGCGAAGGTTACCTTGTCCATTGGCGCCAAGCTTACCTCCGGTCTTGGGGCTGGCGGTAAACCTGAGATTGGGGAAAAGGCTGCCATGGAAGACCGGGAAGTAATCGCTAATGCCGTGAAAGGGGCGGATATGGTTTTTGTGACCGCCGGCATGGGGGGCGGTACGGGAACCGGGGCTGCCCCGGTTATCGCCCAGGTCGCCCGGGAATGCGGAGCCTTGACCGTGGGAGTGGTAACTAAGCCCTTCGGGTTTGAGGGCAAGTATAAGATGCGTCTTGCCGAAGAGGGGATCGCCAAGATGCGGGAGGCGGTTGATACTCTCATTGTCATTCCCAACCAGCGGCTCTTTAGTTCGGTGGAACGGAAAACCACGATCCCTGAAGCCTTTCTTATCGCCGACGATATACTCAGGCAGGGGGTACAGGGCATTTCGGACCTGATCACCGAGACGGGCCTCGTAAATATTGATTTTGCGGATATAAAGACCATCATGTACGGACAGGGGGATGCCCTTATGGGTATCGGTATCGGGAGCGGGGAAAACCGCGCCTCCCTGGCCGCCAATAACGCCATTGATAATCCCCTGCTGGAAGATACCACCCTGGAGGGAGCCCAGCGGATCCTCATCAATATCGCCGGCGGGGAGAACCTTACCCTGGTTGAATTGGAAGAGGTTGCCCAGATTGTTACCGAAAAGGCCGACGAGGAGGCGTTGATCATCTACGGCACCTCCCTGGATTCCAAACTGGGGGATAAACTCCAGGTTACGGTGATCGCCACCGGTTTTCACAAAGAAACCATGATAGGCCCGAAAGTCCAGACTCAGGAAACGGATAAAAAAGGACAGAGCGATCTTTTCGGTCAAGATGAGTGGGGAGGTATATTCGGCGCAGGGTCAAAACAACCGGGGCTTACCAACCGGAACAACTACCGGGAAGACTATCTTGAGGTGCCCACTGTGGTTCGGGATTTTAAATTTTCCGGTGGAAAGGAATTGTCCGAAAAATCAGGGACCGATAACCGGGATATATAAGTTTTATGAACGGCCCCAGTCTGCTGGATAGATACTATACCTGGCTCCTCGTGTTGGAACGCCGGTCCCGTTTAACCGCGGAAACCTATAAAGTTGAAATTCGCTTGTTTTTGGAATGGCTGCAAAAGGAAGGGATACCCCATGAGGAGGCGGATAGTTCCACCCTTATGGCATATCTGAAATCCCGCCGGGATAAGGACCACCTTGATTCCCGGTCGGTGGCTAAAGCAATTTCCGCCCTCAGATCCTTTTTCCGGTATGAGGCGGATGAAGGGCTCCGCCGGGATAATCCCGCCCGGATGCTGGAATCCCCGAAAAAAGGGCTCCACCTGCCTGAGGTACTTAACCGGGAACGGGTAGACCGGATGCTCGCCCTGGTGCCAATGGATAATCCCCGGGGACTGCGGGACCGGGCCTTGTTTGAGTTCATCTATTCTGCGGGTCTCCGGGTATCCGAGGCCGCTTCGCTTAATCTAAGGGATCTTTATTTTACCGAAGGAATTGCCCGGGTATTGGGAAAGGGAAACAAGGAACGGTTGGTACCCTTTGGAGAAGAAGCCGCCTTCTGGCTCAAACGCTACCTGGCCGAGGCGCGGCCCCGGTTGGCGGGCAAGGTCAGGTCTCCCGCCCTTTTTATCGGTAAGACGGGAAAGCGCCTTTCCCGGAAGGGAATATGGAGAAACTATATGAAACTGGCGGCTCTGGCGGGGATACCCTCGAAGTTGCATACCCTGCGGCATAGTTATGCCACGGAACTGCTCGCCGGCGGGGCGGATCTCCGGTCGGTGCAGGAGCTTTTGGGACATGCGGATATTACCACCACCCAAATTTATACCCATGTGGATGCGTCCCTCCTTAAGGAAAGTCACCGGCGGTATATGCCCCAATTACGGGGGTATTTATCCCGGACGTAAAGGCGCCGGAATTTGAATTGAAGGTAAAGGATGAAAATAAAAAAAGAATTTTTTATAGGCCTTATGGTATTGGTTATCGCGGGTTCGCTCATCGGGGGGATCTATACCTTCCAGAAGACTAAGGCCCGGGATTCCCTGATAGAGCGGATCAAAGAACTCAGTCCCCAGGGTACTCCTCCCCGGACCATAGAGGATCTTCGGACGGCTATCGGGCTCTATGAGGAGCTGATTGAGCAACACGTAAAAGATGCCGCCCAGACTGGGCTGTATTGGAAACTCCTCGCTACCCGGTTGCAGGATCGGGGACTGTACCACGAGGCCCTGAACGCCCTGGAACGGGCGGTTTATTATTTCCCCGAGGACCCGTATGCCCACTACCAGCGGGGGGTATCCGCGGGTATTGTAGCGAAATCGTCCTTTGCTTCCGCCGAGGGGGATGCCCAAGAGTACTTTGCCCTTTCGGAAAAATCCTACCTGCGGGCTATAGAACTGGACGAAGGATACGGCCGGCCCCGTTACGGTATCGGTATCCTTTATGTGTTTGAATTGAACAAACCTGAGGAAGCAATACCCCACCTGCTACGGTACCTTGAAATTTCCCGGAACGATGTGGATGCTATGTTTGTGTTGGCCCGGGCCTACTATATGGTGAATAATTATCAGGACGCCCTGGATATGTATGACCGGATCATCACCATTTCCCGGGACTCCGCCAAACGGATCGAGGCGGAAAATAACCGGCAGATCATATTGGATTCATATTATGGATGAGCTTTTGTTACGGGACCTCATCATCCGGCGAATCCCGGGGACAAATTCCCGGGAACAGATCCTCCTCTATAAAACATTTGACAAGGAGGAAGGATTATCCATATTTTTTAAGGAGGCGGTGGAGGGTATTCTGGGCCGGAAGCTTTCCCAGGTTTCCGTCTCTATAGAAGACCTTCGGGAACAGGCCGAGAAGGATATCCGGACCATGGAGATCCGGGGGATAGGCTGTGTGTCCTTTGTTTCCTCCCAATATCCGCCCCTGCTCCGGGAACTCTACGATCCTCCGGCCCTGATTTTTTACCGGGGTATTTTACCGAATCCGGAACAGCCCCTCGCGGCGGTGGTCGGAACCCGGCGGCCTACCGCCGCGGCGGCTTCCCAGGCCTATGATATCGGCAAGGCCCTGGCCGATGCGGGGATCCCCGTGGTTTCCGGGCTTGCCCTGGGTATCGACGCCATGGCCCACCGGGGAAATCTTGAGGGAGGCGCCCCAACGGTGGCGGTCCTCGGCTCAAGTCCCGATGAAGTTTATCCCGGGGCAAACCGGGTCCTTGCCCGGCGGATCATGGATCGGGGTGGGGTCATTTTAAGTGAATACCCCCCGGGGACCGGGCCGCGGAAATGGAATTTTCCCGCCCGGAACCGGATCATTTCCGGCCTGGCCCGGGGAACCGTGATTGTGGAAGCCCCCGCTTCTTCCGGAGCCCTAATCACCGCTCGGTTTGCCCTGGAACAGGGCCGGGACCTCTGGGTCACTTCATCGGGGGTGAATTCCGTCCGGGGGGAAGGAACCAGAAAACTTGCCGAGGAGGGGGCCCGGGTGATTTTTGAGGCGGCGGAGCTCCTGGGGGAGTGGGGGATCGTTGTGGAGAACACATCGGAGAAAACAGGTTTTCGGGATCGGCCGTTACCGGGGGCTATGCTGGCATCGTCCTTGGCCCGGAAGTTGAATATTGATCTTTAAGGATGGGAATAAAATGGCGGTAAAAACCGAAAAAAAAATTCAAGAAAAAAAGTCAACCGGGAAAAAACGGGCCTCTTCCAAAACAAAGGATAAAAAGATCTTGGTGATCGTGGAATCGCCGGCCAAGGCGAAGACCATAGAAAAATACCTGGGTCCTTCATATATGGTAAAGGCATCCATGGGTCATCTTATAGACCTCCCCAAATCCAGGATGGCCATTGATGTGGACCATGATTTTGAACCTGAATATATCACCGTCCGGGGAAGGGCGAAACTTTTAAAGGAACTTCAGGGGGACGCAAAAAAGGCGGACTCAGTGCTCCTGGCCAGTGATAATGATCGGGAAGGGGAGGCTATTGCCTATCACCTGCGGAATGCCATTACCGCGAAAAACGACCGGGTACCCATTCAGCGGATCAGTTTTAACGAGATCACCCCCATGGCGATCAAGGATGCCGTGGCAAACCCGTCGGCCATCGACGAATCCAAGGTTAACGCCCAAAAGGCCCGTCGGGTTCTGGATCGTCTGGTGGGGTATAACCTTTCACCCTTGTTGTGGAAGAAGGTTAAAAACGGCCTTTCCGCGGGACGGGTACAATCGGTAGCCCTGAGGCTCATCTGTGAACGGGAAAAGGAAGTGGAATCCTTTATTCCCGAAGAGTACTGGACTTTGGAGGCGGATTTTAAGGTAGGAAAATCCTCGTTTACCGCCCAGCTCGTGTCCTGGCAGGGGGATAAACCGGAGCTCAAAAATGAAGACGCGGTTAAGCTTATTATTGATAAGATAATCAACGCCAATTGTTCCGTTTCTGATATCCGGGAAACCGATAAAACCATTCGGCCGAAGCCGCCCTTTACCACCTCCCAGCTCCAGCAGACCGCGGCAAACCGGCTGGGTTTTACCAGTAAAAAAACCATGCAGTTGGCTCAACAGCTTTATGAAGGGGTAAATATCGGCAATTCCCGGGTGGGACTTATCACCTATATGCGGACCGATTCGGTTCGGATCTCCCAGGTGGCCCTGGAGGAAGTCCGGTCCTGGATAGGGGAGCATTTCTCTCCGGATCTGCCGGAAAAGGCGGTGGAATATACCCTGGGGAAAAAAGCCCAGGATGCTCATGAGGCTATTCGGCCCACCTATGTACAGTATACCCCCGAGGAAGTAAAAGAATACCTTACCCGGGATCAGCTCCGGCTCTACACCATTATTTGGGAACGGTTTGTGTCGAGCCAGATGAACCCCGCGAAAACCAAAACCATAAGCATCGATATCCAGGCTGGGGAGGGGATTTTCCGTATCGCCGGGACCCGGATCATCGAAAAGGGTTTTTACCAAGTGATGAAACTTTTGGCTAGTGAAAACAAAGGGAGTCCGGTTCCATCTCTTAAAATCGGGGATAAGGTCAAGGTGGACAAATTCTACCCCGAACAACATTTTACCCAGGGCCCGGCTCGGTATACCGACGCATCCATCGTTAAAACCCTGGAAGAAAAAGGCATTGGCCGTCCCTCGACCTATGCCCCTATTATCTCGGTCCTTCTGGACCGGTATTATGTGACCCGGTCCAACAAACAGTTGGTCCCCACCCTCCTGGGCAGGATGATCTGCGATATGCTGGTGGAGTATTTTCCCCATGTGGTGGATGTGGGATTTACCGCCTCCATGGAAAATAAACTGGACGAAGTGGAAGAAAGTCAGCTCCGCTGGCCCGACATGATCCGGAGTTTTTATCACCCCTTTAAGGAACAGGTGGATGAGGTAGGAAAAACCCTGGAATCCTTTAAGGGATCCTTGGACGAAGAGACCGATCATATCTGCGAAAAATGCGGAAAACCCATGGTAAAAAAACTTGGCCGGTATGGTTTTTTTCTGGCCTGTTCAGGCTTTCCGGAATGTAGAAATACCAAATCCATCCCTCTGGCAAAGTGTCCCCGCTGCGGTGGGGACATCGTGGCCCGTAAAACCCGGGGACGGGGCAAGGAGTTTTACGGATGTACCAATTACCCGGAATGTGATTTTATCAGTCACTTTAAACCGATCAGCCAAAACTGTCCCAAATGTGGGCAATTTATGGTGGAAAAATACGATAAAAAGAACGGGTATCACAAGGCATGTATCAACCCGGAATGTGATTACCTGCATAGCAGTGAAGATTCTGACCGGGAGGAATCCGATGGGGACAAATAATTTGGTTGAAGCCTATCTGACCTATCTTCATTCCGTACGGGGGATGTCGGAAAGGACCATCCAGGCATACGGCAAGGATCTGGGCCATTATGCGGCCTATTGCGAAAACCACGGGATAACTCCCCAAGGGGCAAGTCCCCATGGGGTACAGGGATTTATCGCGGATCTCAGCGCCGAAGGGATCGCCTCGGTCAGTGTTAATCGTGCCCTTTCTTCTATCCGGGGGTTTTATCGGTGGCTCCTGCGGTTTAATATGAGAGCCGATGATCCCTCCATGAACCTGCGGAACCTGAAAACGGCGAAACGGCTCCCGGCTTTTCTTTGGGAAGGGGAAATGGCGAGTTTTGCGGAACTCCCCGATAAGGCGGGTATTTTATGGCCCCTTCGGGATAAGGCCCTAATCCTCACCATGTATTCCGCGGGCTTACGGATATCGGAGTTGGTGGCCCTTACCCTGTCCTGTCTGGAGGGGGATCTTTCAGGGGCCCGGGTTGTGGGAAAGGGGAACAAAGAACGGCAGGTGTTTTTTTCCGATGAAGCCCGAGAAGCCCTGGGAGCCTATCTTCCCGGGCGGACTTCCCGGGTTAAAGCGTCCGCTCCCACGGATCGGCTTTTTGTTAACCGTAAGGGAGGGCCGATTTCCGTACCCGGAGTACGGTGGATCATAACCAAATATGCGGAACGATCGGGGCTTGAAAAAAATGTACATCCCCATGCGTTACGCCATAGTTTTGCCACCCATTTGGTTAATTCCGGCTGTGATGTACGTTTGGTTCAGGAACTTCTCGGTCACGCAAGTCTCTCCACTACCCAGCGGTACACCCATGTGGATATGGAACGGCTTAAGCGAACCTATCTTAAGGCCCATCCTCACGGCTTGGGGAAAAGGAACAACCTATGAAAAAACGGAGAATGGAATTCCGGGGCAACCGGATCCGGTCTACCACGGTGTTGGCGGTCCGCAGGAACGGACAGGTCGCCATGGCCGGGGATGGTCAGGTGACTATGGGCGAGACGGTGATGAAAAATAATGCCCGTAAGGTCCGGCGCCTCAACGACGGTAAGGTGTTATGCGGTTTTGCCGGAGCTACCGCGGATGCCTTTACCCTTTTTGACCGGTTTGAGGAAAAACTCAAGGAATACTCCGGAGATCTTGCCCGGGCGGCGGTGGAATTGGCCAAGGATTGGCGTACTGACCGTTCCCTCCGGCGTCTGGAAGCCCTGCTCCTGGTGGCGGACATTTCCAAGACCCTGCTTATCTCCGGTACCGGGGATGTGATAGAGCCCGCGGAGGCTGCCCTGGCCATAGGTTCCGGAGGAAATTACGCCTATGCCGCGGCCTTAGCCTATCTGGACGGCAGTACCCTTTCCGCCGCGGAGATCGCCCGGCGGAGCCTGCGGATTGCGGGGGATATATGTATTTATACCAATAATCAAATTATCCTGGAGGAACTTGGGTCCGGGGAGGAGCATAAAGCATGAGCGAAAACATGGTGAACGGGCCGGCGGAATTACCCGCGGCACCGGGAAGGGAATCAAAAAATATACCCCTCCCCCGGAAGGAGCTTACTCCCCGGGAAATTGTTGCCGAGCTGGATAAATATATCATCGGTCAAAAGAAGGCCAAGCGGGCGGTGGCGGTGGCCCTGCGGAACCGGATCCGCAGGCTCAAGCTGGATCCGGAGGTCCGGGAAGACATAGCCCCCAAAAACATCCTCATGATAGGTCCCACCGGGGTGGGCAAGACCGAGATTGCCCGGCGTCTGGCGAAATTGGCGGGTTCCCCTTTTATCAAGGTGGAGGCCACCAAATATACCGAAGTGGGATACGTGGGCAGGGATGTGGAATCCATGATCCGGGACCTCATGGCCGCAGGGGTCCAGATGGTGAAACAGGAGATGCAGGAAACAGTCACCGCCGAAGCCCGGAAACGGGCGGAGGAGGCGCTGCTGGATCTTTTACTTCCGGGTACCGGGAAAAAACCCCCGGAACATAAACCCCCGGAGGGGGCGGTGGTAAGACCGGTGGGGGCCTTTTCCATAAATCCCAACAACGGGGCTGGTCCGGGCTTGATGGGGGCGGCCATCCAGGTGGGGATCCCCACGGTGTTGAACCAGGAGCAGCAGTACGGGACCCACGAATCCGCAGCGGAAACGCCCCCTAGTGAGGAGGAGGAAAAAACCGCCTCGCAGGCAAAGCCTTCTTCCACCCGGGAAAAATTCAGGACCATGCTCCGGGAAGGTAAACTGGAAGACCGGATGGTGGAAATTACCGTTAATCAAAACCCCCAATTTCCGGCCATCGAAATGATGGGGGGAGGGATGGAGGATTTAGAAACCAGCCTTTCGGGGATAGCGGGTTTTTTTGGGGGAGGCAAAAAGAAAAAACTCCTTACCGTAAGCCGGGCCCGGGAAATCCTGGCCAATGAAGAATCGGAAAAACTCATAGACCGGGACCGGGTAAGCGACGAGGCCCGGCAGCGGGTGGAAGAAATGGGAATAGTTTTTATTGACGAGATCGATAAGATCGCCGTCAAGGGGGACCGGGGAGGCGGTCCTGATGTATCCCGGGAAGGGGTTCAGCGGGATATCCTACCCATTGTGGAGGGAGCCACGGTAAATACCAAGTGGGGGCCGGTGGATACGAGCCACATCCTCTTTGTGGCCGCCGGCGCCTTTAACATCAGTAAACCCTCGGATCTGATTCCGGAACTCCAGGGCCGTTTTCCCCTCCGGGTGGAACTGGAATCCCTGGGAAAGGAAGAATTCCTGCGGATCCTTACGGAGCCCAAAAATGCCCTGACCAAACAGTATATCGATCTCCTGGGAACCGAAGGGGTGGAAATTGAGTTTACCTCGGAGGCCATTGAACGGCTGGCAGCCTTGGCGGCGGATGTTAATTCCCGGTTGGAAAACATAGGCGCCCGCCGGCTGCACACCATTATGGAAACCCTGTTGGAGGAGCTTTCCTTTGAAGCCCCCAACCTGGGTCCCACGAAGATACCTATCACTGAGGCCTATGTGAATGAACGGCTGGGGGATTTGGCGGTGGATCAGGATCTGGGACGGTATATATTGTAATTATACGTGAGAAGCTATTGCAAGGTAGGAGTGAGAAGTGAAGAAAGAAGTATTAAACTTATCCCTATTCCCTTCTAACTTCTCACCTTTAATCCGCCGATAGTTTATATAGAAAAGTTTTACCTTGGGAGGATGGGATGAATATAGAGAATAATTTTACCAAAACTGTGGATATGGTACACCGGGCCATGGATGTCAATCTGCTCAGGCGTAGTGTTATTGCCAATAACCTGGCCAACGCGGAGGTGCCTAATTTTAAACGGTCCGAGGTGAATTTTGAAAGCGAGTTAAAACGGGCCCTGGAAACGGAAAAGCAGCGCCCCCCCCTGGAGTTGACCCTGACGGATCCCAAACATATCCCCAACTGGAGGGAACGGGATTACCGGGAAGTCGAGCCCCGGCGGGTTTTGGATTACGTGAGTACCTCAAAGAACAACGGGAACAACGTGGATTCGGAACAGGAGATCGTCGCGGCCCTTGAAAATCAGCAAATGTACATCCTCATGGCCCAAGCGGAAACCTTTGAGTTTAGTCAAATCAATATGGTATTAAGGTAGGTAGAATATGGGACTTTTCAGCTCTATCAATATCGCCGCCACAGGGATGAGCGCAGAACGGCTCCGTTCCGACGTAATCGCCGATAATATGGCCAACGTCTCCACCACGAGAACCACCGAAGGGGGTCCCTACAAACGGAGCCGGGTGGTCCTGCGGCCCCGGGTGGAGGAACCCTATTGGCGTTCCCCCTTTTTGCCGGAAATGCTGGATAACGGTCCCGGTCAGGGAGTGCGGGTGGTGGAGATCCAGAAGGATACCAAAACCGAGTCCCGGTTTGTATACGATCCGACCCATCCGGACGCCATTCAAACCGGTCCCCGAACCGGGTATGTGGAAATGCCCAATGTGGATATTGTCACCGAGATGGTGGATATGATCGCCGCCTCCCGGGCTTACGAGGCAAACGCTTCGATTATAGAAGGGTCCAAGAGTATGTTCCAACGGGCGTTGGATATTGGAGGAAGGTAACAGATGACCATATATCGGCCGGAATTAGTTACCGGGGATAAGGTTCCCATGCGGGTGACCCATCCCCATCATATGGTTCCCCGGCAGGGGAATTTTACCGCCGACGGAAAGGCATTATCGGAATTGGGAAATAAGATCGGCGTCGAAGCGGTACTCCGTTCCGGTACCTTTGAGGACACCATGCTCAAAGCCCTGGATATGGTCAGCGCCCAACAGCAGGCCCCCGGTGATCTGATGCAGGCGGCGTTGACCGATCCGGACACCGTGGATATTCACGACATAACCATTGCCCAGGCAAAGGCCGGCATGTCCCTGAATATCACGAGGACGGTCTTGAGCCGCCTGGTTCAGGGCTGGCGGGATCTTATTAATACCCGTTAACCGGGAGTTGTTTTGACGTGGAAAGTAAAAACAGGCCCAAGGGTGGTTAAATAAAAAAGTTCTTCTGGGGAGGGGAATATGAAGGAATGGATAAAAAAATTTATCGCCCAGCTTAGAACCCTGTGGGGAAAGTGGTCTTTGGTACAAAGGATCATCCTCATCGGGATCGCCCTGGCGGCGATAGCAGGGATAGTTGTATTGGTAGGGGTTTCTTCCGCGCCAACCATGGTACCGGTCATCGATGTGCCCATCAGGAATGAGGAAACTCTGGACCGGATTGTTACCCGGATCAACGACGAGGGGGTTAAAACAACGGTTTCTCCCACGGGGATCCTTTTAGTACCCGATGAAAAAACCGCCCGGCGGATCCGGTCTATCCTTATCCGGGAAGACCTCATCCCCTCAGGGACGGATCCCTGGTCGATCTTTGATCGGGAACGGTGGACCATTACCGATTTTGAGCGGAATGTGAACCTCCGGCGGGCCATTACCCAAATGATAACCGATCATGTAAAAGCCCTGGATGACGTGGATAACGCCGATGTTACCATTGTGGTTCCCGAACGGGAGCTCTTCCAGACGGATCAAAACCCGGTGACCGCCAGCGTTATCATCATGCCCAAACCGGGCAGCGATATTGTCGAGAACCGTAAGAAGATCGAGGGGATCCAGAAGATTCTCAAGTTTGCCGTCGAGGGTCTTAAGGATGAAAACATCGTTATCACCGATCAAAACGGCCTTGTACTCAACGATTTTGAAGGTATGGCCAATATAGATCGCCAAAGTTTAATTGAACGGCAGCAAAAGTACATCCACCAGCTGGAAGCCCATTACCGGGCGATTATTTTGAAATCCCTCCAGGACACCTATACCGCGGACCGGGTCCGGGATCTTAATATCAAAATCGATATGGATATGTCCCAGAAGGCCGTGAGTACCGATGAATTCTTTCCCATCACCATGCGGCCGGACAACCCCAATACCCCCTACGACGATTCCGAATTTGTCCGGTCCATCACCCGATCCCAGAGCACCTCTACCACTGAATGGGAGGGGACCGGCTTTAACCCCGAGGGCCCTCCGGGGATTGAGGGGCAGACTACCCCGGCTTTTCGGGATATGTCCAACCTCTACGGAAGGGTTAAGCAGCAAACCCTGACCAACAACGAAGAAATAAACAAGCGGACCATCCAGGAGGACCGGAGCCCTACCATAGACCGGGTTACGGTTTCGGTAAATATCGATGGCCAATGGAAATGGAAATACGATGAAAAGAAAGAGCCGGTGATCCTTTCCGACGGATCTATTGAACGGGAATATATCCCGGTTGCGCCGGAGGATCTTCGGTCTACCCAGGTATTAATTCAAAACGCCATTGGCTATAGTCAAACCAGGGGAGACGCGGTTACGGTGGAGAATATCCGTTTTGACCGGACCCGGCAGTTTGCCGAGGAAGATGCGGCTTACTTCCGGGCAAAACAGATGCAGACCACCATTTTGGTCCTCATGGGAGGACTTGCCCTTATTCTTATTGGGTTCGTGGCCTTCCGGTTGATTTCCCGGGAGTTGGAGCGGCGCCGGCGGCTGCGGGAAGAAGAACTTTCCCGGCAGCATCAGATGATGCGGGAAAGCGCCTTACGGCAGGCGGAGGAGGAAGGAGTCGAGGTTTCCATGTCCGTGGAAGAACGAAAGCGGATGGAAATTCAGGAAAACGCGATCAATATGGCCAAGGAACATCCGGAGGATGCGGCCCAGCTCATCCGAACCTGGCTTTTGGAGGAATAGGAAATGGCGAAAACCACCTCATCCGGCGCCTCCGGCGGAACAACGGGAGGCAAAAAAAAGGGCGGAAAGGAATTTACCGGCCGGCAGAAGGCCGCCATATTCCTCGTGAGTATCGGATCGGATATTTCCGCGGAAATTTTTAAGCACCTCCGGGAAGATGAAATTGAAACCCTTACCTTTGAAATTGCCCGGCTCGAAACCATAGAGCCGGAACAAAAGGACGCCATCCTCACGGAGTTCAACGAACTCATGATGGCCAATGAATTTATTACCACCGGGGGTATTGATTATGCCCGGGAACTCCTGGAAAAGTCCCTGGGAAGCCAGAAGGCTATCGACATCATCAATCGTCTCACCTCAAGCCTCCAGGTACGGCCCTTTGATTTTATCCGCCGTACCGATCCGGCCCACCTCCTCAACTTTATCCAGCAGGAACATCCCCAAACCATCGCCCTGATCCTGGCGTACCTGGAGCCCAATAAGGCTTCGATCATATTACAAAACCTTCCCCATGAGGTACAAAGCGATGTGGCTAAACGGATAGCCACCATGGACCGGACAAGCCCCGAGGTACTCCGGGAAGTTGAGCGGGTGTTGGAGAAAAAACTTTCCACCCTGTCAAACGAAGATTATACCGCCGCGGGAGGGGTAGAGAGTATCGTGGAGATCCTCAATCTGGTGGATCGTTCATCGGAAAAGCAGATCATAGAGGCTCTGGAAGACGAGGACCCGGAACTGGCGGAGGAGATCAAGAAGCGGATGTTCGTTTTCGAGGATATTGTATTGCTGGGAGACCGGGATATTCAGAAAGTTCTGCGGGAAGTGGATTCCCAAGAATTGGCCAAGGCCTTGAAATCGGTGGATACCGAAGTTCAGGACAAGATTTTCCGGAATATGAGTAAGCGGGCCGCGGGGATGCTCAAGGAAGATATGGAATTCATGGGCCCGGTACGGCTTAAGGATGTGGAAGAGTCCCAGCAGAAGATCGTTTCCATCATTCGGCATCTGGAGGATACCGGTGAAGTCGTGATCGCCCGTACCGGCGAAGACGAATTGGTGGTATAAGGGTATGACAAAGGCGGTATTCCGGCCCGGTGAGGTCGCGTTAAGTGACGAAAAAGTGTTTCTCGATCCTCCCTATAGGTTTGCTGAATTGTCCCATTTCGCTCCACTGGAGGAAAACGCTGAAGAGATCCAACTGATAGAGGAGTATACCGGTCCCACCGCGGAGGAACTGCGCCAGGAGGCGGAGAATTTTAAAGCCCAATGGGACGCGGAACGGGAAGGGATGATCAAATCCGCCCAGGCGGAAGCGGAGCGTATCATTAAGGAGGCGGAAGAAAAGGCCCTTCGGGAAATAACCGGGAAAACCGAGGAGGCCCAGAAACAGAAACGGGAAGCGGAGGAGGAGGCGGAACGGATCCTCGCCGAGGCCCGGGAAAAGGCCGCAACCATTGAAGAGGACTCCCGTGGTACCATTGAAAACGAGCGGAAGGAAGCGGAAAATCAGGGCCGGGAAACGGGCCGGGAAGCGGGTTTCGCCGAAGGAATGGCCGAAGTTGAACGGCTTATTGAAAGAACCCGGACGGCCCTTGAGCGGGCCCAGGATAAACGGGTAGAAATACTGGCGGAAACGGAACAACAGATCATCGACCTCGTCCTCCTCATTTCCCGGAAGGTGATCAAGGTTATTTCGGAAAACCAGCGGAATGTGGTGATCTCCAATGTGGTCCAGGCTTTGCGGAAGGTCAAAGGCCGGGGCAATATCATTATTAAAGTAAATCTGGTGGATGTAAAATTAACCACCGATCATACGAAAAAATTTATACAACTTCTGGAAGGAAATCAGTCCATCCAAGTGATGGAGGATTCTTCGGTTGATCCCGGGGGGTGCATTATTGAGACCGATTTTGGTGAAGTCGACGCCCGAATTTCCAGCCAGCTTGCGGAACTGGAGTCTAAGATCCTGGATATTTCTCCGATAAAAAGTATGACCAAAAGCGGCCCTTCCGGGGTAGGGGTCTAAATGGAAACCGCCGTACTCACCAAATACTTGGACACCGCCCGAAGGGTGGACCCTATAAAATGCGTCGGCCGGATCATGAAGGTGCAGGGGTTGCTTATTGAAAGCCTCGGTCCCCAGGCGACTATCGGGGAGCTCTGCCGCATCGAGGTTCCCCGGGGCAGAGGCCCTATTCACGCGGAGGTGGTGGGCCTCCGGGAAGGGGTGGTACAGCTTATGGCTTTCGAGGAGACCACCGCCCTTGAGGTGGGGAACCGGGTGATCGCTTCAGGCGCCTGCCTTGAGGTTAATGTCTCGGACAAATTACTGGGCAGGGTGTTGGATCCCCTGGGGAGGCCCGTTGACGGGAAGGGGGACATCCTCTCCCCCCAGAGGTATCCTGCCGTGGCGGATCCCCCGGACCCGCTGAAACGGAAACGGGTAAAAGAGCGGATCATCACCGGGGTACGGGCTATAGACGGCCTTTTGGCTGTGGGCCGGGGACAGCGGATGGGCATTTTTTCCGGATCCGGGGTGGGTAAGTCTACGCTCCTCGGTATGATAGCCCGGAATACCAACGCCGAGGTGAATGTGGTTGCCCTCATAGGGGAACGGGGCAGAGAGGTAAACGATTTTATTGAAAACGATCTGGGTCCGGAGGGATTAGCCCGGACCGTGGTGGTGGTTTCTCCCTCCAACTCGCCCCCCCTCTCGCGGCTGCGGGGTGCTTACGTGGCCACCGCAGTGGCCGAATACTTCCGGGATCAGGGGAAGGACGTGATGCTCCTCTTTGATTCGGTTACCCGATTTGCCCGGGCCCAACGGGAAATAGGTCTGGCCATCGGGGAACCCCCCGCAACCCGGGGATATACCCCCAGTGTTTTTGACTCCATGCCCAAGCTGCTTGAACGTTGCGGTACCTCTGACCGGGGGACCATAACCGGTTTTTATACCATCCTGGTGGACGCCGATGATATGGATGAGCCTGTGGCGGATACGGTCCGGGGGATCTTGGACGGTCATATCGTGCTTTCCCGGCGTCTTGCCCAGGCGTATCATTATCCTGCCCTGGATATTTTGGGTAGTGTTTCCCGGCTTGCTCCGGTGGTATCAGGTCCGGTTACCAATAAGGCCGCCGGGTATATCCGCCGACTTATGGCGGTTTACGCGGAGGCCGAAGACCTCATCAACGTGGGGGCCTATCATGCCGGTTCTAATCCCGCCATCGACGAGGCCATAGCCCAAAAAAAAGCCATCGATGAGTTTCTTATCCAAGGAGTGGAGGAAAGAACCTCCATAGTGGAGACCCTTTCGACATTGGCGGAGATCTCCCATATACAAATACCGGTGGAGGAAATGACGGTCTATAAAGGGTCATCCCCCGCCCGTAGCGAGCCGGTCTTTGAGCTTGACGCCCCCTCCTACCAGGGGAATAAAGCAGGGTGAAACGGTTTAGCTTTAAGCTTGAAAAGGTTTTAGCCCTACGGGTCCATCGGGAACGGGAAACGGAAATAGCTCTGGGTAGAGCGGTGGGAGCCCTTTCCCTTATTGAACATAACCTGGAAATACTGACCCGGGAACAACATAAGGCCGGAGAGGAACGGTTTTCCCCTGAATATGGGGTGACGGATATTCTGACCCATGATTTATATATACGCCGGCTGAACGAAACTCAAGACCGGCTTTTACAGGAAGCGGCTGCGGCGGAACTCAAGGTTGAGGAAGCCCGGGATGAGTACCTGGACGCCTCCCGGGACCGCAAAGTTCTGGATAAGCTTAAAGAAAAGCGACAGCAAGAATACCAGAAAGAGCGGGAAAAAGAGGATATAAAAACCATCGACGACATCTATAGGCCATAGGCCCTTCCGAAACTTCCGCGGCCGCCATTATATGGCGGGCTAAAAACTACTGGCAGTGCGGAGGAGGGTCCGTAATTCGGGGTCCGCCATAGGGACGCCGGAATCGGCGGTTTCGGGTTTTTTGGTTTGTTGAATAATTTCGTCCCCCGGCGCGACCCGGTCAAAGAACCCTTTCCGGCTTATGGTACCGGAGGATACCTCTTCGTCAACGCGATTGATAAGCAGGGTACCCACCGCATCCTCCTCCGCGTAATAGAGCCCTATTCCCTCGTTGAGGATAAAGGGCCGGCCTTTTTTTACGATGTCGTAGACCGCGTTTTCCGTGACCCCGTCGGCCTTGCCCTTATCCAGGAGGCCCTGGGCGGCCTGGCGTTGTACCAGTTCTCCCCGGAAGGGCAAAGAAGCCCCCATCTGTTCCACGATACCCCGGGAGCTGTTTCTCAGCCGGTCCGCCCCAGTCCTAAAGGCCGAAAAGGTCCGCGCCGGGGAACCGGTCCGACCCACAAAAAGTTCCCCCCGTAGGGAAAGGTCTCGTTCACTTTCACCGGCGGTGATGACTAAAAAATAATCCGCCCCCCCTTCCCGGGCGGCCCGGAATGCCTGGGAAAAAGAAGCCTGCCTGAGTTCCAGGTCCATGGGCTGTATGTTCCGGTCATGGACGAGGAGGTCCTTAATATACGCGGAGGCTATTGCCCCGGCATCGGCATGAAAAAAAGCGGATTGGGAATTCACCGAAAAAACCGCCACCTTCCAATGACGGCGGGACAGTTCAACCGGGTCCACGGACCAGCGTTTAAAAAGGGTGTCGGATAAAAGGGCATCATAGGTTTCCACCGCGTCGTTAACCGTGGGATCCGCCATACCCCGGTCCTGCAAAAAACGCAGTTCCTCCAGGTGCCGGGCGGGATATCCCAGAAGCCGCAGCAATTCCGCATATTCCCGCCGGTCCCGGGCATACGGGTAGAGCCGTAAGCCCCGGCGGTATTCAAAAAGGGCCTCCCCCGCCAGATTACGGGAACGGAAATCCCGGGCCCGGGCAAAATGCCAGGCGGCCCAACGGATACGGCCGGGATCTTCCAGACCGGTGCTGTTGATAAGGGTTTCTTCCAGGGCGGTACGGATGAATTCATCCCCGGGATCTATGGCAGAAGCCGTGGCAAGGATCGAGATAGCCTCGGAATTCCGCCGCAGCCGTATATAAGACATCCCCTTAAGATACCAGGCACTGGTATCATTCCGGTTCAGGGCAATGGCCTCATCGGCAAGCCGGGCGGCCTCTTCGTATTGACCCGAACGATAGCGAAGGGAAGCCAGAAGGGACCGGGCGGGACCATATCCGTTTTTGTAAAATAAGGACTGCTCCACATACCGGATCGCCTGAGGGAACCGTTCCGCTTTGGCATTAAGATAGGCGGCGTAATAGTAGATCCGGTAATCCCCGGGATGGGTTTCCAGGGCCCGTTCAATGTAGGAAAGGGCTCCTGGGGTATCCCCCAGGGAACCTAAAACCAAGGCTAGGGATACCAGGACCCGCCGGTCGTCGGGGTAACGCCGGACCACCTCCCGGTAGCGGGTAACCGCGTCTCCCGCCCTGCCCCGTGCTATATCCAGCTCCGCTTGGGCAAAGAGAGCTTCCTTGTTATAAGGCTCCCGGGCAAGGACCTCGGCGATAAGCGCCGAAGCCCCGTCCAACCGGCCCAGGGCGACGAGGATAACGGCCTCCAGGTTTGCCAGATCCAGGTTTAAGCGGGCCAGGGTCCGGGCTTTCCGTACCCAACTCAGGGCCTCGTCGAATTCTCCCAGTTCATAGTAACACTCCGCTAGGGCAGCGGTACCCTCGGCGTGGGCCGGATTAAGCCGGAGGCATTCCAGAAAGGATTCGGCGGCGGAATACCAGTCCTCCCCGGTCATATAGGAACGGCCCTGTTCGTAATAAAAAGCGGCCCCGCTTTGGGCATGGAGTACGAAACCGCCCCCGGAAAAAAGGATCGTTACCAAAAGAAGGCCCGGAAAGAACCGGAGTATTGGGGCATACCTCGTCATGGGCTGCCCTCTTTTTTCTGGACGATTTTTACCGTGTTGATCTTATGGCCTTCCATATCCTGGATGATAAATTCATACCCCTCATATTCGGCCTTTTCATATTTTACCGGAATTTTACCAAAGAGGTCAAAAACAAACCCCCCCAGGGTATCAAAATCTTCCACCGGCAGTTCAACCCCAATCTCCTTGACAAGGTCCTCCATATTGACCCGGGCATCACAGAGGTAAATTCCCTCCCCCAATTTAAGCACATCCTCGGTCTCGTTATCGAATTCATCCTGAATATCCCCGACTATCTCCTCGATGATATTTTCCATACAGATGATCCCCGATACTCCGCCGTATTCATCCACCACCACGGCGATATGAACCCGGCGGCGCCGTAACTCCCGGAGGAGATCCCCGATACGTTTTGACTCGGGAACAAAAAAAGGTTTTCGTAAAAGATTCCTGATGGTAACGGAACCGTCATGGACCAGACTTTTCAGGACATCCTTGACATAGAGGATCCCTACCACATTATCAATAGTTTCTTTATAAACCGGAAAACGGGAATGTTCGCTGTCGGCAATCCGCTGTAATAGCTCATCCGACCCGGCGTCTATTGAAAGAAAAACCGTATCGATCCGGGGAACCATAATTTCTTTAACCGTGGTATCCGTTAACTCCATCACCCCCCGGATCATGTCCCGCTGATCCGATGCCAGGGTTTGATAGATTTTAGGGTCTATTTTAGTATCATTTTTTTTAAAAAGTTTCATAAATACCCCTGGATTCATAAAAGAATATGCTCCCCGGCTAACTCCGCGAGGAGTTGTTCCTGTAATTGAAGCATGGGTTCGGTCTTGTCATTAGTGTCATGATCATAACCGTCCAGATGCAGAATACCATGAATTAAGAGACGGCGTAACTCTTCATCCGGAGAAACGTGAAAATATCCTGAATTTTCCTCCAGGGATTCCAAAGATATGACGATATCCCCGGGCAAATACCGGCTTTCCCCGGTATGGTCACCGGGAACGGCGGCCCCCAGGGGAAAGGAAAGAACATCGGTGGCCTCGTCTTTGTTTCTGAAACGGGCGTTAAGGGAACGAATATAGGCGTCATTACAGAGCAGGACCGAAAGATCCCAGTCGTCCCGGTGTAAATAATCCAATACCCGCAGGGAATAGGCGTGGAGACGGGTTTCCCAGGATGGGAGGGGAACCTCTTCGGCCCGTACCGCGACCCGGTTCATGGGTAAGCTCCGTCGGAGGCCCCCCGGCCACCGCTGGGAACCGGTATTTCTTTGGGAGAGAACTTGGGGTATTCGATTCGGGAATGATAATACCCCGCCAGGACTCGGACAAAGGCGTTTTTGATGGATTCGAGGTCCCGGAAGGTCAACTCCGACTCCGCGAGCTGTCCATGTTCGACCTTAGCCATGATCAGTTCCTGAATAAATTTTTCCAATTTGGAAGCGGTGGGCTTTTTAAGGGTTCTGACGGCGGCCTCGGTTACATCGGCGAGCATCACCACCGCCGACTCCCGGGAACGGGGGGGCCTGCCCGGATAAGTAAAGTCTTCCATATTGACCTGGGATTCCCGCTTCAAGGCTTCGTGGTAAAACCAGCTTATCACCGAGTTGCCATGATGTTCGGCGATGATATCCATTACCTCCTGGGGCAGGCCGAGGCATCGGGCCTTTTCCACCCCCAGCTTTACATGACTGCGGATCACCGTGGCCGAAAGCCGGGGAGCGATGTCGTCGTGTTTATTATAGGCAGTCTGATTTTCTACAAAATAATCGGGCTGTTCCATCTTTCCGATATCGTGGTAATAGGCGCCGACCCGGGCGAGAAGGGCATTTGCCCCAATTTCCTGGCAGGCCGATTCCGCCAGATTCGCCACCATCACCGAATGGCTGTAGGTACCCGGGGCAACGGTGAAAAGCCGTTTCAGGATAGGGGAATTAAGGTCCGAAAGCTCTATCAGCCTGAAAATAGTCACCGCGTTGAGGAGATGCTCCATGAGGGGGAGAAATCCTAAAACCAACATCCCCGAGCAGATACCGTTAAAGGCCCCCGCAAAGATAATAATCGGATATTCGGCGAGGGGGCTTTTTTGGAGGAGGAGAATCACCACCACCGCAATGCTGTTGGCAACGGCTATCACCAACCCCGCCTTCACCAGGTCCATCCGGCGTTCCGCCCCTTGCAGGACATAGGACGCGGCCACCGCGGAGGTGAGAGCAAAGATGTACGAAAAGTTGTCGAACGCCCCGGTCAAAAAAGCCCCCAAGGGCAGGACCATCGCTAAGGAAACCGCCATGCGGAAGCCAATCAATATGGAAGGAAGCATGACCATCAGGGCGGTGGGAACCAGAATAGCCACCGGGAAATCCCGGATTTCAAAGGTAATACCGCTTACCAGAGTGGTGTAGGTAAAATAAAAGAAAATCAGGACGGATAAAAAGTAAACCTCCCGGGAAGTTAAGAGTCTGCCCACGGTACGGCGGCTCCCTAAAAAAACAAGCAAGCCAAAGAATAAGAGGAGGATCAGGATGTTTCCGATGATGAGCCGGAGGTCCCTGCGGGAAAGGGACATGTTCAAGGCCCGGAGCTTAACCATGTCTTCGGCCCTTATGATAAACCCCTTTCGTATTATTTGTTCCCCCCGTTGAATCTCTTTTTTAACCGGCTCAAGCTTTGCCCTGACTTCAGCCAGGCGCTGTTCCGTATCTTCCGGTGAAAAAAAGATATTTTCCCTGATAAAGGGATAAAGGAAATCCGAAACAGTCAAGCCATAGAAGGCGGGGTAATCCGCCCCGGCAACAAACCGGGTCACTTCTTCCCGGACTTTGCTTTTGGTGAGGAGTTGATCGAAGGGTATCTTTTCCCGTTCGGTCCGGGAACCGGAATTATGGAGCAGTTCCACCATATCGGGGTTGTACATTTCCAGTCCGGTTTGGGGCAGGGCAAAAATACCGGTATCGATCAGATGTTCCAGAATGGTTAACCCATGGATACTGAAGGCCGTCCGGTCAGAGGCATTGAAAAAAACATCCAGGACCCCGTTGAAAAAGGCACCGGGGAATTCCGCCTGAATGGCGAATTGATAGGCCTCCAAAGAGACGTTGTTTTGAAAAAGCCCTTCCGAAAAGGTGATGAACCTTTCATAGACAGCCCGCATCTCGACGCTGGAAGTAAGGTCGTATTTAAACACCGCCGGAACTAACCGTTCCTGGGCCGCAAGTCTCCGGGCGGTGGCCTCTTCGTCAATATACGAAATAGATATTTCCGCGCTTACATCCCGTTCGGCTACCTTGCCCTCCTCAAATTCCTGTAAATTCCGGTGGAAACCTCCATCTTTCCGCATACCGCCGATTACCACCAGCGCGGACAGGATAAAAGCGATAACCGATACCAGTACGGGACCCGGCCTCAGCCGGGAAGGTTTTAAGGTTTTAAAAAAGACGCTGCCACCCAGATCGGCATTATTTTTTTTCATTATCATAGGCTTGTATAATTTTCTTAATTAGGGGATTTCGGACCACATCGGCGGTATTCAAATAAGCCACATGGAGTCCTTCTATACCGGATAAAATGGAAAGGGCATGTAAAAGCCCGGAATCGATCCGCTTGGGAAGATCTATTTGGGTGATGTCCCCGGTAACTATTGCCCGGGCCCCCTGTCCAATCCGGGTCAGGAACATTTTCATCTGTTCTTTAGTGGTATTTTGGGCTTCGTCCAGAATTATCATACTGTCGTTGAGGCTTCTCCCCCGCATATAGGCCAGGGGAGCGATTTCTATGGATCGGGTTTCTTCCATCCGGCGTATGGTTTCGTAGGGTACGAGGGATTCCATAGCGTCATAGAGGGGCCGCAGGTAGGGATTTATCTTTTGCGTCAGATCCCCGGGTAAAAAACCAAGATTTTCCCCGGCTTCCACCACCGGACGGGTCAATACCAGTTTGCGGACGGCTTTTGACAATACCATTCTCAGGGCTTCGGCGATGGCAAGGTAGGTCTTCCCTGTACCCGCGGGACCCACACAGAAGGTTATATCATGGGAACGTATCCCCTGGATATACCGGGCCTGATTTTTCGTCCGGGGAAAAACCCGGTTAAATCCATGGGGAATTTGAATGAGGGCTTCCCGCATAAGCTCCGGACCGGTCTTAAGGGATAAATCCCCCTCCTCCGGTTCCTGGCCTTCCTCCGGACCTTCCAGGGACCGGTTCTTCGTCCCAAAAGAGGGGAGCACCCCGGCCAGAGCCTGGACATATTCCGGTGAAGGACTTTGTCCCTCCCGAACCGCGGCTATTAGATTATCCATCATCGTTCGGAAACGCCGAGCCCCGGCTTCATCAACCCCTTCCAGCCGGATCTCATTCCCCCTCGCGGCGATACGCCCCCCCAGGGACCCTTCGATAACCTTCAAGTTCCCGTCATTGGCGCCGCATACTCCGGACAGAACCTCCCGACTGTCCAAAACGATGGTAATACTGTCCTCCAAATAAACCTCTATGAGCGTAGTTTAATCCTCCCCGAAAAGGAAGTCAATAGCGCGC
>JAITEG010000085.1 GCA_031282145.1 Spirochaetaceae bacterium | reverse complement strand
CATGGCCGCAAGGCTCAGAACCAAAAGCACCATTAAAACTTTGCGAGTAATGTTTTGCATTCCTCTCCTCCTAAAATAATTTTTACCGTTCACCACGGCTGGAACGGTTTGTATTTTTTCTTGCCCGAAAATCCGTCCGCTGGGACGGCTCCTCTAGGCAAGCGCCGATCTAAAATACTCCGCGCTGATGCGGATCCCCTCCTCAAGGGGGGTTTGGCATACGGGGCCTACCAGTTTGGCAAGTTCCCCCGTATCGTGGTGCCGGGGAAAGGGCAGGGGGACATTCTTGAAAGTGATGAGCCCCTTTGCCTTGGGCGCCGCCTTTTCTATGGCGGCCACAATCTGTTCCATGCTTACCGTGCCGCCCCCCAGGTTGTAGACCACGGCTCCGGTATAATCCTTTTCCGCGGCGGCGACAAAGGCCTTGGCGGTATCGTCGGCAAACTGGAACTCCGCGGTGCCGCCGTAGGAAATTTCGTAGGCCTCTCCCCGGACCGCCGCCTTGATGGCCGAAGTGGGGGTAGAGGTCATCCCCTGATCCCGTAAGGGGCCGTAGACCACAAAGGGCCGGATGGCAATGCTGGAAATTCCCGCCTCCTCGTAATAGACCTTCGCCGCCCATTCGTTGTCCTGCTTGTAGACACCGTAGAAAGACCGGGGGATGAGGGGTGAATCATGGCGGAATTCGCCCTCCGGATAGTCGGCGATATTTCCGTAGACCGCGGTACTGCTGGAGTAAATCACTTTCTTGATCCCTGCCGCCCTTGCCGCCTCAAAAACATTTATGGTCCCTTCCACATTCACCCGGGCCCCCATGGAGGGGTTCGCCTTACAGAAGGGCATCTGCAATGCCGCAAGGTGGATGATCTTTTCCGCCCCGCAGAGGGAGACCACGGCCCGCAGCAGGTCAGGATTGGTAATATCCCCGGGAACGGGAATGATCTTTGCTATATCCGCCGGCTTCATAATCAGCCTGAGTTTTTCCAGCTTTTCCGGGTGAGGCGCAAGGGCATAAACCCGATGACCCGCTTCCACCAGGTTCTTGACTACCCAGCCTCCTATACAACCACTGGCGCCGGTAACAAAATATACGCTCATTGTTCAACCTCCACTTTTTCATAAAGAAATGCCCGCTCCACATTGCGTATATGACGCTCCATTGCCGCCGCGCTCTCCCGCGGGTCATGATTTTTCAGCGCCATGAGGATCGCCTCATGATCTTTAATGGTAGTTTTGCGGGTATTGGTCATCGCATTGGTTTTTTGACGGGTCAACAAGGCAAGCTTGTTGATGGACTGCATAAACACCGGGATCACCCGGTTACCCGCGGCCTTCATTATCATTTCATGAAGCTCCAAATCCCGATCAAAAAAGGCCTGTTCATTATCAATTTCTACCGCAGCCTGTTGTATGTTTTCTTCAATAAACACAAGCTCCCGGTCGTTTATCTTTTCCGCCGCCATGGCGGCGATACCTGCTTCAAGGACCCTCCGGGCCTCATAGAGGTCATGGTAAAGACTTGAATCAAGATGAAACACAATGTCCAGGTGTTCCACCACATCTTCAGGCTCAAGACTCTTGATGTAGGCCCCCGCGCCCTGACGTATATCAATGATGTTCATCACCTGCAGGGCTTTAAGGGCTTCCCGCAAAATGGGCCGGGAAACCCCTATCATTTCACAGAGCTGCCGTTCCGGGGGAAGCTTGTCCCCCTCTTTTAGGTTTCGATATTTAATGATGGTAATCAGTTTTTCAACTATCCGTTCGGCGGTGCTGGATCGTTTGAGGTTAGTGAACGTATATTGACTGATTACATCACTCACTTGGCCACCCAACCGCAGTCTACCAGCAGATCCGTTCCGGTGATAAACGAAGCCGCATCGCTGGCCAGAAAATATATTGCCTCGGCAATTTCCGAAGGATCCGCCCAGCGGTCAAAGGCCTGCTCATGTTCCCGCAGTTTTTTCACCTCATCAAAGGGCATGCCGGTCCGGGTGGACTCAAGCTGAATGTCGCTGCGCAGCATCGGCGTATCCACGGAACCGGGGCTGATGGAGTTGACCCGGATATTGTATTTCGCCAGTTCCCAGGCCACGGCCCGGGTAAAGGCGATAATGGCGCCCTTGGTAGAGCCGTAGATGGCGTGTTCGGTTTGTCCCACATGACCGGAGACCGAACCCATGTTCACGATGGCCCCCCGTTTCTGCCGTTTCATAATCGGCATCACATATTTGGTAAAAAGAAAGTGTCCCCCTATATTGATATGGGTCACCTTTACAAAATCCTCCCAGGTGGTGTCCTCCAGGGGTTTCACTATCACAATGCCGGCGTTGCAGTTCAACACATCGACGCGGCCCCATTTTTCTTCTACCTGGGCGACCATGGTTTTTACATCCTGTTCCGATCCCACATCGCCTTGAAAATCAATACACTCGACGCCCAGTTTGCGGATCTCACCGCCCACCGTATGGATGCCATCGCCCCGGGCGATGATCGCCACGTTGTAGCCTTCTTTGGCAAATTTTATCGCCGCCGCCCGGCCTATGCCCACCGACGCGCCGGTAACAATCGCAACTTTCTTGTCTGCCATACTATTATCCCTCCTGTTATATGGCTTTTATGCCGGTCATTTCCCGGGCCTGCGCCGGGGTGGCTACTTCCCGCCCCAGGGACCGGGAGATATCCGCGATTTCCTTAACCAGTTCATGGGTTTTGGCGGTTTTACCGTTCTGCAGATAGGGGTAATCCTCGGTCCCGACCCGCACGTTGTCCCCATGGGTAATGGCCGCTACGAGGATATCCATCTGTTCCGGACACATGATGCTGACGGTGATCACGCAGTTTGCCGGCATAAGGCTCTTGCGGTAGAGGTACTCATGGACCGTGGGGGGAGACCAGGTCCCGCCGGGCCAGCCCAGGAAAAAGGTCGTGATATAGGGCGGGTCCAGAAGGCCTTTTTTGATGAGCTGGTTCAGGTTCCAGATGGAACCGGGGTGCCAGATCTCCCATTCGGGTTTAACGCCGTATTTACGGCAGGCCACGCAGTACTCTTCCAACTCCGCGAGGGGATGGAGCACATCACAGTTCACCTCGGTAAAGGCTTCCGCGTGGTGGTTCGCGATGATCGACACCATATCGGACTTCCGCTCAAAGAGCTCGATCCGCTCCTGCAGCGGGATGCTGGACATACCGCTCTGGATGATGATGTCGCTCTTGGCCCGTACCCCGTTGATCACCGCCGACCATTGGCCCTCCGCGTGGGTATGGAGGACGGCGGCTCCGGCTTCGCGACAGCGTACCGCCTCCTCGATAATTTCCGGCGCCGTCTTCGGATATTCCACCTTGGGGTTAAGCCAGCAAATATTCGGCGTGGCAACAATAACCAAGGGCTTCTGTTTAATTCCACTCATCCTGATACTCCTTCGTTTTTTTGTCTTTTGCGTATGCTCGCCGGCATCGGCCGGCGATATTTAAACCCGTATAATGGTCTTGGGCATGGTGGTCATCTTGCGGCACCCGTCTTTGGTAACCACGTAACAGTCCTCCACCCCGATGAGGGCGCCCTGGTAGGGCTCCCAGGCCTCGATCTCAAAAACCATGTTCTCCTCAAAGGGCCGGTCAAGCTGGCCGAAGGCGCCGAAGATGTGCTGGTCCTCGCACTGGAGCCCGATGGAGTGGCCGATGGAAAAGGCAATCCCCTCGGGAACCGTCTTCTTGTACCAGCTTACCGCCTCGTCGCTCAGGGCCTTCATGTTCACCCCGGGCCGTATCCGCGCCTCAAAATAATGCTGGAAGTCAAGGAGCCCCTGAATGAGCCTATCCGCCTCAGGGGGGGCCTCCCCCACCACCACTTCCTGGTTGATGTCCGCCACATAGCCCTTGTAAATGCCCCCGAAGTCCAGCCGCACAATCTCATTCCTTTTCACGGTCCTTCCCGTACCGGGGGCCTCGGGGTCCGAGTCGCCGATGGTCATGGTCAGGTGATCCCAGTCGTCGGCGCCGTGCCTGATAAGGGACTCCTTGGCGGCCCTCAAGAGGTCCCAATCGCTCACCCCCTCTTTGACAAGGGCGATGGTATCCTTCAGGGCCGCCTCGGTGATGTCCGCGGCCTTCTGGAGGTACTCGATTTCCCGGGGGGTTTTTACCAGGCGGAGGTCGAGGAAGGCCTCGTCCGCGTTCACCACCGTCACCCCGTTCTCCCCCTGGCTGAGGGCGTCGATGAGGTACTTGGGCGCGGTGGATTCCACCCCCACCCGCTTGCCCACGAGCCCCCACTGCCGGATCTTTGACCCGATAGCCAGACCCACTTCCCCCTGGCTTTCTATCCCCACCGTATCGGTAAACCAGCTGAAAAAGCTCGCGCTCTTAAAGACGTTCCAGTGGATCAGGGTGCCCTCCCCTTCCCGGCGGATCATGGCCAGGTTCGGGTACTGGTTGTTTAAGGCGAGGAGGATGGGGTTCGGCGCGCTGTGGAGCAGGGGAAGGCCGGCAAGGTAATACACGTTTACCGGGGAAGCGGCGATGAGGAGATCCAAATCGAGGGCCTCCATCACTCCGGCGGCCTTTTTTTTGTCATACCCTATGGGCTCCGCGACCTTCACTTTGGGAAGGCGCTGGTGAATGGGAATCGCCGGGGCGAGGCGCTCCAGGATCTCTATAGTACGTTCTGTATCGGCCATCTTTTCTACCTCCAGGGTTGTTACCGGCCGTCCTTCAATGGCGGAGAGATACCCCGCCAGGTTCGCGGTAATGGCGTTCATGGACTCCTCCGGGGTAAACTCCGGATCCCGGTTTTCCAAAATACATTGGGCAAAGTGTTTGTCCGTCTCCCGGACGGAAATCGTGTAATACTCCGGGTACCCGGCGTGCTCGATGTCGGGCTCCACCCACTTCTGCTGGTTTTCCCCCATCCGCTCGTCAAAGGAGCAGAACCGGACCGGCTTAAGCCAGTCGTGGTTCTCGAAGATGCTCCCCTTGGTGCCGAAGATCTCCATGCTGTTATAGGGGGTGGTCATCTGGGTAAAACTCACCATCACGTCGGCGACGGCGCCGTTTTCGTAGCGGGCAATGGCCACCGCGTTGTCCTCCCCCTTCTCGGGGAGGTAGACCGCCTGCTTTGCCAGGGCCGCGGTGACCTCGGCGCATTTGGAGCCGATGATGTATTCGATGGCCGCCCACTTGTGGGCCCCCATGTCCATAAAGGCCCCCCCGCCGGCCTTCACCGGGTCCCCCTTCCAAAAGCCGCTCCGCATCATGCCGGCCACTTCATTGACCCCTTCGTAGGCCCGGACCATGAGCACATCCCCGATAAGGCCCTGTTTGACAATATCGTGCATATATACATGGGCGGGAATAAACCGGTGATTTTCGGCGATCATGAGTTTGACCCCCGCGTCCTTACAGGCCCGGATCATCTGACGGCAGCCTTCCACGGTGGTGGCCATGGGCTTTTCGCAGAGGACGTGCTTTCCCGCCGCCGCGGCCTTGACCACCATCTCCACGTGGTATTCGTGGGGGACCATCACGAGCACCGCGTCGATGTCGGAGGCCAGCATCTCCTCGAGGCTTTCATAGGGGACCATGATCCCGTCCCGGTGGCGCAGGGCCATCTTCTTGGCGTTCTCGAAGTCCCGGTCGTACACCGCGGTGTAGGCGATAATCGGGGAGTCCCGGTCGCCGTTGCTGTGGAAGTGGAAGGCGAGCCCCGCGCCGATGAGGCCGAACCGGACCTTTTTCCCGTCCGGCTTCTCCCGCGCCGCGGCCTCCCGGAGGGCCGCCACGTCCCGCCTGAGGAAGAGGTCGAGGAAGAGCTCGGTGATCTTCTGGCAGGCAATGGCCTCGGGCCGGGGCCCCGAATATTTGATGTCCCCCGCCATCTGGGCAACGCTTGAGTAAACCCTCCCCGCGATGATGTCCAGCGCCGTTTTCACCGATATGAAGAAGATCACCGTGGGCCTTTCGCCCGCCCCCCGGTAAACCTCAAGGACGCCCCTTGAGAACACAAAGGTATAAATCCGGTCCGTATCCAGATTGAACTGGAAGACCCCGTTCATGTCCCGCATTTCGTATTTGATGGCGTCGTGATTATTGCAGGTCCGGGCAAAAAAAAGGGCGACCTCGTCCAAATCCCCCGCGGCGACGGCGCCGTTTTTGAGCTTTTCCCCGTACTTTTCCCGGGTCTTTTCATCCACCGGCATCCGCGGATTACCGAGTAACTCCATGCTTCGCTCCTTTTTATGGCTGGTTCGATTAAAAAGACGTAAGTGGTAAACTTATCTTACCAATTATTAAGGTTATTGTAGAACTGAAATTCAGAC
>JAITEG010000193.1 GCA_031282145.1 Spirochaetaceae bacterium | reverse complement strand
CGGACTTTGAATTTGCGGAGAAACGCTGGATAAGCTCCGCTCCCCCGGATCGGATCTTCAGCGCCCACCTCGATTTTCTCAGGGCTTACCGTATACCCGGCGGGATTTTGACGGGCGGGATGGAAGGAGCCGCGGCGTCCCTGGGGGCCTACCTCAAAGGGCTTTCCGGTGAAATTGGGGAGGGACGGGTTTTCGTGTTCATGACCCGGGAGTACTATGAAACCCGGTTCAGCCGTATTTTACCTGCCCTTTGGCCTGCTTCCGCGCCCCTCACCCCGGCAGGAGGCGGGTTTGCGGAGGGCCCTTCCCTTTTTTCTCCTGGCTTCCGGGGGATAGGGCTTTGCTTTTATGAAGACATACCCAAAAACCTGGGGTCGCTTACCCCCGAATGCGATATCCTCTTTTGTGTCGAACCCCGTCCCAGTGCCGCTGATTCCGAAGGGGTATCCCGGGAGGAGGGGTATTTTGACGAACTTCAAAAGATAAAAACCCGGCTCAGGCTGGGTGTCCTGAACCATCCCGGGATCTATGGGGATAAGTTCCGGAGGTTTTTCTCCCTCCGGGGGAAAATGAAGGGGTTGGAGCGGGAGGTAATCCGGGATGCCAATTCATCTCTCCGGCTTCCCCGGCGGTATGGCCTCTCCCCCCGGAAGCTGCGAAGGCCCCCCTGCCCGTTTAGAGAGGAGGAGGAAGCCTTGGTCCGGCAAGGCGTTGACCGGAGTAACGTCGTCATATCCGGGGGGGCCCGGCTGGCGATCCAGGCCAAATTCAACAACATCAGAACCCCGGAATTTAAGGAAGAACAGCGGTGGTTCTTTTATCAGGGAAAGGAAGTTCCCTATACAGCCTATGCTATCCGGCGGGAGCATGACCTGGATTTTAACCGCCTCAAACCGGAACAGCGGGACTATTTTTTCTGGTGGAGAGGAGAGTTCCGCCGGGGAAATCCTCGTAAAACCAGCCTGGCTTATATTCTGCTCTACACCCGGGAGTTGATCCTGTCCATGGGAGGGGAAGAGCCCCTGGATAATTTCCGGGAACTTCTGCGGCTTTGGCGGATCTACCGGGAAGAAGAAGGCGAATTGGACCCCCTTTTTCCCCCCTGGCTCATGGATTTTGTGGTACTCTACAAGATAGCGGACCGGGCCTTTCCCGAAATGATCCCCCGGGAGGGGGAGCCGGATTTGGTTTTCCTCCGGGATTTCCTCCTCCATAAACGGTACATCGAAGCGGATAATCCCCTGGTTTTTGCCGATTTTGAACCGCTGCTTTTCTCCAAAGGACGGAACGGTCCCATCCGTTTAAGCCCCCCGGATCCCCTCCTCACGGGGGCCATAGAAACCGGTCTGCGGGGAATTGACGGCTTTTTACGAAAAAAATACGGGAAACGGCTGCTGGAATTTTTTTATCCTCCCCATACGGAACCGGTGCTGTTCCCGGCCTTTGAAAGACTCCCCGGCGTTGGTAATTCCTCCTATTCTGTTGAATGGATCGGTTTTTACTATCATAGGCCGCTCTTGGATTTTCTTGCGGCCCTGGCCAATTATATTGAATACAAACGCAAAGTACCGATAAGAGGTGAAAAAAAACGCAGAGCGCCGATCCTGGAGGAGGTCTGGAAGGATATCATCGATAGGGAACTGGGGTTTCAACCGGATCAAAACCGGGATCGTTTCGGAGCGGTCCCCCGGGACGGCGGAATCCGTATTGAGCTTGAGCCCCTTCGGATTACCCGGCTCCGGGCCGAATCTGACGAGGTCCGGGAGATGCTGCGTATTGATGACGGAAGCCCCGAGGAAGATCATCTGCCCGATACCCCGGAAATTCCGCCGTCTCCAATCGGTTTTTTTCCCCTGCCGGAGTTGGGGAAGGCCGCCCCGGGGATTGCGGGTTTTCTCGAAGGACTTGACGAAATAGAGGGGAAGGTTCTCTGGATCCTTTCAGGAAAGAAGTCAGGGGACGCAAAAACGTGTGCCTTAAGAGAACTAACCAAAAATACCATGACCATGCCTGAATTGCTTATCGATGGGATAAATGAACGATTTCAAGGTTTTTTTCAAGATATCCTCATTGAAATCATGGACGGAGAACCCCAAATATCGGCAGAATATGGGGAGGACATACGGGGATATTTTGCCCGTGAGGATGGGAAGGCATGAGGGGAACCATACCAAAACGGATAAGCGCGGCGATTATAAATTCCTTTTCCGCCGGAGTAGTTCCCCGGGTGGGTCTTGAATATGTGGCGGTGGGAAGGAAACGGGAAATTGAGACCATCCTCAGGGATCTTGAAAATTTAAACCAGGGGGCGGCAGTCTTCCGCTTTATAACGGGGCGCTACGGCAGCGGAAAGAGCTTTTTTCTCCAGGCCATACGGAATTTTGCCATGGAAAAAAATTTTGTGGTGGCCGATGCCGACCTTTCCCCGGAAAAACGCCTCTCCGGTTCCGGTAACCAGGGGCTTGAAACCTACCGGGAACTGATGCAGCGGCTTTCCACCCGACTTCGGCCCGACGGAGGGGCCCTGGAGGGGATGCTCCAGGGGTGGATCAACGCGATAAAAACGGAAATTATCGCCGAAGGGATATCCCCCTTTGATGACCGTCTGGTTTCCCGGGTTGAGTGGCGGATCTTTGAGACC
>JAITEG010000162.1 GCA_031282145.1 Spirochaetaceae bacterium | reverse complement strand
GAAAAGGATATTACTGCGGGCATCACATGGTTTTCGGGGGAAGCGCAGGAACGGAAAATTTTAACCCCGGAAGTTGTCGAAGCGGTGTTTAAAGTCGAATGGATGGATGAGCGGGCAAGACTCGCCAATATGCTTGCGGCTGTTACGGGGTTTCGCTCCGGAGAGATACAGGGTTTACAGGTTCAAGACTTGGGAGACGGTTGTTTATATATCCGGCATTCATGGAATTACAGGGACAAACTTAAAACCACGAAAAATAATGAATGCGGAACGGTGGAGGTTCCTTTTCCAGATGTAATACATAACCTTTTACACCTTGCCGGACGTAATCCGCACGGGTCGAATATGGATAGTTACGTTTTTTGGTCGGATAAAGTATCTTCAAAACCTATGAACGGCATTCTATTTGTTAAGGGGTTGCGGAACGCGTTAGAAAAAACAGGCATGAGTTCTGATGGGGCGAATGCTTATGAGTTTCACGGCTGGAGGCATTTCTTTACCTCCTACATGAGAGACAAATTAAATGAAAAACTATTACAATCCCGGACGGGGCATAAAACGATACCTATGCTTAATTACTATTCCGATCACGTATTGGTTGGAGACAGGGAAAGAATTCGTCAGGCGCAACGGGACGCGTTCGGGGCATTACTGCCTCAAAGTAAATTAAGGGGGCTGCCTTAAAACCATCTTCGGAATCCGGGGAACGGGAATTAAATAATAACGCTAACATCAAAAATGTTTTCATTACGTATTTCCTAATTCCCGGAGGCGAAGATGTCTGAAAAGCGGAAGCGGGTTTCATGTGGTCAGCGCACGGGTAGGGGAACACGGACTGACGCTTGGGCAATTGACGACGGGCGGACGCGATGAGTTGCCGGACGGAGATAGCCCGAAAGATACGGGAAAAGGGGGCGGATTATATATTGGCGCTGAAAGAGAAGCAAAAGACACTGTATCACAATACCAAGGATTATTTTGAAGGGACGGGGAGCGTGGAGATAGATGAACTGCCGGAAGACCTGTGGCAAGGGGAGGAGGAAAAAGGTCACGAGAGGAAAGAGAGGCGTGAAGTGAGGACGGTAACGGATATTGAACGGCCGGGGAACAAAGCGGCACGGCAGGATGTGAAAACGCTGATACAATACCGGACTTTTAGGACAGTCGGAGGGAAGGGAACAGTACAAACGGATAGATATTATATATCGAGCGTGTATTTTGGAGCGGAGGAGTTTTTAAAATACATTCGTGGACACCGGTCGATAGAGAACCAACCGCATTGGATGGCGGATATAGTGTTTCGGGAAGACGAATGCCGTGTAAGGAGCGGGAATGCGGCGCTCAATATGAACATCCTAAGGAAAACGGGTTTATACCGGCTAAAGAAAACGGCGACGGGAAAGAAGCGTGTCAGCGCAAAACGCCGGATGATGCATGCGGCCCTTAATGAGGATTTCCTGTATCAGGCTTTGTTTACAGATTAAACGCCGATGCCCTGGGCGGAAACGCTTGTTATTACCGAACGGAACGGGAGGAACCGTCTTGAACACCGGTACCGGCGGGTAAACGGCAATGAAAACCGGGCCGAGGGGGAAAAACTCATGGTAAATTACCTTTCTTTTGAGACGTATAACCGTGAGAAGTGGAAAATTGTTTACAAAAACAGTCGTATAACGGACAAACTAGTAAGCAAAGAGAATGCCATGTTGCTGACAGCCTGCGCCCGCGCCCGGTGGAAGACAGGGAATGAGAATAACAATGTCCTTAAGAATTGCGGATACCACATGGAACATAATGTGGGAACAAAGTTTCCAACGGGCATGGTGAGAAGCATGCTTGTTAGATATATTGTATTTTGAATCTTTTGGCGTTTTTGTTTCACTGGTTGATTATACCGTGTGATGAAAACTTTCAGAAAGCGCGTTCGTACTTCGGGAAGAGGGCGGAATTCTACAATGCTTTGCGTACCTTTTTCCGGGCACTTGAGTTCCAAAGCCGGGATGATTTCCTGTTGTTTATTATCACTCATGCCAGAGGCGGCTAAAAGTAAAATTGCTAATTTGACACTACCGCGTCTTGACAATTTTTCTTTGTGTCTGTTCACAAGAAAACCGGAATGATATACTGACACGGTGATGATTGCCGGTGTTATAGGCGCGGCCGGTTATGCCGGCGCGGAAATAGTTAGAATTTTATCGAGACATCCAAAGGTGGACTCGCTTTTGGCATCCTCCACCAGTTATGAAGGAAAACCCGTCAGCGAAATTTATCCTAATTTCATCGACTGCGTTGATACAATTCTGGAAAATTCGGAAGCGCTTATCGCCAATTCCGGTATTGTATTCGGGGCGCTGCCTCACGGCGTAGGCGAGGTTTTCGCGGCAAAGTGTTTTGAACGCGGCATCCCTTATATTGATATGTCCGCTGACTTTCGTTTTGACGATGACGAGGAAACATACAAGGCATGGTACGGCAAAACTTACCAATTTCCCGAACTGCACAAAAAATCCGTGTACGGCCTGCCGGAGTTAAACCGCGGCAAAATACAGGCGGCGGGCAATAAAAGTGTAATCATCGGCAATCCGGGCTGTTACCCTACGGCGGCCTCCCTTGCCGCATTTCCGGCACTTGCGCTGGGTTTATACGGCGGCGGGACAATTATCATAGACGCCGCTTCCGGCATCACCGGCGGCGGACGGGAACCCATGCGCGCATACCACTTTCCGGAGTGTTCCGATTCGATGTCGCCATACAAAGTAGGGGCGCACCGCCATACGCCGGAAATAAGCCGTAACTTTTCTTTTATGGAAAAAGTAAACCCAAAAGCGCGTCCTTTAATTTTCACGCCGCATCTTGCGCCCATGAATCGCGGCATACTAAGCACTATCTACATCCCGCTTTCGGATGAATGGAAATGCGAAGCCGCCGCCGCTCAGCCGCGCCCGCCGTCTGCGGAGATACAAGAAAAAACCGCCCGTATACGAAAACTATACGCGGATTTTTATCAACGTGAAAAATTCGTGCGGGTTCTCCCTGAAGGCATCCTTCCGGCAACCGGACGTGTGCGCCTGTCAAATTTCTGCGATATAGCCGTACAAATTGACCAAAACGGCGCAAACCTCATCGTTATAAGCGCCATTGACAACATGGTAAAAGGCGCGGCGGGGCAGGCCGTTCAAAACATGAACATCATTTTCGGTTTTGAGGAAGACTGCGGACTAGATACAGTTCCCGCCATGTTTTAGGGCGATTTCCTGTGCCTGCGTTCAAGCTCGTCCAGAACTTCATCTATACTAACGTTTTCCTTTGAAAGAAGCGCTATCGTGTGGTAAAAAAGGTCGGCGGCCTCCCATACAAATTCGCTCCGCGTTTTTGCGGTGCAAACTTCATAGGCTTCTTCCATAATTTTACGCCTTACCCGTTCATCAGTCAAAGAAGCCGTATAAGAACCGGCGGGAGCGTTACTCAGCCTTTCGTTGATTATTTCCTGCAAGTATTGCAACGTATAGCGCCGGTCCGTCTCAAAACAGGTCCAAGCTCCGGTATGGCAGGCAGGCCCGCTTGGGTTGACAACCGCAAGCAGAGCGTCCCGGTCGCAGTCCGCCCTCATTCGCAGAAGCTTCATCGTGTTGCCGGAAGTTTCACCCTTCATCCAAAGTTTTTTACGAGTCCGGCTGTGAAAACATAGATTGCCGCACTTGAACGTTTCCAAAAGCGCGTCCCTATCTGTAAAACCGGTCATCAAGACCTGCCCGTCGTAGCTTTGCGCGATAACCGGCAGAAGACCGTCCGAAACCTTTTCCCAGTCAAGCGAAACGGCAAAAGCATCCGCCAAATTGATTTTTCCCGTATACAGCGCCATGCCAAGCTGAATATCGCAGCCTAAAGAAGCGATAGTTTCAACCTCATCCAGAGTCGAAATTCCGCCCGCGACAGTCAAGCGGCAGGAAACAGCGCCGCGCAGTTTTTTTATGGCTCCAATATCGGCGCCGCCCATCATCCCTTCTTTTTCGACCGAAGTAAAAAGCAACTCGCCTGAATATTTTTCAAGATGTTTTGCCGTTTCAAACAGTTTCAATCCGGTATGCGTCCGCCAGCCGTCCACGACAATTTCATCTTCCCGCGCGTCAACCGCGACTATAAGCCGTTCACGCCCTATTTTATTCGCCATTTCGCTAAGAAATTCCGTGTTGAGCGCAAAACCCTCGCCTACACGGAACACCGCGGAACCAACGATTACCTTTTTTGCGCCAAGACTAAGAAGCTCCAGCGCCTGACCTGAGCTTCTAATCCCGCCGCCCACACGACATTCCGCGATTCGTAAAAGCGGCTTTATCATCTCAAAATTGGAACCGCGCCCCATAGCCGCGTCAAGGTCTATCACCGCTATCTCGCCAAAACGGTCAAATTCCTTTGCCAAAATCTCGCCGCCTTCCCGGCGCAAGGCAAGCTCCACGCCTTGTTTAAGCTGCACTACATAAGTGTCCTGAATATCTATTGAAGCAATTACCATTCCTGTATTCTAACACCAATTAAACATCTATTAAATCCCGCAGCCCGCCGGTCTGCCGGCAGAACAGCAGGCCGCCATTACCGGACTTTCGCTGAAGCAAAGCGCAGACCAGCTAACGAAGCTCCATAAACACTTGCGGCGGTTTCCCCCCTTGCCCTTTGACAGAAAAGGGGCTTTAATATCCGTGTCATTCGCGGTCATTCGCGCAATTCGCAGGTAATGTGCTAAACTTGTTGTAACTATTCAGCGGGGGAAGTCTCCCCCCTCGCTACAGCCCCGCACTCCGGTCGATATGCCCGCGCCTACGGCGCGCCCATACCTCCCTACGTTTGGTCTTCCGCTACCCCCCTCTGCGGGGGCAATGCCCCCGCAACACCCCCACCCATCCCACTGTCAACAAGTTAAGCCGAAAAGTGTTGCTCCTACCCCCAAATCAACAGTTTGATTTGTGATTGTGGTGGAAATGAGGTTTTTTCGGGTATTCTTTTCTTGGAGTTTTCCGGTTTGGCCGTATCGGCACTATCCGCCGTTTTATCTCCGACACCAGTTCCCGGTATAGGCGCAAGCGGACAAACCGTTTTTCCGCTATCACTATCCCGATGAGCCGGTCTTTCAAGACCCCCACCGCGTGGTTTGCGTTGGCGCGGTACTCGTACAGCCGTTCTTTCCCGACCCCCTCCATATTTATTTCCCTGTTCGCTTCCCTCATGGCGCAGGCCGGCATATTCGATACCGTCATCATCGCGTAAAAGTCCTGTTTGATATTGTCCGCCAGCCGTCCGCTGAAGTTTTCCAATTCCAGCTTCTGTTTCACCTGATTGTATTTTGTCTCTATCGGCCATCTCTTGTAATACAGTCCGGGAAAAACCGCTTCCTCCGCCTCCTCTTCTCCCAGATTCGTTATCAGCGCCTCGCGCTCCCCGTTACTAAGCTCAAACACTACCGCCCGGACACATATCTCTTCTGACAGCTTTATAACCTCACTCCCCGCGCTTATAAGATCTATGCGGGAATTAAACCCGCGCTGTACCCGCATGACATACTTTATCCCCTTGTTCCCCAAATACCCTATCAAATCTTTGGACGGATACCCGCGGTCAAATATGACTATCGCCTTCCGTCCCCCCAGCCGCGACCCCGTCTCCGCAAGCGCGTTAATATGTTCCTTTGCGAGACCGCGCTCGTCCTTGCTTATCGGTTCTATCTTCGCGTCAGCGATGATGTCGTTCTCAATATCATACAATATTGACATCCGGGCCGTCGCGACTGTCTTCTCATTCCCTATCACGCCGTAATATTTCCGCAATGCCTCGTCCGGCGGCAGCGCGATACGGCTCCCGTCCACCGCCATCAGCAGATAACCGCGCCAGTCCTTTAATTCCTCGTTATAGCTCCCCTCCGCGCTCGCCTGAAATAATTCCCGAAAGGCTTCCCGTTTTACCTTTTGCCGCGCCATGCTGAATGCCTGCCGGCTCATATGCGCTGTCTCTTTTATCTTAGGAAAGAACCGCTCAAGCGCGTTCTGTGAACTTTCCTTTACCGTTCCGAGCATGAACCATATCAGCTTTTTGAACGGCATCTTGCGCTCCCTGCTGAAATCCTGTTCCCGTTTCTTTGAACGGTTTTCATAGGCCGTTCCTTCCAACAAGTTTCGGACTGTTTCAAAACAGTTTTTTTTCCCAGAATACCCTCCCTTATTCCGGCTGATCACAGTTTTTGCGGGGTGTCTACTCTTAACTTGTTGACAGTGGCCGGAGGCCGCCGGGGGGGGCGCCCCCCCCCCGCCGCCCGGCCCCGCCCGCGGGGGGGGGGGGGGGGGGGGGTGTGTGTATTTTTGGAACTAGTGTATATAAAACCGTAGAAAATATTAAACATAAAATCATTAAAACAAAAAAACCGGCAAATATTCCAAAATTGAATACAATTCCTTTTTTGAAACCCATATTTTTTGCGTTATTCATTGACATAATATTATTTGGACCTGGAGTATAAGCCACAATGAAAATATACGATAGAAATGAAATCCACGGAAACATAAACACCCTCTAGTTTTGCATTATAAAATTCTTAAATGTTCTTGTCAATATATTTCTCAATTATTTCCCCAGAAAATCTTAGGGTTGTACTTCGCATAACGTTCCGACTGTTGGCGACGTTTTGCCAGCCCAGATAAGCGTTTGCGCAGCAAACGCAGGGCCGACAAACTGTGGGTGGGGTGTGGCGTAGGAATGAGGCCGTAGGCCGACCGAAGGGCGCGGAGGCGCATATAGGCCTGTTATGCGCCGTACCCCCTACGAACCGCTCGCCATGGACGGCTGTCGCGGTTTATATTTTTTATAAATTCATGCTTATTGAAATTGAAACAAAAAATCCATTACCTATATTTCCACTATACATTGAATCATCCGAATAATCATCTGATTCAAATAACGTTTGCCAGTTGATTTTTTTATATTCGTCTTTCACATTAAATATCCAACCTCCGCTTATTTCAAATAATCGTAATAATCGAAAAGTTCCATATATTGCGTCATAATTTATGCCGTATTTCCCTCCATCCGAAATCATCATATCACTTGAATCTCTTTTTACACCAATGCCTATTCCCACCATTTCGGCTAAGGGATTCCCATTTTTGAAATGCCGGTACCATAAAGAAGCATCATAGTTGTATGAACCAGTTTTTAAAATTAAACTAACCGGAAATTTAGGTCCAATAGTCAACCATAAACCCGGCGGTATAAAACCGAATGTAATCCACTCATATTCCCATGACAAATTTATTGACGGAACTGGCCACAACAACCAAGGCATTCCATTATCCAACGTTAAACCAACATCCATGACTAGCAATTTCACATCAAAATCCATTGAAAAATGCGCTCCTTTTATTAGAGCATAAGAATACCCGGCCATTCCTATAAATGTATGCAATCCGCCATACAGAGGTTTATCCGTCAAGGCTATAAATGTTCCATCGATTTTATGACGGTTTATTTTTTGTGTGATAGATAGAGCAGCAGTATGGTATAGATTTGGAAAATCTGATGGTATGCCGGTTAATATTTGAGGATTATAAATCAACGAAACGGAGAATAATTTATCCCTTTCATTGGGGTTGAAGCGATACAATGATAATCCCCCCATGGCATTATGTGATTGAATATCCCCAAAATCAAAAAATGTATATGACAACATGGGCATATAAAATATTCTTGGCGTATTTACATTTTGATCCACATTGTTATTCCCAAGCGATTCACAATATACGGAACTAATATCTATAAAAAACAGAACAAATACAAGAATTATAAATTTACTCATTTTACTTACTTTTTTCACATTACCTAATTATTAATATTTTGTCAATAGTTTTGCGTTGCCATGGAGGGCGGCGCGCATTATTTTTGGGAAAAATCTAGGTTTTTATGTCGCATAACGTTCCGGCTGTATGCGACAGTTTGTCAGCCCTGCGTTTGCTGCGCAAACGCAGGGCTGACAAACTGTGGGTGAAGGCTGGCGTGGGAGTGAGGCCGCAGGCCGACCGACCTAGCCAGCCGGAAC
>JAITEG010000160.1 GCA_031282145.1 Spirochaetaceae bacterium | reverse complement strand
TTACACGGTCCTATTTAGAAAGTTTAACTACCGCTGAGTTGGCAAAGCTGGCCGATAATTATGGGGTGGATATTCCCCCGGGCATAGAACGGATTTTTATAATAGAGGAATTATTGGATTTGGAGGGTGAGGGGGGAGATGGTTCCGGGCGGGAAGGCGAAATTCCCCTCGGGAATATGGAACTCTTGGAGCCGGTGCCGGTCCCCAAGCAATACCATATCACATATATCGATGTTCTGATCCGGGACCCTCTCTGGGTTTATGCTTTTTGGGAAATCAAAGGGTATGATAAGGATCTCCACGAACGGGCCGATGATTTTGAGGGATACCATTTAAAAATAGTTCCCCTCCCTGATAAAAAAAGACCGGTTTTTAACCCAGATGATTCTTTTAGTATTCCTGTAGGAATCGGGGATTCCGCCTGGTATATCGGTTTTCCCCCTGTGGGAGGCCGGTTCCGGGTGGAAATTGACGTGAGCCGGGGAGGGGAAGAAATCGTTTTAGCTGTGTCTCGTCCGTTTACGTTGCCGAAATTGCTCGACCTTCCGGAATGGAAAAACGGCAGAAACTCCGAAGAGCCGCTCGTGCAATTATCCGGCATCGATGAGATCCCCATACTTAGGAACATCGATCGGCTGCCCCGGATCCACCAGGGCGGTAATTTTCCGGGGCGCCCGTTATGAATAATCGTCCGATTATCTCGGTGGTCCTGAATATGCACGTCCCCTTTGTCCACCCTTCCGGTCCGCCCTGGTCAATAGAAGACAGTTCTTTTTTTGAAGCCCTCTCCGGAACCTATCTTCCTCTGCTGGGAGCCCTGGATCGCCTGGATGCGGATCATGTTCCCTTCCGGCTGGCCCTTTGCCTTTCTCCCCCCCTTTGCCATATGTTGAGTGATGAGTCGCTGATCCAGCAGTATGTGGAATTTACCGATCGGCAGATTGAATTCGGCCTCCGGGAGATCGAGCGGACCGAAGGGGATCCGGCGATGCAGCGGCTTTCCCGTTTTTTTTACGATCAGGCGGTGGATAAACGGATCCTTTTTACCGAGCGGTATGAGGGAAAGCTGCTTAAAATATTCGATTACTATCAAAAAAAAGGGAAGGTGGAACTGTTAACCACCGCCGCTACTTATGGGTTTTTGCCCTTTTATGTCGGTTATGCCGAAGCGGTTCAAGCCCAGCTTGAGGTGGCGCGTGCTTCCCATCACCGGTTTTTTGGTATCAATCCCCAGGGATTCTGGCTTCCGGAACTCGGCTGGCATGACGAATTGGATGGACAGATCCGTTCGTATGGGTTCAGTTATACCATCGTGGATTCCCATGGCCTTTTTTTGGGGACCCCCTCACCGGCCCGGGGGAGCTTTTATCCGGCAAAAACCCCTTCGGGGGTCTTGCTTTTATCCCGGGATCATTACGCCGTCCGGGATCTTGCGGAAAGGGAAACGGGTTTTCCCTTTGATCCCCTCTATCAGGATTACCGGGAAGATGTGGGATATGAGCTTCCCACGGATATGATCCGGCCGTTTCTGGGACCCGGCGGGGTTCGTACCCGGACGGGATTTAAGTACCGGTGTCGCGGGAACCCGGAGGGTTCCCCGAATCCGGGGGATTCCTCAAATCCCCAGTCTTCGGCGGCGGCCGCCAAACCCCTCTACGATCCCGAGGCGGCTCAGGAAAAGGTCCGGGAACATGCCCGGATTTTCTTGGAAAACCGCATTGCCCGGTTTAAAAAGGTCGAGGAATATATGGAAGGGACTGCCATAAGCCTATGTGCCTATGACGCCGATGCCTTTGGACGTTGCTGGTATGAAGGGCCGCGGTTTATTGAAGCCCTGTTCCGGGAAGGGGCCCGCAAAGAGGAGATTCAGTTTATGAATCCCGCGGAGTACCTCTATAAACAGCCCCCCATTTCTTATTCCACCGTGGTTCCCGAATTTTCTTCTTGGGGGGTTAACGGATACGCCGAAATGTGGTTGGATGCCGCCAACGATTGGATATACCGTCACGTGATCCGTTCCCTGGAACGGATGATAGAACTGGCCGAACGTTTTGTCGATGATACGGGGCTCAAGGAGCGGGCCCTGAATCAGGCCGCCCGGGAGATCCTCCTGGCCCAGGCTTCCGATTGGGCGAAGATGCTCTATAAGGGAGAATCTCCCGAATATGCCCGGAACCAAATTGAGGGAGCTCTGCGGAATTTTACTACCATATATGAATCTCTGGGGAGCAACTATATCAGTACTGAATGGCTGACCAACCTGGAACGGCAGCATAATATTTTTCCCGCCATTAATTACCGGGTTTTTCGGCGTAAACATTAGGAATGCCTTAGGCATCGGCAAAATTTTCGGTTTGAAACCGCCCTAATTTATATTTTTTCCCTTGATGCCGATACTTAAAAGGGTATACCTAAATATGATCGGCCCTTGTCGGCGGAAAAAGCCTTTTTTTTTACTTTTTATGGTTGTTTTATCCCTCAAAGCGGCCATTTCTCCCCTCCATGCCGGTGGACAGGAAGATAAAGCGCTGTCCCAGGCCGGAATCCGGGAACCGGGGACTAGTCCGGTGGATTTTGAAACCGGCGGCGGTCCTGTGGCCGCTTTTCCCCCTGCGGTCCAAACCAGGCTGGAGGAGGAAAATATTCCCGGGGAATTTCGGGACCTGCTGGACTACGTTCGGGAAATCTACTTTACCGGTAATTTTGATGAGGCCGAAAGGATACTACTTTGGTACGGGACTACCCATAAGGGGGAAGAGAGCGAAATCAGCTATTGGTTGGCCCTGATCCGGGGGGGCCGTTCTTTCAGGTCAGGCCGGATTATTCCCGTTACGGCCCCTCTCTATGCGGAGATGAGCCAGCTTTTGAGCGATGCGAAAAAATCCTATGATGAAGGGCTCTTTTTTATCAATACAGATCGCCGGAATGCGGGACTTACCAAATTGACCGAGGCCCGGCAGAAAACGCGGCACGTCCGGCTCTTATTTCCGGTTAACGAAGAAGCGGATTTTTTGGAGTTACGGATCGATCAGATTACGGACCCTCCTGCCTTTACCCAATCCTTCCAACGCCGCTTGGATGAAGCGGTGGCTGGTATCAAGGACCGGTCTCCCCAGGCCTTTACCGATCTCCAAAACCTTGCGGTTATCAACCCCCGGTATCCGGGTATGGAGGATATCTTGGAACAGGCGGAAATCGATATGGGTTATCGGCCGTCTCCGTATCCCCTGGATCTGGCCCAATCCAGGGAGCTTACTACCATGGCACAACGCATGGTTTACACCGATAACCGGAGTCTATACCCCTTTGCCCTGGAGTTGTTAAACCAAGCCCTGGGCTTAAACCCCCATAACAACCAGGCCGCGGTTCTAAAGGGCCGCCTTAAAACTTTTATCCGGGGAACGGAAGGTCCGGACCTCGACGGGGATGCCGAACAGGATTATCAGCGGGCGGTCCGGGCATTGCAACAGGGTAATCCCCTTACCGCCCTGTCTATACTCCAGCAGCTTTTACAGAATCCCCGGTACCGGAATGTAACCAAAATTATCGCCTTACGGCGTAGGATAGAGTCGGTATTATGAGGGGAAGGTCACTTTTCATGCTCCGGGATTGGTTCTTCATGGGAAGACGGCTTTTGCTCCAGGTGGTTCCCTTCTTTTTTTTCATCTCTGGTCTCTCCGCCCTTTCGGACTTTTATTGGGAGGAACCGTCGGTCTTTTCTCCCGGAGCGGGTACTTTCCCCGTGGCGGCTTCTAATGGCGATCTGTCCGTAGTGGCATGGCAGGAAACCCAGGATATTACCGCTGCCGGTTCTGGTGCCTCAGGAGATGGGCTTATCACCGTTTCCCTTGCGGTTAAGGCTCCCGATGGGGGGTGGCGGTTTCACCATGCAGTGGGGGGACCCTATGGGTATGGGGGAGCCGAACCGGCTATCTTAAGCATCACCATGGACTTACCGGGCCGGATCCTCCTGGCCGCGGCAGTTTCTTCCGCCGAAACGGAACTCCTTATTTCCGATGATCAGGGGGAAACCTTCCGTAAGGTCCGCCTCAATTTCGGCTCCGAAACCTCCGTGGCTCCCCGGATCTTTTCCCGCTCCGGTGGGGGGTATTACCTCTTTATCAGCCGGGGGATAGGGCAATCCCTGGATCTGTATTACGCCCGGTCCGAAGACGGGTTTTCCTGGTCTTCCTTTACGCCCCTGGTCAGGGATAGTTCCCTGACCTTCAATTTTCTTCCAACCCTGAGTTCCCGGGACAACACCGATTATGTGGTTTTTCAATCCCTGGTGGAGGGTGGCCTTGGTAATTCCGCCTTCCAACTGTTTATTACCTCCAGCTCCGACGGGGGACTCACTTGGACATCTCCCCGGCGGATCACCGGATCCCAAAGCTTTTCCCCAAGTACCGCCGTCCCGGACCGATCTGACCATCAGCGGCCCTCTCTATTGGATCAGAAAAACCGGCTCTACCTGGTATGGGAACGCCGGTATGCCGCCGAATCCCCCCAGATCTACGGTGCCTTTATCCGGGAAGACGGTAGTATCGAAGGGGGAATCCACCGGATAAACACCGCCGGGATCTATGGTAATAACCCCATTGCCTTCTTGTATGAGGGGGAAATCACCGTTGTCTGGTTTGATAACCGCCGGGGGGATAATCGGGTATTTCTGGCCCAACAATCGGGAACCATCTGGCAAAATTACGATCTTTCCGGCGTTACCGGTGGAGACGCGATTTTCGCCCGTCCGGTGGTGGATAGGGATGGACTCTCTCTATTCTGGCAGGGAACCTTCCGGGGAATAACCCGGATCTATGCCCGGTTCCCTGACCGGTCTGTTGTTCCTCCCCGGCTCCGGCCTGAAAATTTTACCCCTGGTAAACCAATTCGGGGTAACCGGGCGCGGATTTCTTGGACGGTTCCCCCGGATTCTTCGGGAATCCGGGGTTTTTCCTATGTCTGGAGCCGCTCCCCCGAAGTGGAACCCCCAAAACAGATTCGGGTCCCTATCGGTTCGACGCTGTCGGTTGAGGAATATGCCGGTGAGGACGGAACCTGGTATTTTACCCTCATCGCCCAGGATTATGCGGGAAACTGGTCCCCCCCGGTCAGGCTGGAATACCTCCGGGATACCACTGCTCCTCCGGCGGTGAACATTATCGAACCCCCGGTGGACGGCGAGGGGTACCTCTTCTCCAATACTTTTACCCTGAGGTGGCCTGCGCTCCCGGTATCGGATGTCGCGGGGTATACCTGGAACCTGGAATACCTCGGCCGGGAACCGGAAAAGAGTTTGTCCGACACCCCAGGCCCGCTCCTCCCAATCTCCCCGCCCCCTCCGCGGATCCGGGGGGGGAACCGCTCGGTCTCCTATACCAATCAGAATAACGGGATCTGGAGCTTCACCCTAGCCGCCGTGGATGAGGCGGGGAACATCGGTGAACCCTCCCGAATCTTTTTGCGAACCAACAAATATGTTCCCCATACCCTGATAAGCTATGTGGATGCCCGCCAGGATGATCAGGGACGGCTTTTTCTTAAGTTCCTGGGACAGGGATTTACCGAAGACGGCGCTATACGGCGGGTTTTTCTGGACCTGGACGGGATTCCTCCCTATGATCGGGAATTCCTTTTTGACCGGGGGGATTTTCAAATTCCTTCGGACCGGGAAATTACCCTGGAAGGTATTGATGACCTTGTGGAAGGCCATTACCATATAGGGGTGGAACATCCCTCCCGGGGGCTTTATCTGACCGGCCCTCTGGTCTTGGTGGATGAGATCGGTACGGTCAAATATGGGGACTATTCCCAGGTCTGGCGGCCCTCCTGGGCGATTTCGAGGGAACGCCGGTGGGTATTCAATATGATCCTGCCGTTACTCATGGCGATCATGGTGTTCTGCGGTATAGGGTCGGTAAGCTCGGTTCGGGGAATTGGCACGGTAATGGCGGACAGTGCCGTCGTACAGGTAGAGGCGGCTGCCTTGATGACAGGAGATCTTATGCCCATGGAAAAGAAAAAGCGCATGAAAAAAATCAGAACCCGGGGAGTGGGATTACGTTTAAAACTCGCTTCATACACCATAACCCTGGTACTCCTGGTGGTGTTGATCGTTTCCGCCCCCCTTTACTATATGATGACCAGAACCCAGGAGGAAACTCTGCTCCGGGGCCTTTGGAACCGGTCCGTCGTGCTTTTAGAGGGTCTTGCCTCTGCCGTCCAACTCTTCCTCCCCGCGGAGAACGTACTGGAATTGGGCTTCCTCCCGGATCAATCCGCCGCTGTCCCGGAGGTGGAATATGTAACTATCACCGGGTTTGGTTCGGCCTCTACCATATTTGACGACTATGTCTGGGCCACCAATGATCCGGATATCCTCTCCAAAATAGACACCGTGGAATTTGAGCCCGGTATCTCCCGGCTCCGGGATGCCCTTTCCCCCTGGCTGGAAGAGATAGTCCGGGAATTAAACGAACGGGCCCAGGAAGAAGTGGGGGATCTCAGCGCCAGTATCGCCGCGCTTACCCAGGAAGGGGTTTCCCTGGCGCTTGCTCCCGATCCGGCCAGCCTTCGGCGGCTCGAGGATATTCAGGTTACTACCCGGTCCCTGGACGCCCGGTTAACCGAACGGCTGGCCGAAATAAGCCGGGAAGTGGGTTCCCTGCCGGAGTTCTCCACCGAATATATTATGAAAACCGGAAGCCATAGGTTTATCCTCTTTAAGCCCGTTATGTACCGCCAGGGTATGGAAGATATCTATTTCCGGGGCCTCATACGGCTGGAAATTTCCCTTGATTCGATCATGGAACAGATCTCCCGGGGACAGCGAACCCTGCTGGAACTCATTCTGGTGGTGGCAATCACCGCCCTTTTTATCGGTATCCTGGGGGCCTTGATCCTTTCGATTCTGCTTATCCGTCCTATCAGGAAACTGCTGGATCATGTGGCCCTTATCCGGGATACGGAGGATAAGTCCCGGCTTGTGGGGGTGGACCTCCATCTGAACTCCGGGGACGAGATCGCCCTTTTGGGAAATACCATTAACGATATGACCCACAGCCTGGTACAGGCATCCCTGGCATCCCAAGATCTTTCCATCGGCAAGGAAATACAGAAAAAGTTTATCCCTCTGGAAAGTAACCAGGAGGGGAACAAGCTGAGCTTCGGTCACAAGGAAACGAAAGACATCAGTTTTTTTGGGTATTATGAGGGGGCTAAGGGGGTTTCGGGGGATTATTTTGATTGTTTGGATCTGGACGGCCGGTACTTTGCCATCATTATCTGTGATGTTGCCGGTAAGGGGATCCCCGCGGCTCTGATCATGATCCAGGTGGCCACCATGTTCCTCACCTATTTTAAAAACTGGGATCCCGCCGAACAGGATTTTCAAATAGAGGAATTGGCGTACCAAATCAACGACTTTATCGAAATCCAGTCTTTTAAGGACCGGTTCGCAGCTTTTACCCTCTGCCTTTTCGATTCCCAGACCGGACTGGCCCGGTTCTGTAATGCCGGGGATAATATCGTACACTGGTATGATGCGGAGAACCAAAGAATAAAAACCACCACCCTTCGTGAAACCCCCGCCATCGGGGTATTACCCAACTCCCTGGTAAAATCCATGGGGGGCTATACGGTACAAACCCTCACTTTTAACCGGGGGGATATTCTCTTCCTCTACACCGATGGCATTGAAGATGCCAAACGGAAATTCCGGGATAAAAACTTTACGGAGATCCTCTGTACTGAGAGCCCTCCCGATACCCCCCACGGAAACCACATGGCCGGCCAGGGAAACGAAGCACTGGGCTTTGACCGGGTTCGGGACATCATCAACGCGGTGATGAATAAAAAGCTCTATTCCCTGTATAAATACCATAACCCCGAAGGAGAGAAGAAACTGCTTTTTGATTTCACCAGCTGTGAAGGCACCGTGGAAGAAGCGATTCTTGCTTTGGTTTCGGTGGAAAAGATGTTCCGCTGTTACCGGGACCCCCGGGCGGGAGAGGATTCCCGGGTATTAGTAGATAAAAAGGTAGACCATTTTTTACAGGATCATTTTCTTCAATACCGGGAATATTGTCTTAATACCCGGGCAAACCCTGGAAATGATGCGTATATGTATTATACTCATCTTAAGGAAGAGGATCAGTACGACGATCTGGCTATCCTTGGGATCATGCATAAATAACCGCCCTTATATTGATTTTTAAGTCGGCGGGAGGAGGAACCATGGCATTTAGTGACAGAATGAAGAATTTTTTTGAGACCAGCGCCCAGGTTTCAAAGGAATTGGTGTCCAAAGCGGGGGCTAAAGCCCAGGATCTGGGTGAAAAGGGGTTCAAGGCATCCAAGGATATCCTGCAAAAAGCCGGGACCAAGGCACAGGACCTGGGGGAAACCACGATTTTAAAGCTGGAAATAAAACAGCTTGAGGGTCAGGCGCAAAGACTCATCGGTCGCCTGGGGACCGAGGTCTACAGCGCTTTAGTGGAACATGAAAGCCCTGGTATTACCTCCGATACTCCGGCCATCAAGGCGATACTTGCCGAAATCGCCTTGGTCAAGGAGAGCATTGAGAAACGGGAACAGGATCTGCAGAACCGGAAAGGGTAAAACTATAGGGAAGTTCCGAAAACCCCCTGCGTAGGGGAATGAAGATACCTAGGAGCAAGCCCTGGGTATCTTCATTCGTGCCGAAGGGGTTTGATACCCTCTGTACGCTCCCGCGTACGAGCTTCAGGGCGGTTAAAAAGGTATTAAACCCCTGAGTGCAACCACCTTTCGAGAACAACATACCTCGCCCTTCAGGGCGAGGTTGTTGATTGGATAGGAAATTTATGGTATTCTCCCCTGCGGCGCGGGTTTTGGGGACCATATTCCCTTCTGAAAATCGGTTACAACATTTTCGGTGGTAGTAAATTTTTCGGAGTAAGCTCTGAGGTAGGGATCCCGGTCTTCCAATCAACGTAAAAGTCCGGGTTATCCGGGGTCAATTTTTGGGGACCGGTGGTTTTTTAAGAAGTTTTAAAAAAAATAAAAAAAAATCAAAAAAGGGCTTGTAATTCTTTTAGAAGTATAGTATGGTCTTTCTTACCTTCGAGAAGAAACAGCGGTTTTTTTAAATTTAACGATTAAAAAACAGCTCAGGTTCTTGACAATAGTGTTGAAGGTATTGTATACTCTCAAAACCCGTCAAAAACGGGAAAAAGCGGAACTCTGGGAAGGGGTCTGCGGTGATATTTGGCAATATAGGGAAGGGGAGGGAAGATTCCGGCCGGAGGGGAGAAGCGGACCGCAAGGGAAGTGGAAGGAGACCGGACGGAGTCGGAAGAAGCAGTGCAGGTATTCCGGGGGACCGGGATATTAGAGGCGTAAACGGGAAGACCGGATACGCCTTAAGCAAGCGTAAGAATCGAGAAGGAGTCCTGCCTGAGAGGGCGGGGCGCTTGAAGTGGTATTCCTTGCAGCCTTCGGGCTGTGAGAAA
>JAITEG010000013.1 GCA_031282145.1 Spirochaetaceae bacterium | reverse complement strand
TCTGGCCTATGAACAAAGCGGCGTTTGGGCCGTCCCCGCTTTCCGTGTACTCCGAAAGGGAACCCCGGACAAAAAGCTGGACTCCCCGGAAGGCGTGGGGCTTACCCGGGATCAGATCCGGAACTTCCTGCAGCACGTCGGGGCCTGACGCAGGAGGTTCCCTGGCTTTCGCAATTACCGGCATTTCTAAAAGCAAGGGTATCCCGATTCCTCATATTGATACAAATGGGATTGCTCTTTTTCCGTACCAGCCAGTGGTTTAACGGGGAATTATTGAAAATTTATGCAGATATCTTGCATAAAAACACTATTCCATATAAAAATAATAGGTTGAGGAGTTTTTCATGGGTGAATACGAAGAGGGGGCTGACCAGTGTAGCCGTCAAGGACTTTACCGGCCGGAAGATGAGCATGATGCTTGTGGAATAGGGTTTGTCGCGGATATTAAGGGCCGTCCTTCCCATGATATAGTAAAACGGGGATTAGAGGTTCTGGAACGCATGGAGCACCGGGGGGCGGAAAGCGCCGATAACAAGACCGGGGACGGCTCTGGCGTATTAATACAGATCCCCCATGGATATTATAAAACGATTATCCCCGGACTTCCCGAGCCGGGAAATTACGGGACGGGACTGGTGTTTCTGCCCGGCCGGGGAACGGACCGCAAGGCCGGGGAGCTTCGTTCCTTTTGCAAACAGCTGATTGAGGAGCTTGCCGGAAAGAGCGGCCTGCGCCTTCTTGCCTGGCGGGAGGTCCCCACGGAAAGCGGGGTGGCGGGCTCCATGGCCAGGTCCGTGGAGCCCCTGGTGGAACAGGTGGTTTTGGCGCCCCTCAGCCCGGATTCTCCGGTTCAACCGGGGGAAGACGGCCGCAACGGGATATCGGACCTGGAATTTCAGCTCTATGTTTTTAGAAAAAGACTGGAGAAAGCCCTGCGGGGTGAAGACCGTTTGAAGAAATCTCCGGTGGAATGTTATCTGCCCTCCCTTTCCAGCCGGACCATCGTGTATAAGGGTATGCTTATGCCCAATCAGCTCAAGGATTATTATCCGGAGCTTCAGGATGAGGGGATAAAGACCGCCGTTGCCCTGGTACATTCCCGGTTTTCCACCAACACCTTTCCCAATTGGCCCTTGTCCCAGCCCTTCCGTATGCTGGCCCATAACGGGGAAATCAATACCATCAAGGGGAACCGTTTCTGGATGGCCGCCCGGGAGGCGCTTTTTTCCCATCCCCGGTTTGGCGCGGAACTCCGGGAGATCCTTCCGGTACTGGAACCGGATCGGAGCGATTCCGCGAGTTTTGACAATGCCCTGGAATTTCTCGTGATGTCCGGCCGCAGCCTCCCCCATGCCCTGATGATGCTCATCCCCGAGGCGTGGAACAACCGGAATCCCATCCCGGAGGAGCTTAAGTCCTTTTACGAGTACCACGCCTGCCTCATGGAGCCGTGGGACGGGCCTGCCTCCATGGTATTCTGTGACGGCCGTTATGTGGGGGGCACCCTGGACCGGAACGGGCTCAGGCCCTCCCGGTATACCATCACCAAGGACGACCTTATTGTCATGGCCTCCGAAACCGGGATCCAGGATTTTGCCGCCGCCGATGTGGCCTATAAGGGCCGTTTACTGCCGGGAAAACTGCTCCTGGTGGATCTGGCTGCGGGCAGGATCATCCCCGATTCCGAAGTAAAAGAGGAGGTCTGCGGCAACAAGCCCTATACCCAATGGATGAAAAAACACCTTTTGACCCTGGAACAGGATAAGGAGGAGCCTGTCCCCGAGGGGGAGCGCCTCTTTACCGATGACCGGGCGGTGCTGTTTATGGAGCGGGCCATGGGTTATACCCGGGAGGACCAGGAACGGCTCCTCCTCCCCATGGCCGAAAGCGGTCAGGAACCGACCAGCTCCATGGGGACCGACACTCCCCTGGCGATTTTTTCCGATATAAGCCAACGGGTATACGCCTATTTTAAGCAGACCTTTGCCCAGGTAACTAACCCGCCCATTGATTCCATCCGGGAAGATCTGGTAATGACCCTGACCAGCTTCGTGGGGCCCCAGGGGAACCTGCTGGAGGAGGCTGAAACCCACGGCCGGCGGATCAAGGTCCTGAGCCCGATCCTCTCCCCGGGGGATCTGGACCGCCTCAAAGCCCTGAATCCCGTATACTTCCCTTGCCGTGACCTGGACGCCACCTTTTACGTGCCCCTTTTGGACGGCGGGGAGGAGCCGGGTAACAGCCCGGTCCGCCTTTCTTCCCTGGAGGCCGCCCTGGACCGTTTGGTTGCCGAGGCGGTTAAGGCCGCCCAAGAGGGTATCGCCCTGCTTATCTTATCCGACCGGGCGGGCTTGTCCCCTGAATCGGGCCGCTGTGCCATACCGGCCCTCTTAGCCGCCGGCGCGGTCCACCACGGCCTTATCCGGGAGGGCTTACGGATGAAGGTTTCGATCATCGTTGAGTCCGCGGAACCCCGGGAGCTTATGCACTTTGCCTTGCTTTTTGGGTACGGCGCGGACCTGGTGGTCCCCTACGGCGCCCTCGCGGCCATAGCCGCCATTTACCGCGCCGCCAAGGCCAACCATAAGGGTACGGCCGTCCCCCGAAGCGACTTTGAGGTCCGGGAAATCGGCGATTACCGCCACGGGGAAAAGCAGTATCTCAAGGGCCTGCAAAAGGCCATGCTCAAGGTGATGTCCAAAATGGGAACCAGTACGCTCCGTTCGTACCGGGGTGCGCAGATTTTTGAAGCCGTCGGGCTTTCCCAGGCGGTCATGGACAAATGCTTCCGGGGTGCCCAGAGCCGTATCGGCGGCGCGGGCTTTGCCGAACTGGAAGAAGAGGCCCTTGCCCTGTACCGTAACGCCCTGGCGGGCTGGCTTGACGGGCCGGCCGGAAATCCCGGCGGGATTTCCGGTTCCGTTCCGGATTCCCCGGCGGACGCGTTGCTCCCCGAAGCCGGCCAGTACCGCTGGCGCAAAACCGGGGAACGGCACGCCTGGAACCCGGAAACGATTCATTTGCTCCAGTGGGCGGCGCGTACCGGTGATTACGGCCGCTTTAAGCAGTTCAGCGCCGCCGCGAACACCCTGAACCAGTCGCCTCACATAATCCGGGGCCTGCTTGATTTCGCTGGACCGGGCGCCGTTCCCGGCGGCCCGGAAAAGGCGGCGCCGATAGAGGAAGTGGAAAGCGTTGAAACGATCATGAAACGCTTTACCACGGGGGCGATGAGCTTCGGCTCAATTTCCAAAGAAGCCCACGAAACCATAGCGGCGGCGATGAACTCAATCCAGGGACGTTCCAATTCCGGCGAGGGTGGCGAAAGCTCGGAACGTTTCCCCGTTCAGAGTGACGGTCGCTGGCTGCGGAGCGCCATCAAACAGGTCGCGTCGGCCCGCTTTGGGGTCACGAGCGAATACCTCGCGAACGCCATTGAGCTTCAGATAAAGATCGCCCAGGGCGCGAAGCCCGGCGAAGGCGGCCAGCTTCCGGGGCACAAGGTTGACGCGATGATTGCCAAAACACGGCATTCGACGCCGGGAGTTACCCTTATCAGTCCGCCTCCCCATCATGACATCTATTCAATAGAGGATCTCGCGGAACTTATCTTCGACCTGAAAAACGCCAACCCCAAAGCCCGGATAAGTGTCAAACTGGTTTCCGAAACGGGCGTCGGAACCGTAGCCGCCGGGGTTGCGAAGGCCCACGCGGACAACATACTTATTTCCGGCTACGACGGCGGGACCGGGGCAAGCCCCCAGTCAAGCATACGCCACGCGGGCCTTCCCTGGGAGCTGGGCCTCGCGGAAACCCACCAGACCCTGGTGCGGAACGGCCTGCGGGGCAGGGTGCGGCTTCAAACCGACGGGCAGCTCAAGACCGGCAGGGACATTGTGATTGCCGCGATGCTTGGCGCCGAGGAATTCGGTTTCGGGACCTCAACCCTTATCGTTCTCGGCTGCGTGATGATGAGGAAGTGCCACGAAAACACCTGTCCGATGGGAGTCGCCACCCAGGACCCGGAACTCCGCCGGCGCTTTGCCGGAAAGAGTGAAGACCTGGTACATTTTTTCCGTTTCCTTGCGATGGAAACCAGGGAGATTATGGCGTCGCTGGGCTTTAGAAAATTCGACGACATGGTAGGCCGGACGGACCTGTTGGTGCAGAAGCAAAGCCTCAAGCGGAAATCCGCCGGCGTGGATCTTTCCGCGCTGCTGTACCGGGAACAGGGGCCCGATATTCCCGGCGGAAAGGCTCTGCACTGCGAAACCGATCAGATTCACAAAATACGGAACGTGCTGGACAGAACCCTTATTGAAAAATGCCGGGACGCCCTGGAGCGAAAGATTCCCGCGGCTTTTTCTCTGCCGATTAAGAATACCGACCGCGCGGTTGGGGCGATGCTTTCCTGGGAGATTAGTTCCCGTTTTGGCGGCTACGGGCTGCCTGAAAACTTTATCACCGTCGACTTTAACGGTTCGGCGGGGCAGAGCTTTGGGGCATTCCTCGCCAGGGGCATTACGTTCCGCCTTGCCGGGGACGCCAACGACTACCTGGG
>JAITEG010000089.1 GCA_031282145.1 Spirochaetaceae bacterium | reverse complement strand
CCGCCACATCGCTATACGTTGCTTCCTCTATCACCCGGCTGGACATCCGCCCGGTCGCGTAACAATACTGCAACAAAATCACCATCATCGCAGGCGGATACTGTTCGCTCCCACTGCCGGTAGTATTCACTTTGAACATACCGACATCCGGTTGTTCAATCGCCTCAATGATAAAGTGAACCAGATGGTCTTCCGAAAGCCATTCCCGCAAATCTTCAGGGAACAATAAGGGGGTATCACCGTCTACTTTGACAAATCGTGCGCGCATAAAATGATTTTACCTGACTTTATTCGAGGGGGGTCTAATACCCCGCCCCTTGGGGCGGTTTAATTCAATTGCCAATGATGGCGGGGTAGCAGACCCCCGGTACAAAATGAGAAAAGTCCGTAGGACTTTTTCTTCTCGAACGAAGATACCCCGCTGCTTGCGGCGGGGTTCTTCATTATTTCCTATAAATTTACTATGAAATTATAGGAAAAGGGCGATTTCCCCTTTTTTTATTCTTTTATGTGGTATAATAAAAGAAGTAGGAGACCGAAATAATGAGAAAATTCGCATTACTTGGATTGCTGTATGTTGTACTAGTGCCATGTTTCACCCAACAGCCGCGGGTCAAGATTCCCAGGGTAGAAGAGGGAAACGCGTTCCTATATGAAACGAATGAAACGGGGTACTATATTTCTCATCCTACTTATCCGTTTGGTACTCAGGTTGTGGTGACCAACCTGGACGCTAATCCGCCCAGACAGCTTCAAATGCAGGTCGGCGGACGGATAGAGGAAAATCCTGACTGGGTGGCGGCTATTTCTTCGACTGCCGCGGCGCCTTTGGGGATAGATCTTCTTAAGGGGTATACCCGGGTAAGAATTGCCGAGGTTCCCAAGATAACCCAGCGCAAGGCCATAAGGGCCAGGGTACGGAATTTCTTTCAGGTGGGGCTGGCCGTAGGCCGAAGGGACGGGAATGACATGACGGCCGCCCATCCTTCGCTTTTGGTGGGGACAAAAATCAGGGTAACCAATGTAAGAACCCAGCAATCGGTAGTCGCTACCGTGACCGCCCGGATTCGGGCCTCTCAGTCCCGTATTCTCGAACTTTCCCGGGCCGCCGCCCAGAGTATTGGCGTTACCCGGTCTACAGAGGTAAGAATAGAATCTATAAACCAATGATCCGCCCCGCCGGTTTTGGACCGATCCGCTTGTCATTTGACGGTGACTTTAGTATACTAACGTTTATTATCCGGCATCTTTTGGCGGGGAGATTGAATTGTCCCAAATGAATATGGAGACGTTCTCAGGATGCCCGGCTTTGAAAACGTTTAAAAAAATCTTGTTTAAAGAGGAGTATCTCTATGAAAAAACTTAAATTGCTGGTCTTTTTTGCGCTTTTGGCGCTTCCCCTGTTGTCCGTTTTCGCCCAGCGGAACCGGGAACTCTATATTTATACCTGGGAAGAAATGTTCCCCCAGGAAATTCTGGACGGTTTTACCAGGGCAACCGGCATCAAGGTAGTGCTGGAAACTTTCGTGTATAACGAAGATATGCTCATGGAGCTGGAAATCAAAGAGGGCGGGTATTACGATCTGGTGATCGCCGACGACTATATTGTCGATTTTGTCATTTCCGAAGATCAGCTTGCCCGGAAGCTCGACAAGAAAAAGCTTACCAATCTGAAAAATATCAATCCCGTGTTTCAGCATCAATTTTACGATCCCTCCGATGAATATACCATTCCTTACGGCGCCGGTGTTCAGACCATTGTGTACGATCCTTCCAAAATCAGGAGTGAAGTTACAGGTTACGGAGACCTTCTCAACAGCGCCCTACAGAACAACGTGGGGATCATCGGGAATTACCGGGTGATCAACGGAATGGCCCTCAAGGCCCTGGGAAAAAGTTATAATACGGAAAATGTGGCGGATATTAACGCTGCCGGTCAGTGGCTTCAGCGCTTTGCCGGTAATGTTAAGGTTGTTGATGACGAGCACCTCCAGCAGGATATACTCAACGGAAATGTAGGCGCCGCCGTGGTATATACCAGTATGGCAACCGCCGCAAAGGCCGGGAAGCCCAATCTTAAAATGGTATTCCCCAAGGAGGGGATAGGCTTCGGCATAATGCCGGCCTTTATTCCCGTTAAAGCGCCGAATTCCAACGCGGCCCACGCCTTCCTGGATTATATTATGGATCCCCGGCGGGGAGCCCAGTGCTTTGAATACCTGGGATACTACTGTACTTTTAAGGCATCCGAACAGTACATCAGCGAGGCGAATAAAGAGTCCCTTATCCTTCCGGGATTCAGGAATTTCGAGATGATCGAAAATCTTTCCCAGGAAGCCGAGGATGCCCATGTCCGGATATGGAAGGCTTTTCTGGCCGCGTCAAAAGCCGAAGTGAGAAACTAAGCCAAGTTTCTGCCGGCGTCATGGAACCAAAGGTAATAACCCGTGAGTATATCAGGGATTTCTTTAAATTCAGGGATACTGAACGAGAAAGAAAAATACTGAATTACATCAAGCGGCATTTGGTTCTCCGGCAGTACCAGCACAATGCCTATATTTGCCGTGCGGGCGACGCCTCCACGGCCATGTATTTTATTGAAGACGGTGTATTGAATGTCCGGGGTCCGCGCAACGAAATTATTAACGAGCTGCAGCCCGGACGTTATTTCGGTGAAATTGCCGCCATTACCGGGGACAAGCGGGGCGCCGATGTTCAGGCCTGGGGTGATGTTCTTGTTTATGAACTTGACAAGCGCATACTTCATGCCCTGTTAAAAAATAACCCCGGAATTTTCGGCATTTTTTTAAAGAACGTCTACGATCAGGGAACCGACCGGTACCGCAAGCTTATTCGGGCGCTCAACTCCCGCCGCGGGCTGGGGGTTTCCGGCTCCCGCATCAAAGCAACCCCGTTGTCCCTTTTCATCAATTATTACATTGTTTTTTTTCTCTTCTTTAATATTTTGCTCTTTTCACCCGGCATGACACCGGGACAGGTACATCCGGTCTGGCTCTGCCTGCCTATAGCATTTTTGGTGGGTTATATTATCATAACCGGCCGTGCCCTGGAATCATTGGTACTTGCGGTTATGCTTATCACGATTCTGCTGTCAAAACTGAATTTTCTCAGCGGCTTTTACACGCACATTCTGAATACGGTAGTGGAAACCCCGGATATTATCCTCCTGGTTGTACTCATGGGATCTTTGACCCGGCTCTTTTCCGCATCGGGCAGTATCAACGCGCTTAAGAAGGTGGCGGAACAGAACATTAAATCCGGAAAGGGTACGCTTCTTGCGTCTTTTTTCTCCACGGTGCTGGTGGCTATTGACGAATACCTGTGCATCCTTATCAACGGCGCCTGTTTCGTGCCCCTGTCGGATCAGAAACGGATAGCCCGGGAAAAATCCGCTATGGTGATGGGCATGTCGCCCATGGCCCTTTGTATAATAAACCCGATCTCCCTGACCGGCATTTACCTTTCCGGGGTGATCTTTTTGGCAAGCGGCGATAAATTGCTTTTTCTCAGCGCGGTGCGGTACAATTTTTCATCGCTGTTTACCATAGCGTTCATACTGCTCCTGTCTCTGGGGCTTATTCCCCTGGCAGGCCCCCTGAAGACGGCCGTAAAACGGGTTAAAGAAGGCGGGGCCCTCTGGCCTCCGGGCACCGATGTTGTTGAGGATCAGGAAGGGGCCAACCGGGGACGGGTGGCGAACCTGGTTCTGCCGGTATTGGTACTTATCGTATCTTCCGTTGCCGCCGGTTCTCTGGAGGCGGGCGGCTTTTCGGTAAACGTGCTTTACGGGATGATTATAACCCTGATATTTACGTTTTTTCTCTACTGTTTCCAGCAGTACATGACCCCGGAACAGTTTTTTAGGAATATAGTTTTCGGTATTGAAAGTATGCTTGCGCCTATTGTCATGTTTGTGATGGGTAAGTGTTTTGCCGCGGGGGTGGATGAAATCGGCTTTTCCGCCTGGCTTAATTCCATGGTGAAGAATATTATCGGGGGCCAAGTCTGGACCCTGCCGGCGATTATCTTTGGCATTTGTACCCTGGTGGGCGCCCTGATTGACAATCCCTGGGCAATGTACGCTATCGGTATACCCCTTGCGGTAGAATTGGCCGAGGGTATAGGCGGGAATGCCTCTCTCTATGTTGGCGCCGTCTGCGCGGCCGGTTTAATCGGCAATGAAATAGCCCTGGGGGATATATTCTTTACCGGTCCCATGCTGGGCATTAATCCCATGGCTTATTACCGTTCCAAATTTCCCTATGTGATTTTAATTACTATTTTGTCGCTTGCGGGTTACGCGGC
>JAITEG010000059.1 GCA_031282145.1 Spirochaetaceae bacterium | reverse complement strand
TAAAGAGCAGAAAGTCATAGGCGTATTCCGCGGGAAGCACCGCGAGGTTCGCCTGGGCGTAGGCCCCGCACATCCCCGAGGTTTGATGGGTATAGGCCCCTTCCCGGATCATTTTCCGGGCTTCCCGAGGGCTCATATCCGCGTAGTCAAAAGGATTCATCACTCACTCGCTCCTAATGTTTGCTTAAGTTTCTTGATATATGCCGCCCGGCGGAAATACATTCCCTCGGCCCGGCGGAGGGATATTCTTTTAAAGCGCACCGGCGCGCCGGGAAGCAGCTGGGCGAGGAAGGCGAGATCCGTCCCGGCCACCGTGCCGATCTTCCCGTAGCCGCCGATGGTCTGCCGGTCCCGCATGAGGACCAGGGGCTGCCCGGAGTTGGGAATCTGTACCGCCCCGGCAACAATGCCGTCGGAGACAATATCCGTCCCCCCCCGGGATTCCACCGGGGGGCCTTCAAGGCGGATCCCCATCCGGTCCGAGTCCGGGGACAGGGTATACACCGAAGTGTAAAAGGTCCGGAGCCCCCCGGGGGAAAAGAGGCCCTCCTGGACGCCGGGAACCACCCGCAGGATCAAGGGCAGGGGCCCCGGCTTCTGCCCCGGGACGGGGGCCTTGTGGGGAGGGGCTTGGTAGACCCGCTGCTCCATCCCCGGGAGGGCGCAGGGGGCGCGGAAGGGGAGATAGTCCCCCTCCTGCAGCTTCCGCCCCGCAAGGCCGCCGATTCCCGCCTTCAGGTTGGTGGAACGGCTCCCGAGGACCGGGGGCAAGGCCAGGCCCCCGGCCACGGCGAGATAGCTCCGGCAGCCCTCCCGGGCAAAGGAGGAGGAAAACACCGTCCCCGCCCCCACCGCGAGGGCCCGGTTCATGGCAACCGGTTTCCCGTCAAGCCTCGGCTCTATGTCCGCCCCGGTAAGGGCGATCACCGCGGGACCGTCGAAAAACGCGGAAATACCGGCCATGGTCATTTCCAGGGCCGCTTCTCCTTCATCGTTCCCGAGGAGGATATTGGCCAGGGAAAAGGAAAAATCATCCATAGCCCCGGAGGGGGAAAAACCCGCGGCCATAAATCCAAAACGCCCCCGGTCCTGCACCGTGGTCAGGGGACCGGCCGCAAGGATCCGCATTCCCATAACCTAACACTCCTTGGGGAAAGGGGTATACCCTTCCCGTCTCACTTCATAGGCGCCGGCGGCAACCTGCTTTTCGATCTCCGCGTATTCCCCCAAATCTATCGGGAAGAAAGCGATAAAGTCTCCGGTTTTGTACAACACCGGCTCCTCCAGGCGGCGGTCGTAGGGCCTGACCGGGGTCCGGCCGATAAGCTGCCACCCCCCGGGGGAGGCCAGGGGATAGATACCGGTCTGGTTCCCGCCGATTCCCACGGCGCCGGGGGGCACCATGGTCCGGGGGTTTTTGCGCCGGGGGGTTTCCAGCCGCGGATCAAGCCCTCCCAGGTAGGGAAAACCCGGCAAAAAACCCAGCATGAAAATACGGTACCGGGGCGCGGTATGCCGCCGGACGATTTCCTCAGGACTTAAGGAGGTATGGAAAGCCACCTCCTCCATATCCTCGGCAAATTCCCCTTCATAACAGACAGGAATAAAAAACAGCGTCCGGGAGGGGACCTTCTCCGCCGTGCTTTGGGTAATCCGGCGTCGAATTAGGGAAGAGAGTTTACCGTACCGGATCCGGCGGAGATCAAAATACACGAGGAGGGACGCGTAGGCGGGAACCGTTTCCATGAGGCCGGGAAGGGGATCCTTGACAAGGTTTTTCGCGAGGGCCTGCACCCGGTCATTGACCGCGGCGGAAATTACCGGGGCAAATTCCACGAGCAAGGCGCTTTCACCGCATGGACTAATCCGGGGGAATTTCCCCGGCATGGGCTGGCTCCCCATGGTTATACCAGGTTTTGAAAAAAGGCGCGTTCTATGGTTTTGGCAAACCAGATTTTACATTTTTCCTTGTGGGCCATGACATTGGTAACACATTCTCCCATCAGGGTGGTGATGGACATACTGATGGTACTATTTAACCCGTCCACCGCGGGGATGGCCTCGCCGTACATATCCACCAGGCCCGCTTCCGCGGCTGCGGCCAGGAGGCGGGCCTCAAGTTCCGGGGTATGGAGGAGGTCCATCCTCCCCAAAAGATACCCCAGGGCGGCGCAGAGCCCATAGGCGGCCCAATTGGAGACCGTGGCGGTGATCACCACCTCCGCCCCGGTTTGGGCGACGATACCCCCACCGCATCCGCAGGAACACCCCCCCGGGGCCGCGTAGGGAACGTACCAGATCAACGTATCCCGCAGGGTGCCCATGCCGCATTCGTTTCCCAGGTCGCCGATGGCAAGACTCGGGGTTCCCGCCTTTTGCAGGGAGGCAAAAAGGACGTCGCTTTTTGCCTCCAGGGCGCTCACATCCCGGCCAACGGCATTATGGTAGACCCCCCGGTCGTTTGCCCCGGGAGCCTCAATGGCAATGACATAGGAGGGCTTCCCCCACGCCATGAGTTCCGCCGCCCGGGCGGGCGCTTCCCCGGCTTCCTTGGTAAAGGTATAAACCCCCACCCCCCGGGGGGATCTTTTCAACTCCTCCAGATCCGTTTCAGCGGAAAGCCCCGCGGTCTCAATAAGGGCCGCCATGGCCGCCGCCGCTTCTTCGGGGCAGATGATCAGGGGTTTTGCGTCAAAACCCTCAACCAGGGCACGGGCCAAGGCCAGCGCCCCCGGGGGACCGTCGGTTTCCGCCCGGTTATAGGGGTGGAGTACAAAGCCGGTGATGATATATACCAAACTTCCCCGGGATATATGGGCCATCATATGCCGGGCCCCATGGATGGACAAGGGAACCGGGAGATTCCCCGGAACCCCCGGCTTTCCCGTCCGTTGGGCGGCCCCGTGATAGAGGATAGTACAAACCCCATAGCCCCGGGGGTCCAGGTGCATCAGGGCATCAAGGCTTTTCCCCAGATTATATTCGGTAAGCTCCCGCTGGGTCATGACCGCACACCCGGCTGCCAGCCTGTGGCGGCGCAAAATTCCCCAAAAACTTCATCCTGGAGTTTTTTAAGCAGTTCCGGCGCCTTGCCCCCCGCCGGTTTGCCGTCGATTGCCTCGGCGCTGAGCCCCATGGTACTGGTACTGGAAATGAGGATCTCATCGGCGTTAAACAGCTCCGTCAGGGTAAAGGGCCGCTCCTCCACCGGGACCTTGAGTTTTTTACAGGCCCCAAGCAGATGGGAACGGGCAATGCCCCGAAGGATCAGGTTATCCGCCGGATGGGTGATAAAGACCCCTCCCTTCAAAATATGCACGTTGCTGTGGGAACCCTCGGTGACGATTTCCCCCCGGTGAAATACCGCCTCCTTACCACCCCGCTCCCGAGCCCGCTGGGCGGCGAGGACATTGGGTATCAAATTGAGGGTTTTGATATTGCAATGCAAAAACCGGGTGTCATCCTGGGTGATCAATTTGATTTTTCGGTAAATATCGGGAACGGCAATCGGTTTAAGCATAATTAAAAGATTCGCCGTCCCCGGCGGAAAGGTATGATCCCTTCGGGAAGCGCCCCGGGTCCATTGCCAGTAGGCGAGGAGAGGCGCATTATCAACCTTTTGAACCAGATCCTGGAGCAGGGCCGTAAGCGCTTCCTTTGAACAGGAAGGTTTAATCTCCAATAGTTCCGCGCTGGTAAAAAACCGGTCGATGTGTTCATCCAGGGTAAAAATAACCCGGTTGACGCAAACCGCCGCGTCGTATACCCCATCGCCGAAATAGACTCCCCGATCGTTCATGGGTACGGTCATATCATCCAGTGGGCCCCAGGTACCGTTATAATAACCCAATGCGTCCATAAAAAAGCCTCCCGTGAAAACAAGGTAATAAATTTGAAGAAAATTGTAAAGGGAACCACTAAAAAAAGAGGTTTTTAGTGGTTTTCTTACCCCTTGGAGACCAGGGAAACCGCCGGTTCCTTAAAAAAAGCCTTCCAGGGTAAGTTTTTTTATAAATTCCTTGACAATAATTTTAAACCTCGTTTACCATAAATTAGCGATTTTTTTGATCGCTGAGCTATAAAATAAGGAGATGTGTTTATGAGTACCTTAGTACAAGCAGGGGACGCCTGGGTCTTATGGGCGTTATTGTTTCTTTTTGCTACCATCTCGATTTTTTTGGAACAGCGTTATAAGTGGGCCGAAAGGTTATCCGGTCCGGTGATCGGCCTCATTCTCGCGATCTTAGCGGTTAACTTCCGGATCATCCCCACCGCGTCGCCCGTTTATGACGCGGTATGGGATTATTTTATTCCTCTTTCGGTAGCGATGCTGCTCTTCCGGGCAAATATCAAAAGCATCATTAAAGATACGGGGAAAATGTTTTTGTGTTTTAATATCAGCGCCATAGGAACCCTGATCGGGGTCATCATCGCCTTTTTCCTTCTTAAGAACTTTATTCCCGAGCTGGATAAAATGGCGGGGATCCTCACCGGTTCCTATATCGGTGGCGGGGTAAACCTTTTTGCCGTGGCGAGTTCTACCCAGATCTCCGAGACCATGCTCAGCGCCGAGGTTGTCGCCGATAACTTCGTGATGGCCCTGGTGATCTTTGTGCTGCTGTGGATACCTAGCAGCAACTTCTTTAAAAAACGGTATAACCATCCGTACCAGACCCAAATTGAGGCGCGGGGAAAGGACGATAGGGCAAAAACCATGGCGGCGGCTTTCTGGGGCAGAAAGGACATTTCCCTCCTGGATATCGCCATAACCGTGGCGACTGCCTTTGTGATAGTGACGGTGGCTACCAAGATCGCGGGCGCCTTCAAGACGATGCTGGATCCCGGAGAGGGGGCGGGGTTCTGGACGGGACTTCCCGCTCTAATTTTGGGGAACCAGTATGTACTCCTCACGGTGGTATCGGTGCTGGCTACGTCCCTGTTCCCCAAATTTTTTGAAAATCTCAAGGGCGCCCAGGAGATCGGAACCTATCTTATCTATGTGTTCTTTGTGGTTATCGGTTGTCCCGCGGACTTGAAAGACGTGATCTTTAACGCGCCGCTGCTCTTTGTTTTCTGCGGTTTGATTGCCTTTATCAACATCGGCTGGACCCTCCTCATCGGAAAACTGTTCAAGCAGAATATTGAAGAATTGACCATCGCCTCAAACGCCAATATCGGCGGTCCTTCTACCGCGGCGGCCATGGCGGTAGCCAAGGGCTACGATATGCTGGTGGTTGCCGCCATTCTGGTTGGTCTTTGGGGCTATATCATCGGCACTCCCCTGGGGCTGATTGTCGCCCGGTGGTTCAGCGCCTTTGTTCCCTAAGGCTCGCACGCGGGAGTGTGCAGAGGGTATTAAACCCCCACCGAATAACATACCGCGCCTAACTTTTGGTTTGCGTTCCGTAGCGCGGTATGTTGTGTGTTTATCGGAGGCGTAAAAATGAACGTGAGTACCAGCGGTATACCCAAAGACGGGCTTCCTGAAGGTTTCGTCTATATTGACGACCTCATAGAGGATTGTATCGTGGACCAAAAGTATTGGGGGACGGATAATTTTGTGGGCTGCCGGATAGACGGTTATGAGCGTCCCCTGGTAGTCATGACCGTAGAAGCCGCCCAGGGCGCGGTGAAGGCTGCGGATCTTTTACGGAACCGGGGTTTTTTGGTTAAATTTTTTGATGCCTACCGTCCCCAGCGGGCGGTAAACCATTTTATGCGTTGGGGAGCGGACAGCGCTGATATACGCCGTAAGCCCATCCACTACCCCTTTGTTGATAAGAAACGGGTCTTTGAGCTGGGTTATGTGGCGGAAAAGTCCGCCCACACCCGGGGTACCGCGGTGGATCTCACCCTGGTTGACGTCAAGACCTATCAGGAACTGAATATGGGCACGATCTTCGATTTTATGGATCCCCGTTCCCATGCGGTAAACCCGGATTTAAGCCCAGAGCAGAAACAAAACCGGGCTATCCTTCGGGAAGCTATGGAAAACTCCGGTTTTGTACAATACCCCTACGAATGGTGGCATTACAATCTCGAGCGGGAACCCTATCCCGATACTTATTTTGATTTTCCTGTCCGCTAGCCCTCCAAGGGGTTTTAGCCCATGTAAGGGGACGGAGAAGAGCCCCCCTACTCCGCTATAAGGGCGCACGGCCCTTGCATTCTCGTCAGGTAATGGTACCGCCGCCGGGATCAGACTTAGATCGTAAGGAGCCTTTCCCGCCATTACATCACTATTGCCCTGGGGAGTTAAAAGCTACCGGCGGCGCTTACACAAACTTATTGAAATTTTTTAACAGCAGGAAACTTTCGGTAAGGGCTATGCCCCCTATGGAAGAGAGCGCTTCGGTGAGAAATTCAACCAGCCCTCGGTTGGAATCCACCAATACCTCGGCCATAAGATCGTAGCGGCCCGACACGATGGACACCGACAGAACATTATCCAGGGCAGAAATTTCTTCCGCCTTTGCCTCAAGGAGCCGGGATTCGGCGACCCGTATGGCTACCAGCACAAGCTGCTTGTTTTCCAGTACATCGGGATTTATCAGGGCCCTAATCCGCATTACCCCCGAATCCTTGAGCTTTTTGATCCGCCCCCTAACGGTCCCTTCAGAAATATTGAGTTCCCGGGCTATGGTATTATTGGGGACATACCCTTTTTGAAGTATCTCAAGGATCTTCCAGTCTGTTTCATCCGGCTGCATAGCCCATGGTATCATACTATACTCCACAGGACAAGACAATCTACAGAAAATTACGAAATTCGTAAAAAAACTAAGTAATAAAGTTTTTTATATAAAATAATATGTTTTTTTTACGAAATACATTGACAAAGACCGCCGCATAATCTATTATGGATCCTAGCGGGCAAAGATGGCAGCCCATAAAACCATATTAACATCCAAAACGGTTCAGGACTTCAGTTTTGATACCGTTCCATTATCTTACGATCAGGAGGTAAAATATGAAGATAGGCTGTGTTTCCGAAATCAAGCGGCATGAATACCGGGTAGGTATGACCCCTGACAATGTACATACCTACCGGGCAGATGGACACGAGGTATATATTCAGAAAGGAGCAGGGGAAGGCTCTTCCTTTTCCGATGAGGATTACGCCAGGCAAGGGGCCATTATGGTACCTGATGCTGGAGAAGTCTGGCGGACCTGCGACATGATAATTAAAGTCAAGGAACCTCTGGAAGAAGAATACGACCTTATAAAAAAAGACCAGATCCTCTATACCTATCTCCATCTGGCGGCTGATAAAAAACTTGCCCAAGCCCTTCTAAAAAACAATGTCAAGGCCGTTGCCTTTGAAACCGTGCGGGACAGCCGGGGCGCGCTGCCCCTGCTCAGGCCCATGAGCGAAGTAGCCGGACGTCTAAGCGTTCTTGAGGGCGCAAAATACCTTGAGCGTCCTATGGGGGGTATGGGTATGCTGTTAAGCGGGGTACCGGGAGTTCCCAAGGCTAGGGTGCTTATTGTGGGCGGCGGCGTGGTAGGAACCAACGCCTGCAAAATCGCCTGCGGCCTGGGAGCCGATGTCACCGTCATTGACAACAATGCCGACAGGCTCGTCTACCTGGACGATATTTTCGGATCAAGAATACAAACCCTCTACAGTCAGGAAGCGGTGTTGGAAAAGGCGCTTTATGAAGCCGACCTGGTCATAGGGGCGGTCCTCATACCCGGTGCCACAACGCCCAAACTGATCAAAAAGAAACACCTTGCCCAGATGAAAAAAGGCAGCGTCATTGTTGACGTGGCCGTTGATCAAGGTGGTTGCTGCGAAACCACCAGGCCCACTTACCATGATGATCCGGTCTTTACCGTTGATGGGGTTGTCCATTACTGCGTCGCCAATATGCCCGGTGCAGTGGCCCGGACTTCAACCATAGCGTTGAGTAATGCCACGATTTCTTACGGACTCTTGATTGCCCGCAAGGGCCTGGAATGGGCCGCAAAAGATGACAGCGGTCTTGCCCGGGGAATAAACTGCTACCAAGGCAAAATGACTTGCCGTGAAGCTGCCGCAAGCCTTGGTCTTTTATATACCCCCTTGGAAGGACTGATTTGAGAAGTTCTGCTCTTTTTGTTTGACATCGGTAATTTCTGCTCTTATAATAAAAACAACCTCAACCATTAAGTAGGGAATTGTTCCTCATTTGTTCAAATCTTTCCCCGAACTAAGGTTTGAGGAAAGGTTTATTCTTTATTTTTTTTAATTGAAATTGGAGGTGGATATGGACGGAAAGGGTTCAGCAAAAAAATGGTATAGCTGGTATTTTGATTTTAACCTGCTCTACCGGATTTTAATTGGACTGGTGTTGGGGATCATCCTGGGG